>DASZGY010000108.1:0-3565 GCA_035938395.1 Acidimicrobiia bacterium
CGCCTCGTACGGGTCAACTGCCACCTCGACCGCACCGCCGAGGTTGCCGGCGCGCTCGACGACGTCGTCGTCGAGCTCGTACCCGGGCGGCGACGCGACCGTGAGCTCGATGCCGCACAGCGCCGACGCGAAGGCGAGCGAGGCGGCGACGTTGTTCCCGTCACCCACGAACACGACCCGGCGCCCCTCGAGTGATCCCAGGTGCTCGCGCAACGTCAGGACGTCCGCGAGCGCCTGGCACGGATGTGCCCGATCCGACAGGAGGTTCACGACGGGCACGTGCACGGCCGCCGCCATGGCTTCGAGGGTGCCGTGCTCGAACACCCGCGCGGCGAGGATCGTGCAGTAGCCGGCCAGCGTGCGAGCGACGTCCTCGACGCTCTCCCGCACCCCGATCCCGACCTCGTCGGGGCGGATGTAGATCGGGTGCCCACCGAGACCGACGACGGCCATCTCGGTCGACGTGCGGGTTCGGCTCGAGGGCTTCTCGAACATGAGCGCGACGCCCTGGCCGGCGAGGGCCGCCGGTACCGCGGCCGGGTCCTTCTTCCATGCCTGCGCCCGGTCGAGGAGCGCGGCGAGCCGATCCGGCGTGAGCACGTCGACCTCGAGGAAATCGCTTGTCATGTGCCACGCTTCCCCGTCTCGGCGAGCACGGCGTCGAGGATGCGCACGGCGTCGGTGATCTCGTCGTCGGTGACGAGCAGCGACGGCGCGAACCGCAACGCGGTCGGCGTCACCGCGTTCACGAGCAGGCCGCGCTCGAGACAGGCACGCGCCACCGCCGCCGACTCGATCCCGGGTGCGAGCTCGGCCGCCAGGAGCAGGCCCCACCCGCGCACGTCGACCACCGCGGGCAACGCCAGCAGCGCCTTCGTGAGCTGCTGCCCCGCCCGGGCGGCGCGCTGCGGGATGTCCTCCGCTTCCATGACGTCGAGTACGGCGAGGGCGGCCCGCGCTGCCAGTGGCTGCCCGCCGAAGGTCGTCGCGTGGTCGCCGGCCCGGAGCGCAGTTGCGACGTCGGCCCGGGCCCAGCACGCGCCGATCGGGACGCCGTTGCCGAGCGCCTTCGCCATGGTCACGACGTCCGGTCGCACGTCGGCGTGTTGGTAGCCGAACCATCGACCGGTCCGGCCCAGCCCGGCCTGCACCTCGTCGAAGATCAGCAACGCTTCGCGCTCGTCACACCACGAGCGGACGGCTTCGAGGTAGCCGGGAGGCGCGGGGTTCACGCCGCCCTCGCCCTGCACGGCTTCGAGCAGAACGGCGCACACGCGCTCGTCGAGCGCGGCGGCGAGCGCGTCCGCGTCGGCGTACGGCACCAGCCGGAACCCGGACGGGAGCGGTTGGAACGTCTCCTGCTTCTGCGGCTGCCCGGTCGCCGCCAGGGTCGTGAGCGTCCGGCCGTGGAACGAGCCGTACGCAGAGACGACGTGGTAGCGCTCCTTGCCGCCGCGCGTCTGGCCATTGCGGCGGGCGAGCTTGATCGCGCACTCGTTCGCCTCCGCGCCCGAGTTCGAGAAGAAGACGCGTCCGCCCCCACCGAGCAGCGTGTCGAGCCGGTCGGCCAACCGGGGCTGGAGGTCGTTGTAATAGAGGTTGGAGACGTGCGTGAGCGTACGCGCCTGGTCTGCTACCGCATCGGCGACAACGGGATGCGCGTGCCCGATCGACGTGACCGCCAGTCCCGACAGGAAGTCCAGGTACTCGCGGCCTTCCGAGTCCCAGAGGCGCGTCCCGTCGCCGCGCACGAACGCGACCGGAGCGCGCGCATACGTGCCCATGACGTGCTCGGCGTCGAGCGCCACGATCTCGTCGAAGCGGGTCGTCGGTGCCGTCGTCATGCGATCACCATCGTGCCGATCCCCTCGCGGGTGAAGAACTCGAGCAGGAGCGCGTGCGGGATGCGTCCGTCGAGGATGTGGGCCCGGCTCACGCCCGACTTGACGGCGTCGACGCACGAACGCGCCTTCGGGATCATCCCCTCCGACAGCACGCCGTCGTCGACGAGCGCCGCCAGCCGATCCACGTCGATCCGCGAGATGAGCGACGTCTCGTCGGCGAGGTCGCCGTACATCCCGGCCACGTTGGTGAGGTAAACGAGCTTCTCGGCCCGGAGCGACTCGGCGATCGCGCCCGCGACCGTGTCGGCGTTCACGTTGTACGCCTGGCCGGCTTCGTCGACGCCGACCGTCGCCACGACCGGGATGAGCTCCTCGCGGAGAAGCCGCTCGAGGATCGACGGGTCGATGCGACGGATGTCCCCGACGAAGCCGAGCTTGTCGTCGCGCGGCCCGACCGTGATGAGCCCCGCGTCCTCACCCGAGAGGCCGACGGCATACGAGCCGTGCTGGTTCACCGACGCGACGATCTCGCGGTTGACCTTGCCGACCAGCGCCATGCGCACGATGTCGACGGTCTCGGCATCGGTCACGCGCAGGCCGTCCACGAACTCGGGCTCCTTGCCCAGGCGACGCATGAGGTCGCTGATCTGCGGGCCCCCGCCGTGGACCACCACCGGGTTCATGCCGACGAGCCGCATGAGCACGACGTCCTGGGCGAAGAGATCCGCGAGATCGGGATCTTCCATCGCGCTGCCGCCGTACTTGATCACCACCGTCTTGCCGGAGAACTCGCGAATGTACGGGAGCGCCTCGGCGAGGATCGTCGCCTTGGCGCCTGCGTCGCGCGCGCGGGGATCGATCTCGCTGCTCACGACGTGCGCCGGTTCTCGTCGATGTACGCATGGCTGAGGTCGGTCGTCCGCACCGTCGCCTGCTCGGAGCCGGCGTTCAGGTCACAGGTCAACGCGATCGAGCGCTCGCTCATGACCTTTTCCAGCTGCCCGGCGTCGTGCTCGGCCTCCACGCCGTCGCGGCACACCGTCACGTCGCCGTACGCGATTTCGACCTCTTCCGGGTCGAAGCTCGCGCCGCTCACTCCGAGCTCGGACAACACCCGACCCCAGTAGGGGTCGCCGCCGTTCAGGGAGCACTGGACGAGCTGGCTCTCCGCCACGGTTCGGGCGGCGCGACGCGCTTCGTCGCGGGTCCGGGCGCCGCGCACGGTGATCTCGACGAACTTCGTGGCTCCCTCGGCGTCGTTCGCCATTTGCAGGGAAAGAGACAAGCAGACGCGGCGGAAGGCGTCTTCGAGCTGCGATTCGTCCGGACTCCCGGGCCCGACGGGCGCGTTCACGGCCCGCCCGTTTGCCAGCGCCAGCACGGTGTCGTTCGTGCTCGTGCAGCCGTCGATCGACAGCTCGTGGAACGACGAGTCGACGGCGGACGCCAGCATCTCGTGCAGCGCGTGCGAATCGACGACGGCGTCCGTCGTGAGCACGGCGAGCATGGTCGCCATCGAGGGCGCCAGCATCGCCGCGCCCTTCGCCATGCCGCCGACGGTGACTGCGGTGCCGTCGGCGAGCTCCACACGCTCACAGGCTTCCTTGCGCACCGTGTCGGTGGTCAGGATGGCCTCGGCGGCGGTATCGCCGGCCGGGCCGAGCGTTCCTGCGAGCTCGGGGAGACCGGTCTCGATGGGCTCCATCGGGAGCGGGACTCCG
>DASZGY010000109.1:0-1867 GCA_035938395.1 Acidimicrobiia bacterium
AACGCGGCAAGCGCGTCCTCATCTCCGACGGCGACGTACTCGACCCGCTCGATATCGCGAAGAAAGGCGTGCTCCGGCCCGACGCCGGGGTAGTCGAGCCCGGCGGAGATCGAGTGCGTCGGCAGGATCTGGCCGTCGCCGTCCTGCATCACGTAGGAGTACGAGCCGTGCAGGACGCCCGGGCGGCCGGCGACGAGCGAAGCCGCGTGCTCGCCGGAGCGGATTCCCCTCCCCGCGGCCTCGACCCCGACCAGGCTCACGTCCCGGTCGTCGAGGAAGGCGGTGAAGACGCCGATCGCGTTGGAGCCGCCGCCCACGCAAGCGACCACGACGTCGGGCAGCTTGCCGTCGAGCGACATGTACTGCTCGCGCGCCTCGTCTCCGATCACGCGCTGGAGGTCGCGGACCATCTCCGGGTAGGGATGCGGGCCGACGACCGAGCCGATGATGTAGTGCGTCGTCCTGACGTTGGTCACCCAGTCGCGGATTGCCTCGGTGATCGCGTCCTTCAGTGTCTTCGAGCCGCTGTTGACCTCGACGACCTCGGCTCCCAGCAGCCTCATGCGCCTCACGTTCATCGACTGGCGGCGCATGTCCTCGGAACCCATGTAGACCGTGCAGTCGAGCCCGAACCTCGCGCACACGGTCGCGGTCGCCACGCCGTGCTGCCCGGCGCCGGTCTCGGCGATGATCCGCTTCTTCCCCATCCGCACCGCGAGCAGCGCCTGCCCGACCGCGTTGTTGAGCTTATGCGCGCCGGTGTGGCACAGGTCCTCGCGCTTGAAGTGGATGTGCGTGCCACCGAATTGCTCGCTCAGCCGCGTCGCCGCGTACAGCGGCGTCGGGCGCCCGATGAAGGCGCGCCGGTGGCCGGCTAGCTCGAGCTGGAACTGCGGGTCGGCCTTGGCCTCGTGCCACATGTCCTCGAGCTCGTGCAGCGCGCTCATCAGAGTCTCGGGCACGTACTGGCCGCCGAACGCGCCGAACCGCCCGTCGACCGGGTGAGTGAGTGCAGCGCGCGCGGTCACGACATCACCTCGGCAAACCGCACCGCATGGACGAAGGCGCGGACCCTGTCGGGGTCCTTCACGCGCACGGCCGACTCGACCCCGCTGGACACGTCGACCCCGTATGGCTTGAACGCGCTCACGACCTTGCCCACGTTACCCGGTTCGAGACCGCCCGCGATGAACACGCGCCGCGCCACGAGGAGCGGCCGCGCCAGCTCCCAATCCCACGTCCGGCCGGTCCCGCCGCGCTGGTCGGCCGACCACGAGTCGAGCATGATCGGGTCGGGCCAGGCGTCCGCGCCAGGGACCACGCCATCCCTCACCTTCAACACCTTCATCACCGGGCGCCCGGCGTAGAAGCCCGGCGGCTCGGAGCCGTGGAGCTGGACCATGTCGAGGTCGACATACTCGGCGACCTGCCGGACCTCGTCCGGCGACTGGTCGATGAACACGCCGACGATCTTCGGGCGGACGTCGAGATCGTCGAGGATCGCCTTCGCCTCCTCTGGCGAGACGCGCCGGGGCGAATCGCAGAAGTGAAATCCGAGCATGTCGGCGCCGGCCTCGGCCGCCGCGTGGGCCCCATCGAGGTCGCAGATGCCGCAGATCTTGATTCGGATCATGTCGTGAGCTCCCGGATCCGAACGGCGGGATCCGGCGCGCGCATCAGGGCCTCGCCGACCAGGATCGCGTCCGCCCCCGCCTCGCGCACCCGCCGCGCGTCCTCCGCGGTGTGGATGCCGCTCTCCGCCACCAGGACGACCTCGCTCGGGATGAGCTTGCGAAGCCGCTCCGTCAGAGCGAGGTCGACCGCAAACGTGCGCAGGTCGCGGTGGTTGACGCCGACGGCTGTCGCG
>DASZGY010000110.1:0-1846 GCA_035938395.1 Acidimicrobiia bacterium
TCGGCCAGATCCTGGTGGAGCGGTCGATCGCCGGGTGGAAGGAGTTCGAGCTCGAGGTGATGCGCGACGCCGCGGACAACTGCGTCGTGATCTGTTCCATCGAGAACTTCGATCCCATGGGCGTGCACACGGGCGACTCCATCACGGTGGCTCCGGCGCAAACCCTGACCGACGTGGAGTACCAGGCCATGCGCGACGACGCGTTCGCCTGCCTGCGCCGGGTGGGCGTCGAGACGGGCGGCTCCAACGTGCAGTTCGCAGTGAACCCGGCGACGGGACGGCGGGTCATCATCGAGATGAACCCGCGCGTGTCGCGCTCGTCCGCGCTGGCCTCGAAGGCCACCGGCTTCCCCATCGCCAAGATCGCCGCCCGCCTCGCGGTCGGCTACCTGCTCAACGAGGTTCCCAACGACATCACGCAGGCGACGCCGGCGTCCTTCGAGCCCACCATCGACTACGTGGTCACGAAGGTGCCGCGGTGGGCCTTCGAGAAGCTTCCCGGTGCCGATGCGCGGCTCGGCACCCGGATGCAGTCGGTGGGCGAGGTGATGGCGATCGGTCGCACCTTCTGCGAGTCGCTCCAAAAGGCGCTGCGCTCCCTCGAGCAGGGCCGGGCGGGACTCAACGCCGACCCAGCCGAGGCGGCGTTCGACGCCGTGCGGGTCGACGAGCTGTTGGCGCGCAGCACCATTCCGACCCCGGACCGCGTCTTCGAGCTCGAGTCGGCGCTGCGCCGGGGCGCGGCCGTCGACGAGGTGGTGGCCCACACGGGCATCGACCCGTGGTTCGTCCGCCAGCTCGCGCGCATCGCCGCCGAGCGCCTACGCATCGCCGCCGCGCCGGCGCTCGGCGCGGCCGAGCTCCGTCGAGCCAAGCGGCTGGGTTTCTCCGACGCCCAGCTGGCCTATCTCCGCGGCGAGACCGAGAGCGAGGTGCGCGCGGCGCGCCTGGCCCAAGGCGTGCGGGCGACATTCAAGACGGTCGACACGTGCGCGGCGGAGTTCGAGGCGTTCACGCCGTATCACTACGCAACCTACGAGGAGGAGGACGAGGTCCGCCCGTCCGAGCGTTCCCGCGTGATCATCCTCGGCTCGGGACCCAACCGCATCGGTCAGGGGATCGAATTCGACTATTGCTGCGTGCACGCGTCGATGTCCCTGCGCGACGCCGGCTACGAGACCGTGATGGTTAACTGCAATCCCGAGACGGTGTCGACGGACTACGACACGTCCGACCGGCTGTATTTCGAACCGCTCACCGACGAGGACGTCGCGAACGTGCTCGATGCCGAGCTGGCGGCGGGCGGGACGGTGGCCGGTGTCATCGTCTCCCTCGGTGGGCAGACGCCGCTCAAGCTCGCTGGGTCCCTGCCCCCCGAGCTCGTGCTCGGGACGAGCCCGGCCTCCATCGACCTGGCCGAGGATCGTGAGCGCTGGAACGCGCTGTGCCACCGCTTGTCGATTCCGCAGCCGCCGGGCGGCACCGCGACCAACACCGCCGATGCGTTGGCCGTGGCGGGACGGATCGGCTACCCGGTGCTCTTGCGCCCGAGCTACGTGCTCGGCGGCCGAGCGATGGAGATCGTCTACGACGACGACGGGGTGCGCCGCGTGATGCAGTCGATGACGACCGGTGCGCTCGCCCGCGAGGGCGGTGTCACCGCACAGCGGCCCGTCCTGGTGGACCGCTTTCTCGAGGACGCCGTCGAGGTCGACGTGGATGCCGTGCGTGACGGCGCCGGCGAGATCCTGATCGCCGGCGTGATGGAGCACGTCGAGGAGGCGGGGGTGCACTCGGGTGATTCGGCCTGCGCGTTGCCGCCCCAGTCCCTGAGCGACGAGGTGCT
>DASZGY010000111.1:0-8140 GCA_035938395.1 Acidimicrobiia bacterium
GGCCACGAGCGCGAGGAACAGCACGACCCGGAAACCGAAGGTCATCGCCAGGATCGTCGACAGCACGGCACCCACCACCGACGCGAAGCCGTTCACCGCCCATCCCCAGGCCACGTATTCGCGCGGGAACCGCGTGAGACCCGCGACCGCGCCCAGGCCGAGCGGCATGAAGAAGCCCAGGCACACGCCGAGCGGCGCGAGCACGATGAACGCGAACGTGAGACGGCCCGCGAGCGGCCAGCCGAGGAGCGCGTCGGTGAGTGGAGGCAAGCCGAACTGGTAGAAGACCGTGAGCAGGGCGATGGCGACGAACAGCGCCGCCGCGACCCGTCCGGGACGGTCTCGCCACCGCGAGCTGAGGAACGCGCCGACGCCGGTGAAGATGAGAATCGACGCCAAGGTGACGGTCAGCGAGTACGTCGGGTACCCGAGGAACAACGTCAACCGTTGTATGAGCGTGATCTCGAAGAAGATGAAGCCGAGTCCGATCGACGCGAAGTACAACGCGGATCTCGGCTTCCGGGGGAAGCCTCTCCAGATCGAGCGGACGGCAACGAACGGAAGCAGCAGGAAGATCGCCGCGAGCACGACCGCGACCACCAGGAGCAGCAGCAACACCCGTTCACCGAGCGCGATCTCGGCGTCGCCCTGGCGGATCGGATGGCGGAAGTTCCTGATGACGTCGTCGTACGGCGTGAAGTGCCAGAAGAAGGGTGCGTCGTCCGTGACGGGCCGCACGTCGTAGGGGTACGAGTCGTACCAGGATCCCAGTTTGGAGTTCGGGATCGTGGCGAGGTCGCTCACCGACTCACCCTTGACCGGTTGGCCGGGCGCGTAGCGGAGCTTTGCTCCGGGCACGGCGCCGAGACCCGTCACCACGCGGTCGACCTCAGCCGGCGTGAACGGGGTCTCCTTCACGAGCACCGTCGAGAGCGCCGACGAACCTTCGGTGGTCGTCGTGACGACGAGGATATGGCGGGAAGGATCGTGGACACCGCGCTCGGCGAGCGCCTTGCGCGCGGTGGCGACGTACCGGGTCGTGCGGTTCGGTCTGGCGTTGTAGTCGAACTCGCCGAACTGAGCTGCCAGGATCCCGCCGCGGTGCAAGTGGTCGAAGCTGTCGGTGATCGCTTCGGTCGTGTACAGGTAACTTTCGGACAAGACGTTCGCGCCCGAGGTCGCGGCGTTCGTCGCCGAGTAGCTGTCGGGCGCCGGATACCAGATGAGGCCGTATTTTCGGTCGCTGCGCGCGAGGTATCCCCGCCCCTCGTCGTTGACGTAGTTGACCTTGGGGTTGTCCGTGAAGTGGCCGTCGTAGTTCGCGAACTTCCCGGTGACGAACCTGTAGGTCACCGGATTGAGCTCGACGGCGTCGATGTGGCCGGCGTCGAAGTACAGCGACGCGAGCACTTCGTTGCCGCCCGCCGCCCCGATGATCAGGACGTTGCCGGGCGCCGTTCCCGTCGCCTCGAACGGGAAGGAACGCGGGTCGCTGTCGAAACGGGTCAGGCTCCTCGGGTTGCCGTCGAAGCGGTAGATGGCGGAGCCGAGCAAACCGTCGTGGATGAGCGTGAGAGCGTTCGGCACCGCGGCGACGGCGTCGACGCGGAACACCGCGCTCCAGTCCCAGGCGTGGCCGGAGTCGCGCAGGTCGGCCTTGCTCTCGTCGGTGCGCTGGTACGGAAGAACGCTGGGGGCGACGACGGCGACAGCCAGCAACACCGCCAACACGGCTCCGACCGGCGCGACGCGGGATCGCCGGCGAACGGCGATCCGGAGGCCGGCGCCGGCCATGATCAGTCCCGCGAGCATGATCGTCGCCGGGGGCCCGATGGAGCCGAGGAGCCAGACGACCACCGCGCACGCCAATCCGGCGCCGAGCAGGTCGGCGAAGTAGAGGCGCCCGATCTCGTCGGACCTCCGGCCGAACAGCGTGGCGAGCACCACGCCGACCGCGATGAACGACGCGAAGAGCACCACGCAGATCAGCACCAGGCGCGCAAGACCGCTGAGCGAGTCGAACGTGCCGTAGTCCCACAGCGTGAGACTGTCGGTGCGGGTCACGGCCACGATCAGGTACCCGACGCCGACGCTCGCCGCGCCCAACACCAGACTCCACATCAAGATCGCGTCCGTCGAGGCGCGTCGCATCCGGCGCGAGATCGCCACGATGACACCACCCGAGCCGATGCCGAGCAGCGCCAACCCGATGACGAGAAACGTGTAGTAGTAGAAGAGCTTGAACGAGATGATCCGCGTGTAGCTGACCTCGAGGAGCAGGCCCGCGAAGCTGATCAAGAAGATCTCGATGTGGTAGCCGCGGCGAGGCGTGTCGGCCTGAGCCGGCGAAGTGCTCTCAGCCATGGAGGCGCCACGGTAGCAGCGAGCTGTTCGGAGACTCGGTCCGGCATCCGCGCCTGATCGGGCGATCCCGACCGGCGCCGGCCCGAGGCGGGTCACTACCGTTACCTGCCGTGACGACCCGGACTTTTCGGCGGGGATTGATCGCGGCGGCACTCGTCGGGCTCGCCGTTCGCGTTGCCTACATCCTCATCGTCCGTCGCGACGTGCTCCCCGGCGGCGACTCGTTCACCTATCACCTCGGAGCGCGTCTGCTCGTCGAAGGGCACGGTTTCATCGAGCCCCAGCCGTTGATCAACGGCATCGTCGATCAGAGCGCGAGCCATCCGCCTCTCTATCTTCTCTATCTCGCGATCCCCTCGGCGGTCGGGCTCAACGGTCCGGTGGCGCACATGCTCTGGTCGAGCCTGATCGGTGTCGGGACCGTCGTGCTCGTCGGGCTCACAGCTCGAGAAGTTGCCGGCCCCCGTGCCGGGCTCATCGCCGCCGGTCTCGCGGCCTTCTACCCCAATCTCTGGATCTTCGACGGGTTCATCCTCTCGGAGACGATGGCGATGTTCATGGCCATCCTCTGCGTGTTTCTCGCCTACCGCTATCTACGAACGCCCACACCATGGCGTGCTGCGGCGCTCGGGCTGGCTTGCGGCGCGGCTGCTCTGGCGCGCGCCGAGCTCGTCTTGTTGCTCCCGCTCCTCGTCCTCCCGTGCGTCCTGATCACGCGCGCGATCGATCTCCGCAAGAAGCTCCAGTGGCTGCTGGCGGCAGGACTCGCGGCGCTGATCCCCATCGGCCCCTGGGTGACGTTCAACATGATCCGCTTCGATCGTCCCGTCTTCCTGTCGACGGGGCTCGAACCGACGGTCGTCGGCGCCAACTGCAACCGGACCTACTACACCGATCTCATCGGGTACTTCTCACCCGACTGCACGCAGAACGTGTTCGAGGCACCGAGGAGCGGCGGCCCCGATCAGTCCGTGCGAAACGTCAGGTTGTCCCGAATCGCGCGCGAGTACATCTGGGAGAACAAGACGAGGGTTCCCGTCGTGGTGCTGGCCCGGTGGGGTCGCGTCACCGGCCTGTACCGGCCAGACCAGCAGCTCCAGCTCGACGAGCACATCGAAGGGCGCGAGCGGTGGACCGCCGTCGCGGCGCTCCTGAGCTTCTACGTCGTCGCTGCGTTGGCGGTCACCGGGGCGGTCATCCTCCGGCGTCGGCGTGTCAAGGTGTTCCCCTTGATCGTCCCGTGCGCAATCGTTCTGTTCGCCGTCGCGGTGGCGTTGGGGAGCAACCGCTACCGAGCGAGCGCGGAGCCGGTGCTCGCCGTCCTGGCAGCGGTCGCGATCAACGCGGGGCTGAGCGCGTACCAGGGGCGCCGGTCGCGCGCGCCGCGTACCCGGAGCGAGCCCGAGGCCCCCGAGAGACCGGCAGTCGGCGCGACCGCACCTGTGGACGGCGCATGACGGCCGTCTCATGAGCGCGCAGCTCGCCGGCGAGCGCGCCGACCCGCAGGAGGCCGCGCCGCCGGCGATGCGCCGCCGGCGACGACTCACACCCCGACAGCGCAACGCG
Organism: Acidimicrobiia bacterium; assembly: GCA_035938395.1. Classification (GTDB taxonomy): domain Bacteria; phylum Actinomycetota; class Acidimicrobiia; order IMCC26256; family JACDBD01; genus JALZAA01. Next base: position 3,931 of record DASZGY010000111.1, read on the forward strand.
ATCGTCTTCGGGATCATCGGGCTCGCGTTCCTGATCCCGCTCCGAGGATTGCTGCGCAGCCAGGGCCCGCCCATGGAAGAGGGCTTCATGCTCGTCTTCCCGGAGCGCCTGCTGCACGGCGACCTTCCGAACCGAGACTTCCTCCATCTCTACGGGCCCGGGAGCCTCTGGGCGCTGGCCGGTGTCTACAAGGCGTTCGGCACCTCGCTGACCGCCGAGCGCCTCGTCGCATTGCTCCAGCAGATCGGCGTCGTCATGGGCGTCTACGCGCTGGCGCGTCACTGGGGCCGGACGGTGGCGCTCCCCTGCGCGCTGATCTCGCTCGTCATCATCGTCCCGCCGATCGGGCTCACGGCCCTCGGCTGGGTCGGAGGAGTCGCGCTCGGCCTCCTCGGCCTCGCCGTCGCGCTGGAAGGCAGACGGATCGCCGACCCGAGACGCGCCGGCCGCTACGCCCTGCTCGGCGGGGTGCTGCTCGGCTTCGCGTTGCTCTACCGGCTCGACCTGATCCTCGCCGTCGGCCTCGCAGTGCTCGTGATGCTGCGGGGCCTCGACCGGGCGCGCGCGAAGCGGCTCCTCGGCGGCATCGCCCTCGGCGCGTCGCCGTACGTCATTCAGCTCGCGACCGCCGGCGTGGGCGCCACCGTCAGCGGGATGATCCTCGACCCCGTCATCTACCTCCGCGGCGGGCGCAGGCTCCCGATCCCGCCGCCGTGGGATCACCTCGACGGCTTCCTCCAGCGGGCCGGGAACATCCAGCAGCTGTCGTGGCCGGTCCCGTCGTTCAGCACCGCGCAGCAGCTCACGATCTGGTTCTTCTTCCTCCTCGCCACGGTGCTGTTCCTGCTGTTCGTCGCGCGATGGCGGCTGCGTCAGGACCGGACGGCGTTCAACCCGCGGGTGCTCGCGACAGTGGCGGTGTTCAGTCTCGGGCTCATGCCGCAGGCCATCCAGCGGGTCGACTCGGCGCACTTTGCCTGGGTGAGCTGCGTGCCCATCGCCTTCCTCCCGATCGCGGTGACCGAGGTGCTCCGGGCATGGAAGCCTCGCCTCCACGTGCGGGCACGGAACGTGTTGGCGGGTGCAGGCGTGCTGCTCTTCCTGTTCGCGGTGTTGCCGTACTTCACGATTCGCACGTACACCGACTACTCGCTCCAGAGCTTCGGCTACCACCGCATCGCGTACAAGATCGAGTACAAGGGCCGGATCTTCTACTACGGGCGACCCGAAGCCGCGCGCGCCGCCAACGAGCTGTTGCCCGTCGCCGATCGCATCTCCAAGCCCGGGGACCGGCTCTTCGTGGGGCCGACCGACCTCCGCAAGACCCCGTACAGCGACGCGTACCTCTATTACATGCTCCCCGACCTCGACCCCGCGACCTACTACATCGAGATGGACCCCGGCGTGGCCAACGGCTCGGGCTCGAGGTTGGCGAGTGACCTCCGTTCGGCCGACATCGCGATCCTGTCGTCGGTCTGGAACGATTGGGACGAGCCGAACGATGCGCGGAAGTTCGGATCGAACCGGCCGAACGAGATCCTGAAGCGGGACTTCTGCCTCGTCGACAAGTTCGGACGCGGCGGTGTCTATGAGCTGTACCGGCGCTGCAACAAATAGGTAGCCAGCAGCTAAATTCAGGACGTGCGCACACTCGTTGTCACCCCGACGTACGTCGAGGCGGAGAACATCGACGAGTTCCTCCGACGGACCCGTGCCGCCCTTCCGAGCGCCGACATTCTCGTCGTCGACGACAACAGCCCCGACGGCACCGCCGACATCGCCGAGGCCGCCGCCGCCGAGCTGGGGAACATCGACGTGCTCCGCCGGCCGGTGAAGCAGGGGCTCGGCAGCGCGTACCGCGCCGGGTTCGCGATCGGGCTCGAGAAGAGCTACGACGCCCTCGTGCAGATCGACGCCGACCTCTCGCACGACCCCGCCGTGCTCCCCGAGCTGCTCGGCGCGCTCGAGTCGGGCGCGGATCTCGCCATCGGCTCGCGGTACGTGCCCGGGGGCGAGATCCCACATTGGCCCTGGTTCCGGCGGGCGCTGTCTCGCTACGGCAACCTCTATGCGGCGTTCGTGCTCGGGACGGGAGTCAAGGACGCCACGTCGGGGTACCGCGCCTACCGCGCCGACACCTTGAAGTCGATCGACTACGCCACGACGCGCAGCAAGGGCTACGGCTTCCAGATCGAGACGGAGTACCGCGTGCACTCGTGGGGCGGTCGCATCACCGAGGTCCCGATCGTGTTCACCGATCGGGTGCGCGGCTACTCGAAGATGAGCTGGTTCATCTTCGCCGAGGAGCTGCTGCTCGTCACGTGGTGGGGGATGCGCGACCGGGCACGCCGCCTGTGGAGGCGGCGTCGCCCCGGCTAGCGCCGGCCTCACCCTTCTCCTCGTGATATTCAGCCTCGACGTTCACGTTCCAGACGTCGTGGTCGGCGCCGAAGATGTTCTCGACCGAGAGCATCGCCGTGTACATCGAGTGATCCTGGTTGTTGTACTTGTGCATCCCGTTTCGTCCGACGGGGAATACGTTCGGCGCGTTGGCGTCGAGCCATTTGCGCATCGTCTCGACGTTGGCCTTGTAGGAGCCGTCGTACATCGGATACGCCTTCGGCATGCGCACGACGTAGCCCGCCTCGACCTTCGTCGCATCGTCCAGGAGGCCGATCTCACTGAGCTCGCGCTTGCCCTGCTCGATCAGACCCTCGTCGGCCTTCGTCCACATGTCGTCGCCCTCGTTGACGAAGTACTCGAGACCCAGGCACGTGCGGCCGTCCTTGACCAAGTACGGCGACCAGACACCGAAGTTCTGGATCCGGCCGACTTCAACGCTCGCGTCGTTGATGTAGATCCAGTTGTCGGGAAAGCCCCGCTCCTCGGGCATCACGAGTGCGACGGTGATGAAGTCCCGGTAGCGGAGCCCGTCGGCGGCGGCTTGAACCTCGGCCGGCACCGGCGGGTCTATCGCCCGCAAGAGCGCACTGATCGGCATCGAGGAGATCACGTGGGAGCACTCGTACCGGGTGGGAACGCCGTCGGTCTCGGCGGTGACCGCGACGGCCTTGCCGTCGCGGAGGTGGATCTTGTTGACGGTCGAGTTGAAGACGACCTTGGTGCCATGGGCCGTGACGAGCTCCGTGGCGCGTTCCCACATCATCCCCGGGCCGTATTTGGGGTAGTTGAACTCCTCGATCAGGCTCGTCACCTGCTTCGACTTGTCCTTCTTGCGCCGGAGTCGCTTGGGCTTGAGGGCCTCCCACACGGCGCGGAAGAGCGAGAGGTTCTTGATCCGCTGCGCACCCCAGTCGGCTTGGATGTCCGTGCACGGGACGCCCCACACCTTCTCGCTCTGGGTCTTGAAGAAGTGCCGGTAGAGGCGCCAACCGAACCGCGAGGCGACGAAGCCCTCGAGCGTCGACTTGTCCTTCGGCGGATGGATGCGCACCCAGAGATACGACGCGACGCACCGGGTCGCCTCGACCGGCCCGAGGTTGCGCAGGGCGTTCATCGCCGAGATCGGGTAGTCGTAGAACTTGCCGCGGTAGTAGATACGGCTGAGCCGGGGCCGGCGCAGGAAGTCGTCGGGGCCGAGGATCTCGAACCACAGGTCCTCGACCGGCTGCACCTTGGTGAAGAAGCGATGGCCGCCGATGTCGAAGCGCCATCCGTCGCGCTCGGCGGTGCGGCTGATCCCGCCGACGACGGTGTCGGCCTCGAGCACGGTCGAGGTGACCCCGCGCTTGTTCAGCATGTACGCCGCCGTGAGACCAGCAGGACCGGCTCCGATGATGACCACGTTCGGCACCGACTGCTCGCCGGCGGCCGGCGCGGGCTGCTCCGTCGACTCCGTCGTCATGCAGAGGCTCCGAACTGGCGGACAGGGTGGGCCGGCGCAGTGCGCTCACCGGGGCCCGAGAACGTCAGTGTACGAGCCTCGGCCCCCGACCCGCCGAACCTGCCTCTCTCACCCTCTTGGCGCCGTCGCAAGCTCCGGCTCTGCGGCGACGGTCGGCAAGGCCGCCGTCGCCGCTAGGGCACGTAGACCCCGAGGAAGCTGAGGACGCTGTACCCGACCAGCCCGGCCGCGGACAGCGCGAGCACCGGCCGTTCGACGTCGGGCCGTTCCGTGACGAGCGCCACCGCGAGCACGAGCGGGAAGGCGCTCATCGCATAGCGCTCGAGCGAGTCGAGGTTGCGGGCC
>DASZGY010000112.1:0-3289 GCA_035938395.1 Acidimicrobiia bacterium
TACGGGTACGGCGCGTCGATGGGCGCGTGGGTGCTCGACTACGTCGCGTACTGGGCCGGGCACGAGGGCTTCGTGCGGCACTCGAACGTGCAGTACCGGTTCCCGGCCTTCGAGGGCGACGTCACGTACCTCGACGCCGAGGTCACCGGCAAGCGCCACGACGAGACGCTCGGCGTCTCGCTCGTCACGCTGGAAGTCGTCATGAGCACGCAGGACGGCGCGGTGATGGCCAAGGGCCCGGTCGAGGTGCAGCTGCCCGAGTAGCTCAGGACTGGGCGCTCGCATGACCACCTTCCGGGGCCCGCCCGCCGAGACCGAGGAAGGGATGGGCGCGCTCACCCTGAGCGGCTTCCTCGTCGAGGTGACGCGCCGGTACCCCGAGCGCGAGGCGGTGGTCTTCCACGAGCTCGACGGCGGGGAGGTGCGGTGGAGCTACCGCGACCTCGAACGCGAAGCGCGTCGCGTGGCGCACGCCGTGCTCGGGACCGGCGCGGGCAAGGACAGCCGCGTCGGGATCCTGATGGGGAACCGCCCGGAATGGGTCGCCGCGCTCTACGGCGTCGCGCTCGCCGGCGCCGTCGCCGTGCCGCTGAACACGTACTTCGAGCCACCGGAGCTCGACTACGTCCTGCGTCACTCGGACGCCAAGCTGCTGCTCACGCAGACGCGGCTGCTCGGTCATGCGTACGTCGACCAGCTCCTCGAGCTGTGCCCCGAGCTCGCCGGCGCGGCTCCTGGCGAGCTGCGGTCCAGCCGTTTCCCGCACCTGCGTCGGGTCGTCGCCCTCGGGTTGGACGGGCGCCGCGGCGGGGTCGAGCCGTGGGACGAGTTCATCCGCCTCGGCGACGCAGTGTCGGAGGAGCTGGTGGAGGCGTCCGGCGCCGAGATCACCCCGGCCGATCACGCACTCATCATCTATACGTCGGGGACGACGGCCGCGCCCAAGGGCGTCCTGCATCCGCACCGGGGCCCGGCGATCCAGAGCTGGCGGTTCGCGCAGCAGCTCCGGCTCGACCCCAGCGTCAGGGTGTGGAGCGCGTTCCCGTTCTTCTGGTCGGCGGGGCTGGTGATGGTGATGGGCGCGACCCTCGCCGCCGGCGGGTGCCTGGTGCTGCAGGAGCACTTCGAGCCGGGTGAGGCGTTGCGCCTGCTGGAGAGCGAGCGCGTGACCTCGCCGCACGCGTGGGCGCATCAGCTCGCCGAGCTCGAGGATCATCCCGACTGGGGGAGCGCCGACCTGTCGGCGATTCGTCACTGCGAGGCGTTCACGAGCTTCGGCCGTCATCCGAGCGTGCACGTCGAGGACAGGTGGAGCCCGCGCGCCGCGTACGGGCTCAGCGAGACGTGCACGATCATCAGCTCACTTCCCGCCGACACGCCCCACGCGATTCGCGACCGCAGCCAGGGCGCGATCCTGCCGGGGAACATGGTGCGCATCGTCGACCGCGATACGGGCGAACCGTTGCCGGTCGACGCGATCGGGGAGATCGCCGTGAAGGGCACCACGCTCATGCTCGGGTACGTGAAGAAGCTGCCCGAGGAGTGCTTCGACGAGAACGGCTTCTTCCACACCGGGGATGCCGGGTTCGTCGACGACGAGATGTACCTGCACTGGACCGGCCGCATGACGGAGATGATCAAGACCGGCGGGGCCAACGTGTCGCCGGTCGAGATCGAGGAGACGCTGCTGCGGCACTCCGGGCTCAAGGCGGCCCTGGCCGTCGGGATCCCGGACGAGAAGCTGGGAGAGATGGTCGTCTTGTGCGCGGTCGCGCACGACGGCGTGGCCGTCGACGAGGGCGACGTGCGCGGCTTCCTGCGGGGCCGAGTCGCCGCGTACAAGATCCCGCGCCGGGTGCTGTTCTTCGACGAGGACGAGCTGTCGTTGACCGGGAACGCGAAGATCCGCGGCGACGAGCTCCGCAAGCTGGCGATCCAGCGGTTGTCGGTTACGTCCTGACGCCGGTGCTCCAGAGCTTGCAGATCGTGTCGGTGTCGGTGACGAACGCGTCGCCGATGAAGCGGATGGTGTCGAGGGCCTGCCTCCCCGCCGCCTCGTCGCCCGCCCCGCACGCATCGGCTACGACCACGGGCACATAACCCAGGTCGGCGCCGTGCCGAACGGTTGGCTCGATGCCGATCTCGATCGCGACCCCCACGACGACGAATACGCTCAGCCCGCAGTCGCGCAACGCGATGTCCAAGGGCGTGCCCTCGAATGCCGACATGGTGATCTTGTCCAACACGGCGTCGGTCGGCTGCGGCTGCAACTCGGGGGTGATCGGGAACCCGGGCGACTCTCGCAGGAACCAGGGTTCGACTTCCTCAACTGTCGAGACCCGCTGCCACGCCATCGCCTGGCGGAGCTGGAACACGCCGGCGACGTTCTTCGGAAGCGACATGTGACGGAGGAAGAAGACGCGGACGCCCGCACCTCTCGCGGCGTCGAGCACGCGTCCAACCGCCTCGACGACGTGGTCGCGCTCGGGGACCTGCTGCAGGACTCCGACCTGCATGTCGTACACGACCAGCGCGGCCCGGCCCGGATCACACGCCTCCTCGAGTGTCTCCGGGATCTCCATCCCGAACGCTTCTTGCATGCGCGACCTCCTGCGCCGGTCAAGCTTCGCACCTCAAAATCGATGAGTTCGCCACGCCCGGGGGTCGAAGATGGAGGAGGTGCGGTCATGAAGCCACAGAGCCCGAGCACGGAGATGGTGGCGCTCGAGCCGCTCGTCGGCGAGTGGAACGTGGAAGCCCTCGCCCCGTGGGCGCCGCCGAGCGACCTGCTCGGGAAGACGGTCTTCGAGTGGATGACGGGAGGCAAGTTCCTCCTGCAGCGGTGGGAGGTGCCCGTTCCCGAGGCGCCGGATGGCCTCGCGGTCATCGGGCTCGACGGCAGCGGGCCGGGGTACCTGCAGCACTACTTCGACTCGCGGGGCGTGGCGCGGGTGTACGCCATGAGCTTCGTCGACGGCGTCTGGACGCTCAGCCGCACGACCGCGGACTTCTCACCTCTGGACTTCGCACAGCGGTTCACGGGCACGTTCGGTGATGCCGGTCGGACGATCCGCGGCCGGTGGGAGCTTGCCCATGACGGCTCGACCTGGGAGCACGACTTCGACCTCGTCTACACGCGAGTGGGGTGACCATCTCCGGATGACGATCCTGCGAGGGGAGTCCGTGCGGCTGCGCCCCGCCACGCTCGACGACGTCGCCGAGCTAGCACGGATCCGCGCGACGCCTGAGGTTCACCGGCACTGGCGGGGCGGCGACGACATGGTCGCCG
>DASZGY010000113.1:0-37290 GCA_035938395.1 Acidimicrobiia bacterium
GCCCCGCTGGCGCTCCAACCCCAGCAACCCGACCGGGCGTCTGGCCGCGACCGACGAGACGGCGGCGGTGTGGGACGAGGCGTTCTACCCGCTGGCGACGGGCGCCTGGACCCGCGGCGACGCCGGCGCCGTCGTCGTCGGTTCGCTCACAAAGGTGTTCGCTTGCCCCGGCCGTCGGCTCGGCGACGTCCTCGCGCCGGACGGGCGCTTCGCCGACCGGCTGCGACGGCGCCAACCGCGCTGGGCGGTGAACGGCATCGCCGCCGCGCTCCTCCCCGAGCTGCTCGAGCGAGCCGACCTGCCGACGTGGTCGAAGGGAATCGCCGACCTTCGGACCCAGCTCGTCGACGTGCTGCACGCGCACGGGCTGCCGCCGCGCTCGTCGGACGCGCCGTTCGTGCTCGTCGACCGAGCGGCCGGGCTGCGCGCCCGCCTGGCGCCGCTCCGGATCGTCGTGCGCGACTGCGCGTCGTTCGGGCTCCCCGACTGCGCCCGCATCGCGGTTCCCGATCCGGACGGCCTCGAGCGCCTCGATCGCGCGCTGCGCGCCGTCGCCGCCGAGGAGGTGTCGGCGTGATGCGGGGTGCGCTCATGGTGTGCGGCACCGGCAGCGACACCGGCAAGAGCCACATGGTGACCGGGCTGTGCCGGCTGCTGCACCGGCGCGGCGTGCGGGTTGCGCCGTTCAAGGCGCAGAACATGGCGCTCAACTCGTTCGTCACGCCGTCGGGTCACGAGATCGGACGCGCCCAGGGCGTGCAGGCGCTCGCCGCCGGCGCGCCGCCCGAGGTGGCGATGAATCCGATCCTGCTCAAGCCCACCGGCGAGCGGACGAGCCAGGTCGTCGTCATGGGCGAGCCGATCGGGCACCTCGACGCCGCCGACTATCACGCCCACAAGCCGGAGCTGCTGAACACCGTGCTCGCCGCCTGCGACGACCTCCGCCGGCGCTTCGACGTCGTGATCCTCGAGGGCGCCGGCAGTCCGGCCGAGATCAACCTGCTCGACCACGACATCGTGAACCTGCGCGTCGCCCACGAGCTCGGTGTGCCCGCCATCGTCGTCGGCGACATCGACCGCGGCGGCGTGTTCGCGTCGCTGTACGGGACGGTTGCGCTGCTCCCCGACCGGTACCGCCGGCTCGTGCGGGCGTTCGTCATCAACAAGCTGCGCGGCGACCCGGCACTGCTCGGTGACGGCCTCGGCGAGCTCGAAGCGCGCGCCGGTGTGCCGGTGCTCGGCGTGCTGCCGTTCGTGCACGACGTCGCCCTCGACGCCGAAGACTCGCTCGCGCTCTCCGGACCGCGCCCCGTCGCCACCGCGCCGGCAAGTGCCGACGGGCTCGACGTCGCCGTCGTGCGCTTCCCGCGCCTCGCGAACTTCACCGACCTCGACGCGCTCGCCGTCGAGCCCGGCGTGCACGTGCGCTACGTGGAAACACCCGCCGCCCTCGGCCGGCCCGACCTCGTGGTCCTCCCGGGCACGAAGGCCACCGTCGCCGACCTCGAGTGGCTCCGCAGCCGAGGTATGGACCGGGCCGTCTTCGAACGTACCGACGCGGTCGTCCTCGGGATCTGCGGCGGCTACCAGCTGCTCGGTCACACGATCTGCGACACGGTCGAGTCGGAGCGCGGCGAGGTCGCGGGGCTCGGACGCCTTGAGGTCGACACGGTGTTCGAGCCGACAAAGCTGACGCGCCAGCGGCGGGGCGAATCCATGGGGCAACACGTCACCGGCTACGAGATCCGGCACGGCCGCGTCGCGCGCCGTGGCGGCGCACCGGGCTGGATCCACCTCGACGACTGCTACGGCCGAGAGGACGACGGGGCGCTCGACGCCGAGGCGCGGGTGCTGGGCACGAGCCTGCACGGGCTGTTCGAGCGGGACGGGTTCCGCGCCGCTTTCCTCACCGAGGTCGGGCGACGCGCCGGCAAAACATTCGTGCCCGCGGGCGTGTCGTTCGCCGCCGCGCGCGACGCCCAGTTCGAGCGGCTCGCCGACCTCCTCGAGGCGCATCTCGACCTCGCCGCCCTCGACGCGCTCATCGAAGGCGCCGCCGCGTGATCCTCGTGCTCACCAACGCCGACACGGAGATCCTCGGCCTGCGTGCGGTCCTGGAGGGCCTCCCGGCCGGGCTCCCGCCGGTGCGGGCGGCGAACCCGGCTGCGCTCGACGGGCCACCCGGACTCGACGGCGTGCAGATGGTGCTCGTTCGCCTCCTCGGGGGCCGGCGCGCTTGGGAGCGACAATTCGACGACCTACGCGCCGCGTGCATCGAGCGCGGCGTGCCGCTGCTCGCGTTCGGCGGCGAGATGATGCCCGACGCCGAGCTGGCGGCCGCGTCGACCGTGCCCGCCGACGTCGTGGCGCGGGCGTTCGAGTACTTCGCGCTCGGTGGCCTCGCCAACCTCGAGCACCTCCTGCGGTTCGCAGCCGACCACCTGCTCGGCACCGCGTTCGGCTTCGAGCCGCCCGAGCACGTCCCGGCGTGGCAGATCTGGGGCGAGCCCGTGCTCGACCCGGACCGCCCGACCGTCGGCGTCGTCTTCTACCGGGCGCACGTGCTGTCGGGGAACACCCAGTTCGTCGACGACCTGTGCGTGGCGCTGCGGGAGAAGGGCGCCAACGCGCTGCCCGTGTTCTGCTACTCACTGCGCCCCGACGAGCGCGGCGCCGTGCCTGCGCTCGAGGCGCTCGCCGGCCACGGCGTCGACGCCGTGATCACCACGGTGCTCGCGATGGGCGGCGCCGACGGCGAGGAGTGGGCCGCGCCTCAACTGGCTGAGCTCGACGTGCCGGTCGTCCAGGCGGTCGCCTCCACCCGTCCCGCCGCGGAATGGGCGGCGTCGGACGCGGGACTGACGCCGATGGACGCGGCGATGAGCGTGGCCATCCCCGAGTTCGACGGCCGCGTCATCTCGGTGCCGTTCTCGTTCAAGGAGATCGTCGACGACGGTGACGAGCTCGGCGCGCCCGTCGTCGCGTACCGAACCGTTCCGGACCGCCTCGCTCGCGTCGCCGGCGTGGCGGTTCGCCTCGCTCGGCTCGGCCGGGTCCCGAATTCCGAGAAACGGGTGGCGATCGTGCTGTCCGCGTACCCGACGAAGCGCAGTCGCCTCGGCAACGCCGTCGGGCTCGACACGCCCGCCAGCGTCATCGAGCTGCTGCACGCGCTGCGCCGGTCGGGCTACCGGGTCGATCGCATCCCGCCCGACGGCGACACGCTGATGGCCGAGCTCGCCGACGGCTTCACCTACGACGCCGACGCGCTCAGCCCCGCGCAGCTCGGGCGGGCGCCCGGCCGCCTCGGCGCGGGCGAGTACACGGAGTGGTTCGCCGGCCTCCCGGAGGAGCTGCGCAACGACGTCGTCGAAACCTGGGGCGAGCCCCCGGGCGACGTGCTGCGCGACGGCGACGGCCTCGCGTTCGCCGGCCTCGACCTCGGCGGGGTCCTCGTCGCCGTGCAGCCGCCGCGGGCATTCGGCCCCGATCCGATCGCGACGTACCACTCGCCCCGGATCCCGCCGACGCATCACTACCTCGCCTTCTATCGCTGGCTGGAGACGGGCTTCGGAGCGGTTGCGGTCGTGCACGCGGGCAAGCACGGCACGCTCGAGTGGCTCCCGGGCAAGGGCGTCGGGCTCTCGGCCGCGTGCGCGCCCGACGCCGCCCTCGGCGATCTGCCGCTCTTCTATCCCTTCGTCGTCAACGACCCCGGCGAGGGGACGCAGGCCAAGCGCCGCGCTCACGCGGTGATCGTCGACCACCTGGTGCCGCCGCTCACCCGCGCCGACGCCTACGACGAGCTCGCCCGGCTCGAACAGCTGCTCGACGAGCACGCGCAGGTGCAGGCACTCGACCCGTCGAAGGTGGCCGCCGTGCGGCAGAAAGTGTGGGACCTGCTCGTCGACGCCGAGATCCACCGCGACCTCGGACGCGCCGAGGCCCCTGACGACGACCAGTTCGACGACTTCCTGCTGCACGTCGACGGTTACCTGTGCGAGCTGAAGGACGCGCAGATCCGCGGCGGCCTGCACACGTTGGGCCGTGCTCCGACGGGTGAGGCCGAGCTGGACCTCGTGTTGGCGATCACCCGCCTCCCGAACGTGGGCGTGCCGTCGCTGCGCGAGACCGTTGCGTGCGAGCTCGGCGTCGGCCTCGAGCGGCGCGCCGACGTCGACGCCGTCGAAGAGCGCTGTCGCGGGCGGCTCGCCGCCCTCCAGCGCGACGGCTGGCGCGACGGGGGCGCCGACCCGACGCTGTGTTGGGTCTGCGAACGGTTGGTGCCCGCGCTGCGCGGCACGCCCGACGAGATCGCCAACCTCCTGCACGGCCTCGACGGCGGCTACGTGCCCGCCGGGCCCAGCGGCGCGCCGAGCCGCGGCATGGCGCACGTCCTGCCGACGGGCCGCAACTTCTATTCGGTCGACCCGAAGTCGCTGCCGTCGCCGCTGGCGTGGGACGTCGGATGCCGTCTCGCCGACGAGCTCGTCGCGCGCCACCTCGCCGAGGACGGCGCCGCGCCCGAGACCGTCGGCCTCGTGATCTGGGGCACGTCGGCGATGCGCACGCAGGGCGACGACGTGGCCGAGGCGCTCGCGCTCCTCGGTGTCCGACCCCGCTGGCACGAGGAGTCGGGACGCCTCGCCGGCGTCGAGCCCATCCCGCTCGCCGAGCTCGGGCGGCCGCGGATCGACGTCGTCGTGCGCATCTCCGGCTTCTTCCGTGACGCGTTCCCCGGCCTCGTGCAGCTGCTCGACGAGGCCGCCGCGCTCGTCGCCGACCTCGACGAGCCACCGGAGTCGAACCACGTGCGCGCCCACGCCGGTGACGACCCGCGTGTGTTCGGTCCGGCGCCGGGCGGTTACGGGTCGGGCATCCTCCCCCTGCTCGAGTCGGGCGACTGGGCGACCGACGACGATCTCGCCGCCGTCTATCTCGCGTGGGGCGGCTACTCGTACAGCCGTCGGGGGTTCGGCGTCACGGCCGGCGACGCGATGCGTCGTCGGTTCGCGGCGATCAACGTCGCCGTCAAGAACCAGGACAACCGCGAGCACGACATCTTCGACTCCGACGACTACCTGCAGGATCACGGCGGCATGGTCGCCACCGTGCGCGCGCTCACCGGCGACTCCCCGAAGGCGTGGTTCGGCGACTCCGCCAATCCGGCGCGGCCCCGGGTCCGTTCCCTCGCCGAGGAGGCCGCACGCGTCGTGCGCAGCCGCGTCGTGAACCCGAAGTGGATCGCCGCCATGCAGCGCCACGGCTACAAGGGCGCCTTCGAGCTCGCCGCCACCGTCGACTACCTCTACGGCTACGACGCCACGACGCACGTCGTCGAGGACTGGATGTACGAGCGCGTCACCGACGCCTACGTCGCCGACCCCGACGTCCGGAAGTTCTTCGAACGCTCGAATCCGTGGGCCTTGCGCGCGATCGCCGAGCGCCTCCTCGAGGCGAACGAGCGCGGCCTGTGGCACGCGAGTGCCGGCGCGCTCGACACGCTCCGTTCCGCGCTGCTCGAAGCCGAGGGATGGGAGGAGTCCCGATGAACGCGACGAAGCCGGCGATGTTCCCGTTCAGCGCCGTGGTCGGGCACGACGACGCCAAGCTCGCGCTCCTCCTCGCGGCCATCGACCCCGCAATTGGTGGCGTGCTGCTCCGGGGCCAGAAGGGCTCGGCGAAGACGACACTGGCGCGCGGTCTCGCTGCCTTGCTGCCCGGCGACGCGCCGTTCGTCGACCTGCCGCTCGGCGCCACCGAGGACCGTCTCATCGGCACGCTCGACCTCGGAGCTGTCCTCACCGGCGATGGCCGGCGTTTCGAGCCCGGCTTGCTCGCGGCCGCGCACGGGGGCGTGCTCTATGTCGACGAGGTCAACCTGCTCCCCGACCACCTCGTCGACGTGCTCCTCGACGTCGCCGCATCTGGCGTGAATCGCGTCGAGCGCGAAGGCATCTCCCACGAGCACGCGGCGCGCTTCGTGCTCATCGGCTCCATGAACCCCGAGGAGGGCGAGCTGCGACCACAGCTGCTCGACCGCTTCGGGTTGGCGGTCGAGGTGACCACGAGCACCGACCCCGTCGATCGCGCCGAGGCGGTACGGCGGCGCCTCGACTTCGACGCCGACCCCGCCGGTGTCGCGCCGCGACACGCGTCCGCAGAACAGGAGCTCGGCACCCGCCTCGCCTGCACCACCGCCGCGCGCGTGCCCGACGCGCTCATGGCGCGCGTCGGCGCGCTGTGCGCGGCGGCCGGCGTCGACGGGCTGCGCGCCGACCTCGTCATCACCCGGGCCGCGGCGGCACTCGCAGGGTGGGAGGGTCGCGACGAGGCCACCGCCGACGACGTCCGGCGCGTCGCGCCCATGGCACTCGCCCACCGGCAGCGCCGCACACCGTTCGACGAGCCGCGGGAGAACGGGATCGACGAGGCGCTCGACACCCTCGACCAGCCGGACGAGGCCGACGATCGCGGCGCGAGCGGGACCGACCCGGAACGGGTCGCCACACCCGATCTCCCGCCGCAACGGGTCGTCCCCCTGCGCGCGAGCCGCGCCGCGAGCGAAGCAACCGGGCGCCGATCACCGGGCGATGGCAGCCGCGGCCGCCTGGTCGGCGACCGGGTGCCGGACGGGCCGCTCGGCGCGGTCGCCGTCGCCGCCACCGCCCGCGCCGTCGCCGAGCGGCGGGCGCGGGATCCGGATGGTCCGGCGGTGTGCGCAGAGGATCTCCGCGAGGCCCGGCGTGAGCAGCGGACCGGGAACCTCCTGGTGCTGGCGGTGGACGCGTCCGGGTCGATGGGCGCGCCGCGACGGATGGAAGCCGTGAAGGGCGCCGTGCTCGGCTTGCTCGTCGACGCCTATCAGCGGCGCGACCGGGTCGCGCTAGTGGCTTTTCGCGGCGACGGTGCCGAGGTGCTGCTGCGCGCGACCGGCAGCGTCGAGGTCGCGCGGGCCCGCCTCGCCGATCTTCCCACCGGCGGGCGCACCCCCCTCGCCGCCGGCATCGACGCCGCGCTGGCCGTCGCGAGCAGCCCCGCCAACCGCGGCTCGGGGCAGCGGCCGCTGCTGGTGCTGGTGAGCGACGGCCGGGCGACCGCGGCGTCCGCCGGCGACCCGGTCGCGGCGGCACGACGCGCGGCGGCAACGGTGCGCGCCCGCCGTGTCGATGCCGTGGTCGTCGACGCCGAGAACGGCGCCGGCCGCCTCGGCCTCGCGGTCGAGCTGGCCGAGGAGATGGGCGCGCGCTATCTGAGGCTGGCCGAGCTGTCGGCCGGCGCGCTGGAGCACGCACTACGGGAGGTCATCGCATGAAGGGAACAGCGAACGCGTTCGAGGCCGCGGCCGCAGAAGTCGGCGAGCTCGACGACGACGCTGGCCGCGCTGCGGCCGAGCACCACGACCGGCTCACGAAACCTCGTGGCTCGCTCGGACGAGTCGAGGCGATCGGCGTCCGGCTCGCGGCGATCGCCGGCGAGTCCCCACCACCGCTCCCGGTGCCGGCCGCGGTGGCGGTGTTCGCCGGCGACCACGGCGTGCTGGCCGAGGGTGTGACCCCGTGGCCGCAGGACGTCACGGCCCAGATGGTCCAGAACTTCCTCGCCGGCGGCGCCGCGATCAACGTGCTCGCACGCCAGACGGGTGCGCGCGTGATCGTCGTCGACGTCGGCGTTGCCACCGAGCTCGACGCCGCGCCGGGTCTGGCGCTCGAGAAGGTGCGAGCCGGCACGGGGAACATCGCCCGTGAGCCGGCCATGACCGTCGCCGAGGCGCGCCAAGCCCTGGACGTCGGCGCCGCCGTGGCGGGCCGGCTCGTCGACGACGGGGCCGCCTGCCTCGTGACGGGCGACATGGGCATCGGCAACACCACACCCTCCGCGGCCCTGGTCGCCGCCTTCACCGGGCGCGCCGCCAATGAGGTGACGGGCCGCGGCACCGGCATCGACGACCCGACCCTGGCTCGCAAGATCGCGGCGGTCGATGCGGCACTCGCCCGCACACCGGCACGGGACGACCCGGTCGAAGTCCTCGCCTCGCTCGGAGGTCTGGAGATCGCGGCACTGACCGGCTTCGTCGTGGGCGGCGCGGCGGCGCGCGTCCCGGTCGTCGTCGACGGCGTGATCGCGGGCGCGGCGCTCCTGACGGCGGCACAGCTCGTCCCGGATGCGGTGCGCTTCTGCTTCGCCGGGCACCGTTCCACGGAGCCGGCCGCGCGTGTGATCCTCGACACACTCGGCCTCGAGCCGGTCCTCGATCTCGAGCTCCGCCTCGGCGAGGGCAGCGGCGCGTGCCTGGCGCTCCCTGTGCTGGAGGCGGCGGCACGCATCCTCGGCGAGATGGCAACTTTCGACGCCGCGGGGGTCACGGACAAACCGGACTGACGCTCTGCTTCGTCCTCCGAGGAGGCCGGGCGCGAACGTGGACGCGTGCTGATCGACGAGTTCCTGCCCGACTACGACGTCGTCGAGCACCACGCCATCGACGTCGATGGACCGGTCGACCAGGCGTATCGCGCCGTCAAGGAGCTCGACCTCGCGCGATCCCCGATCGTGCTGGCGTTGTTGTTCGCCCGCGGGCTGCCGCACCTGTTCACGGGGGCGGTGAAGCCGAAGCGGCAACTCCGCCTCGACGACATCGTCGAGTCCGGCTTCGTCGTGCTCGGCGAGGAGCCGGATCGTGAGATCGTCCTCGGCATCGTCGGGAAGTTCTGGCAACTCTCGAGCGGCGTCCACCGGATCGAGCCCGACGAGTTCACGGGCTTCAACACGCCAGGCTTCGCCAAGGCAGCGTGGAACTTCCTCGCCTGCGAGCGGGACGGCGGCGGGTCGACCGTCGTGACGGAGACACGGGTCGCGTCCACCGACGACGAAGCCCGTCGCAAGTTCGGGTGGTACTGGCGGCTCATCGGCCCCTTCAGTGCCCTGATCCGCCGCATGGTGCTCGGCCAGATCAAGCGCGACGCGGAGGGCAACCGCTGAGCTAGGACGCGCGTCCCATCGCGGCGCGCGAATCCCACGCCGCGTACAAGCTCGCGTAGCGACCCTCGTGCGCGATCAGCTCGGCGTGCGTCCCCAGCTCGGGGACGTGCCCGTCGTCGACGACGGCGATGCGGTCGGCGCGGGCCGCGGTCGACAGGCGGTGCGCGACCACGACCACGGTCCGTCCCTCGGTCAGGCGACCGAGGGCGCGCTCGACGGTGCGCTCGGTCCCGGGGTCGAGGCTCGAGGTCGCCTCGTCCAGCACGAGCAGCGCCGGGTCGGCGAGGGCCGCCCGGACGAGCGACACGAGCTGCTTCTCGCCCGCCGACAGGCGCGAGCCGCGCTCGCGCACTTCGGTGTTCAGCCCGTCGGGGAAGGCGTCGAACCGGTCCGCGAGCCCGAGGGCCGCGATCGCATCCCGGATGTCGTCATCGGTGGCGTCGGGCTTGCCGACGATGATGTTGTCGCGCACGCTTCCGGCGAACAGGAACCCTTCCTGGGGTACTACCACGATCCGATCCCGCAGTGACCGGAGTGTCGCGTCGCGCAGGTCGACGTCGGCGTACTCCACGTTTCCTTCGCGCGGGTCGTAGAAGCGGGCGATGAGCTTGGCGAGCGTCGACTTCCCGGCGCCCGTCGGCCCGACCAGCGCCAGCCGCTCGCCCAGCGGGACCCGCAGCGAGACGTCGTGCAACACGTCCTCGGCGCCGTAACCGAACGAGACGTGGTCGAGCTCGAGCCCACCCTCCTCGGGCAGGTCGACCGCGCCCGGCCGCTCCGCGATCGACGGACGCTCGTCGAGGAGCTCGAACAGCTTCTGGAGCGCGGCGCCGGCCTGCTGGAGCGTGTTGTACAGCTGGCTCAGCTGCTGGATGGGCTCGAACAGGTTGTTGAGATACAGCACGAAGGCGGCGACCGTGCCCACTGTGACGATGTCGGCGGACACGAACGCGCCGCCGATGCCGACGATGAGCGCGATACCCAACACGCCGGCGAACTCGACGATCGGGAAGTACTTCGCCGAGATCCGCACGGTCTCGATGTTGGCGTCGTACTGCGCCTCGTTCGTCTCCTGGAAGCGACGGGTGAACGCCCGCTCACGAGCGAACGCCTGCACGACTCGCACTCCCGCCAGCCCCTCCTGCAGGGTGGAGAGGTTCTGGCCGATGCGGTCGCGCACCAGCAGGTACGCCTTGTTCGACGCCCGGCGGAACCAGCGGCTCGCGATGACGACGGGCGGCACGACGACGAGCGTGCAGAGCGCGAGCTTCCAGCTCATGAGGAAGATCACGAGGATCGCGCCCACGAACAGCAAGCCGTTCTGCACGAACATGACCAGCCCCATCTGCACAAGCTCCTGCAGGGCGTCCATGTCGGAGGTCATGCGGCCGACGAGCTTGCCGGTCTTCTCGCGCTCGAAGAAGTCCATGCCGAGCGACATCAGGTGCCGGAAGACCCGCGAGCGGAGATCGCGCAGGAACGCCTCGCCGACCTTGGCGACCATCCTGATCACGGCCCGACCGAAGAACAGGCCGGCGATCGCTGCGAACAGGTAGAGCAAGGCAGAGAGGTTGAGCGCGCCGGCGTCGTTCTTGCGCAGTCCGGCGTCGATGCCGTGCCTGACCAACGCCGGGCCGGCGAGCAGGCACGCCGTCTGCCCGAGGAGCAGCAGGATCGACAAGACGATGCGGACGCGGTAGGGACGTAGGTAGGGCACGAGCCGGCGCAGCACCTGGGTCGCGTCGCGGCGGGTCAGCGTGTCCTCGATGGCGTGCTGACCGAACGGTCCCCCGCCTCCGCCTCTCATTGCACCCGCTCCACGGTGGAGGCCGCCTCGACCGCAGCCGCCTGCGCGAGCACCTCGCGGTACCGCTCGGATTGCTCGAGCAGATCGTCGTGGGACCCTTCGGCGACGACGCGTCCGCCGTCGAGGAGGACGACCCGGTCGGCGAGGGCGATGGTCGCCGGCCGGTGGGCGATGATCAACGTGGTCCGTCCGGCCATGACCTCGCGCAGCGCGGCGCGGATCTCGTGCTCCTTGGTCGGGTCGACCGACGAGGTGGCGTCGTCGAGGATCAACACGCGCGGGTCGGCGAGCACCGCCCGCGCGATCGCGATGCGCTGGCGCTGTCCGCCCGACAGCGTGTAGCCGTACTCGCCGACGATCGTCTCGTACCCGTCGGGCATGTCCTCGATGAACTCGTCGGCTCCCGCGAGCCGCGCCGCGCCGCGCACCGTCTCCATCGGCGCTTGCGGATCAGCGAAGGCGATGTTGTCGCGAACCGTGTCCGAGAAGAGGAACGTGTCCTCGAAGACGATGCCGATGTTGCGGCGCAGATCGTGGATCTTGACGTCGCGCACATCTACGCCGTCGAGCAGGACGCGACCCGCGTCGACGTCGTAGAAGCGCGGGACGAGCCGGGCGACGGTCGTCTTGCCGGTGCCGGTAGTACCGACGACCGCAACCGCCTCGCCCCCGCGGATCAGGAGATCCAGGTCCGTGAAGATCGGGCGGCCGCCGTGGTAGCCGAACGCGACGTTCTCGAAACGGATCTCTCCCGGCCCCGGTGGCAACGCCCGGGCGCCCGGCTTGTCGACTACCTGGGGATCGGTGACGAGGATCGCGTCCAGCCGGCCCGCCGCCGCCGATGCGCGCGACGCCTGGGCGACGAGCATGCCCGCCATCCGCAACGGCCAGATGAGCATGAGGACGTACGAGTTGAAGGCGACGATGTAGCCGAGCTGGAGCTCCCCGTTGAGCACGAGGTGTCCGCCGTACCAGAGGATGGCGACGAGCGCGAGTGCGGGCAGGAAGTCGACGAGGGGTAGGAACCCGGAGCGGAGTCGCGCCGTCTCGAGCGACCGGTCGCGCACCTCGTCGGCCTCGTGGTCGAGCTGCTGCTCCTGGAGCCGCTCGGATCCGAAGCCCTTGACGGCGCGCACGCCCGCCACGCTCTCCTCGACCACGGCGGTGAGGTCACCGAGCTTCTCCTGCAATTGGCTCGTGACCGGCTGCATGCGCTTGCTGAAGCGCGTCGCAGCGATGTTCAACAGCGGGAGCGCGCCGAGCGACAGCAGGGTCAGCGGCACGCTCTGGAGCGCCATGACCGCGACGACGCCGACGAGCGTGAGCGAGCTGGCGATCGTGAGCGGGATGAGGATGACGGCCTGGTTGATCTGGAAGATGTCGGTGTTGGCGCGGGCCATGAGCTGGCCGGTCTGGGCCTCGTCGTGGAACGCGAAGTGGAGCCGTTCGAGATGGGCGAAGAGCCGTTGCCGCAGGTCGGTCTCCGAGCGGTAGGCGATGCGGAAGGCGCAGTACCGACGGAACCCCGACGACAACCCCTGCACCACGCCGACGGCGACGATCACCAGCGAGTACACGAGGATCGCCTGGCTGTTGCCGGGCAGAATCCCGTTGTCGATCGCTCCCGCGGCGAGCAGCGGAACCGAGATCTTCGCGGCGGTCCACGAGACCCCGGCGAGCACGCCCAACGCGAGCGTCGGCCGCTGGGAGCCGAGCGTGCCCCGCATCAGCCGCCAGCCGGCTCGTCGGGTCTCCCGCTCGCGATCCACCAGTTCCCCCTCGACGTCTCGCGCCCCGCGACTGGCTGCTCCGGATTCGGCGGGGTGCGCGTCGAGATTACCAGCGGGCTTCCGAGACCCCCGGTGCGATTGCGAGACTGTGGTCGTGGAGGCGACGCACCGAGCACCCAGGGCCTCGAGGCGCGTGGTCGCCTTCGTCGCCGCCGCGCTCGTCTCCGCGTGGGTCGCGTAGTGGTCGATCATCCGTCGCGTCGCGGCCTCGATCCCCGGCCGTTGCGGTTCGAGCAGGGCGTGATCGCGGTGGTGCTGCTCATCGGGTTCACGTTCCAGGTCGAGCTGCTGATCCCGATCGTCACGGCCCTGCTGGCGGTGAGCGGTGCGGTCGGGCCGCGGCGGGCGCCGCTCCCCCGGCTGTTCTCGGCCGTGGCGGGCGACCGGCTCGAGCCACCCGAGGCGTTCGTCGACCGCCAGACGGTGCGGCTGTCGGTGGTGGTCCAGACGAGCGCACTCGTCGTCGCGTCTGCGCTCGTGTTCATCGATCTGGGCTTCCTGGCCTGGATCATCGCCTTGGCCATCGTCGCGACCGCCGCGTATGACGCCGCCACCGGCGGCTGGATCGAGGCCGGCGTCTACTGGCGGATCGCCCGCCGGCGGCGCCCGTAGCCGAGGGCCAAGAAGAGATAGACCGCCGTCATCGCGAAACCGATGACGTACGCCAGCAGCACTCGCGTGTCGTCGGTCGTGTCACCCGTCCCGGTGGCGATCACGGCCAACGCCAACAGCCACGCGTTGCCGACGATCGTCCACGCGGAGACGGGCTGGTCTGCCGTCGCCAGCCCGAAGCACGGACACGGCGGAGGCTCGGCGCGAGCCAGGTTTGCGACGACCGCCCCCGTGAACAACGAGAGAAGCCCGATTGCGGCAAACGCGGGGACGGGCGAGTCACGGAAGGCGCCCAGGGACACTGCGATCGCGAGCTCGGCCGTCGGCACCAGGATCGCCGCCGCGGCCGCGAGCGGGGCGGGGATGCCGAAGGCTCGCATCTGCGCCGGCAGCGACCTCAGTGCACGCAGTTTGAAGAACGCCGACCCGGAAAGCGCCAGGATGAGCGCGAGGCGCGCAGCGAGGACGAGTGTCCCCACTCAGCTGTCGAAGTGGCCGTAGCCGCCCCGGTAGAAGATGAGCGGCCCGTCGTCGCCGAGCACGCCGAGCTCATGCACCAGGCCCACGACGATCAGGTGGTCGCCGGCCTCGTGCTGATCGCGGATCGTGCAGTCGATGTACGCGAGCGAGTCGTGCAGGATGGGCGAGCCGCCCGCCGAGGGTCGCCAGCCGATGCGGCTGAAACGATCGGCGCCCTTGGTCGCGAACACGCGGCAGACGTCCTCCTGGTGCTCGTTGAGGATGTTGACCGTGAACCTGCCGGCGGCCTCGATCCTCGGCCAGGTCGAGGAGTCCTTCGACGCGCAGAACAGCACCAGCGGCGGATCGATGGACACGGAGGTGAAGGAGTTGGCCGACACGCCGATGGGCTCGTTCCCGTCCATCGCCGTGATGATCGTGACGCCGGTCGCGAAGTGCCCGAGGACCGTCCGGTAGGACGGCTCGTCGGGCGGCATGAGCGTCTCGGCGCTCTCCGATTCACTCACCGAATCGACGTTCTCGAGGGAATCAGCGCGCTCACCGGGCGAGCGCGGGTTGCAGCTCGACGACCAGGCCTTCGCGAGCTGCGAGCACCTCGAGGTTCCCCGCCACGCGCTCGGCGAGCGCACTGGCGTAGAGATGCATGAGGTCGACGTTGTCGTCGGAGTGCGACGGGCAGTGGTGGAAGAGCGCCAGCCGCCGCGCGCCCGCCTCGCGAGCGACGTGGACGGCGTAGTCGACCGTCGAATGACCGAAGTGCCGTTTGCCCTCGAACTCCTCGCACGTGTGCTGGGCGTCGTGGATCAGCACGTCGACGCCGTCCGCGAGGTCGAGGACGTCGGGCGGTACGAACTCGTCGGGGTCGTCGGAGCATCCGGGCCCGTGGTCGGACACGTACGCGACCGAGTGGCCCTCGAGATCGACCCGGAACCCGACCGTCGGGCTCGTGTGGCGCACCCAACGGGACCGCACCTTGGCGCCGTTGATCGCGAAGTCGTCGTTGCCGGCGCCGTGGAACCGCACGGTGCCGTGGAGCTCGTCGGGCGTGATCGGGAAGTAGGGCGGCTTCATCACGCCGGCGAACACGGCGTCGAGGGGGCCTTCCTCCTGGGCCGGGCCGTACACGTCGAGGACGGCGTCGGGCTGTGAGATCGGGCCGAAGAACGGCAGGCCCTGAATGTGGTCCCAGTGCAGGTGGGTGAGGAGCACGCTGCCGTGGAACGGCCCATCGGCGGCAAGCGCCTGCCCGCACGGGCGCAGGCCGGTCCCCATGTCGAAGATGACGGGGTCGTGGCCGTCCGCCTCGAGCGCCACGCACGACGTGTTCCCGCCGTACCGCTCGTACTGGTCCCCCGCGCACGGCGTCGATCCACGCACGCCGTAGAACGAGAGCTTTACCCCCCCGCGCATTCTTGGAGGATACCTACAACCCGTCCCCGGACAAACTACGCCCCGGCCCCATCAGCTGAGGACCCGCTTCTTGAACCCGTTGATCCCCAGGTAGAGGAAGAGGGCCGCGAATCCCGCGAGCACGAGATACACAGCCGCGAGCGACATGTGGGGAGCCGTGGTCAGGGCGGCGCGGAAGCCCTCGCACATGTAGACGAGCGGGTTGATCAGCACCAGGAACTTCAGCCACGAGAACCCGCCCACCTTGATCGGCCCGAGGGCGGTCCAGGAGTAGTAGACGCACCCGAGGAACGTCAGCGGGATCACGACGACGCCGAACATCAGCGGCACCGTGCGGGGCTCGAAGCGGGTGCCGAACGTGAGCCCGAGCGCCGACGCGGTGATGCAGGCGAGCGGCGCCAGGGTGAGCAGGACCAGCCAGTTCACGTGCAGGTGTACCGGGTTGGCGGGGACGACCGCCGCGATCGGGAACACGATGAGCGCCGCGATCAGGCCCTGGATGGCGCCCGACGTCACCTTGGCCAGCGCCACCATCGACACGGGCAGCGGCGCGAGCACGCGGTCCTCGATCTCCTTCGTGTAGCCGAACTCCTGCACCATCGGCAGCGCGACCGACTGGATTCCCTGGAACAGGATCGTGACGCCCACCACGCCGGCGACCAGCAACGTCGCGAACGCCGACGCGGCGGGGCCGCCGCTCCCGGCGCCGCCGACACCCTGGCCGATCTTCGGGAATACGTACGTGAACACGAACACCAGCAGGAACGGCTGCAGCACCGTGCGGGGGAGGAACTCGTTGAGCGTCTTGCGCAGAACGGTCAGATCGCGGAGCAGCAACGCTCGGAACGCGATCCCGCTGGCGGTCGTCGTGCTGCGGTGCGCGGTGGCGAGCCGTTCGGCCTCCGCGCCAGTCGTTTCCGTGACGGTAGCCATCAGTCGCGCAGCTCCTTCCCGGTGAGGTTGATGAACACGGTCTCGAGCGTCGGCTCGGCCAGCGACAGGTCGGTGACCGTGAACCCGCCCTGTTCGGCGGCGGTGACGACCGCGGGCAGCACACCGTGACTGCCCTTCACGCCGAGCTGGACGGTGCTGTCGACGCGCTTGGCGTGCGTGACGCCGGGGACGCGCGCCTGGAGCAGCTGGGCGAGCTCGTCGAGGCGGTCGTCGGCCGAGACCGTGACGATCGTGTCGGCGCCGACGCTGCGTTTCAAGGCACCGGGGGTGTCGAGGGCGAGGATCCGACCGTGGTCCATCACCGCGACCCGATTGCACAGCTGGTCCGCTTCTTCCATGTAGTGCGTGGTGAGGAGGATGGTCTGCCCGTCGGCGTGCAGCTCGTGCAGGATGTCCCACAGCGCGATGCGGCTCTGGGGATCGAGGCCGGCGGTGGGCTCGTCGAGGAAGAGGATGGCCGGCTTGTGCATGACCGCCCGCGCCACCATCAGGCGCTGCGCCATCCCGCCCGACAGCTCGAGCACCGCGGCGGACGCGCGATCGGCGAGCCAGAACTGCTCGAGCAGCCGCGTCGCCTCGGCCTTGGCCTCTCGCGCGCTCATCCCGAAGAACCGTCCGTGGAAGTACAGGTTCTCCGACACGCTGAGCGAACGGTCGAGCGTGTTCGTCTGCGGGACGACGCCGATGCCCTGCTTGGCCAGCGCAGGGTGCGCGATCACGTCGACGCCACCGACCGACGCCTCGCCTTCCGTCGGAACCACCATCGAGGTCAGCATCCCGACGGTGGTGGTCTTGCCGGCGCCGTTGGGCCCGAGCAGACCAAAGATCTCTCCGCGCTGCAGCGACAGGTCGAGATGGTCGACGGCCTTCACGCCCCCGGGGAACACCTTGGTCAGCCCCTGGGTGCGGATGACCTCTTCTTCTCTTGAAGAGTCGGAATTGCCGTTCGCGGCCGCGGGCACGTCCCAAGTGTGCCAAGCGTCCCGACCTCCCGCTAAACGGGACCGCGCCGTAGGCTCCGGCGCGACGGCGACAAGGAGAAACCTGTGGAGACGGGTCACGTCAACGCCAACGGGATCGACTTCGCCTACCTCGAAGCGGGGCCGGCGGACGGACCGCTGGCGCTGTGCCTCCACGGGTTCCCCGACCACGCCCGGACTTACGAGGCGCTACTCGGCGAACTCGCCGGCGAGGGCTTCCACGCCGTGGCGCCGTGGATGCGCGGCTACCACCCGACCGGTCTCGCACCCGACGGCAACTACCAGGTCGCATCGCTGGCGCTCGACGCCATCGCACTGGCCGACGAGTTGGCGGGCGATGGACCGGCGGTGCTGGTCGGTCACGACTGGGGTGCGATGGCGGCCTACACCGCCGTCGCGCACGCACCGCAGCGGTTCGGTCGCCTCGCCGACATGGCGGTGCCGCACGCCGGCGCGCTGGGTCAGCACATCTTCGACCCCGCGCAGCTGAAGCGCTCGTGGTACCAGTTCTTCTTCCAGCTCCCCGTCGCCGACGCGGTCGTGACGATGAACGACTTCGCCATCATCGACAGGCTGTGGCACGACTGGTCACCCGGCTACGAGCCCGACCCCGACTTCATGGCCGACCTCAAGAAGTCGCTCGCGGCACCGGGGTCGTTGCCGGCGGCGCTCGACTACTACCGGTTCGTGTACGGCTCCAAGGACCCGGATCCCGCACTCGCCGACGTGCAGTCGGCATACCTGCAGCCGACGCCGGTCCCGACCCTGTACCTCCACGGGAGCGACGACGGCGTCATGGGCGCCGAGATCGTCGTCGAGGACGAGCTGCGGCCGCACTTCCCGGCCGGCCTCGAGCTGGTGATGGTGCCCGGCACCGGCCACTTCCTCCATCTCGAGGAGCCCGACGTCGTCAACCACCGGATCGTGACGTTCCTGGCCTCTTGACGCGCGGCGGCACCGCAGCCGGGCGCGCCGATGTAGCGGTCCCACAGCGCCTGGACCGCGTCTGCCTGTCCGGGCAGCGCGGCGGCGATCTCGTCCCGCAGCTCCGCGGGCGTGATGACTCCGAAGGCGTGACGGGCGACGACCTCCCGCAGCGCGGCCACCGTCGCGTCGCGACCGGCGACGCCCGCCAGCGCGAAGTAGAAGCCGGGCGCCTGGTCGTAGATCAACGCCCCGTACTCGTTCGACGACTCGAACGCCGTCGTCGGCCGGTCGGCGCAGTTGTTCGCCGTCGCGCCACCCGGGAGGCCGA
Source organism: Acidimicrobiia bacterium (assembly GCA_035938395.1). Lineage (GTDB taxonomy): Bacteria > Actinomycetota > Acidimicrobiia > IMCC26256 > JACDBD01 > JALZAA01. The sequence goes on from DASZGY010000113.1 coordinate 18,268, forward strand.
GGCCGCCGAGCCCGCCGCAGTCGCCGCTGACGTCGTTGTGCTGGGCGGCGACGAGGCACATCGAGTACTGCGCCAGCGGCTCGTCGACGACCGGGGCGCGGATCGAGTCGTTGCCGACGAGCGCATGCCACCACTGGTGAGCGAGCTCGTGGTCGACCGTGAGGCTCCCGGCACCACCCGCGCCGTTCTCGAGGCCCGCGATCCAAACCGCGCCGGGCCACTCCATGCCGCCGGCGTCGGGGCCGAGCGACACCGCGACGATGTCGAGCTCCGACCACGGGTAGGGCCCGTAGAGACCCGCCAGCGTCTGGAGGTCGGCGGCGCCGTTGCGGGCAACGGTGTCGACGTCGACGTTCGCGGGTCCGGTGGCGCGCACGGTCACGTCTCCGGACTGGGCGGACGCGCTCTGGAGTCCGCGCCCGATCGCGAGCGAGAGGTCGCGCAGCCCGACTCCCGATTCGGTCACGGTCGTGTGCCCCGCTGACTCCTGGTGACCGACGGTGACACCGCCGCTCACGACGTCGTACCCGGTGGGCACGCGGACGCGGGCGATGATGGCGCCGGCGGCGAAGTTGCCGATGTCGCCGAAGCCCGACAGCGCGGGATCAGCGTCGGCCCCGGGAGGCAGCCAGAGGGGGAACCAGTGGCCGAACTGGCTGACGTCCGGGTGCCGGGAGAGGAGCGCGATCGTCGCCTGGGTGAGCGGGCGGCCGTGCGTCGTTCCCGCACGCGGTACCCGGTACGAGAACCGCATGCCGACGACGACCTTCCCCGACGCCTTCGGTGACACCGGCACCGTCACGAGCGCGCGGTCACGTTTGGCCCGCGCCGTCCCGCCGCCGACGGTGACGTCCTTCAGCTCGAGGCCCGTGTGCAGCGCGGGAAGCCCCGCGAGCATCCGGAACTGCGCGTCACCGTGCTCGGGGCGCGGTACCTCGACACGCATGCGGCCGTCGACCTTGCCCGCCTCGGGATCGATCGTCGCGCTCAGCGCGTACCGGGGTGCGTCGGCGAGCGAAGCGGTTTGCAGGAACGCGCGACCGCCCGGAGACAGCGACGGTGACGCGGGGTCGAGCGTCGGGATCGCCGGGAGCGCCGGCAGGTCCGCCGATGTGTTCGCAGGGAGCGCGCCGGCCGTGGGAACCGTAGTGACCGCGAGGAAGACGGCCGCCGCGAGCACAACGCGCGCACCGCGCCGGCGGCACTCCCCACCCATCGGTCGAGTCTCGCAGACGTGCGCCTTGCGAGAGGGTCAGGAAGTTTGCGCCTCGGGTCCCGCGGCGCGTGCTTCGTCGACGTGGGCGAGCGCGTCGCGCAGCTGCTTGATCCAGTCGCCTTCGTGCTCACGCACGAGTTGCACGCACCACGCCAGCGCCTCGCTGCGGCTGCGGGCGACGTTGGCCTCCACGAGCGTGTCGAGCACGGCCCGCTCCTTCATCCGCAGCCGGGTCATGACCGGGATGCTGAGCGTCGTGAACACGACCCGCTCGTCACCGCACTGGGCGCCCCACGCCACCTTGCGGCCGAACTTGTCCTCGGCGGCGTCGGCGATGCGGATGCGCTGCTGGCGGGTCTCCTCGCGGAAGGACTCGATCCGGGCGAGCCGGGCGGCCGACCGGGTTTCGGCGTCCTCCCCGGCGCCCTCCGGGTCAGGAAGAGAGCCAAGGACGAGGATCTCGTCGCGGTCGTAGGTGATCTCGGGGGGTCCGCTGAACCAGCCGTCGGGCAGCCGGCCCACGAACCAGCCCTGCGTTGTACTGCTCACTGGTTTCATGATTACAAGATTACACCAACCGCTCGGTGATGCGAGCCGCGACCGCCGCCATCTCGCCATCGCTCGCATATCTCGTCCGAGGCCAGAAGAACCCCCGGAGCCCGTCCTTCTGCCGCCGGGGCACGACGTGCACGTGCAGGTGGGGGACGCTCTGGCTGACGACATTGTTCTCGGCCACGAAACTCCCCTGGGCCTCCATCGCCGTCCGGACGGCGGCTTCCACCCGCTGGACCTGGCGGAAGAACGGCCCCACCCGGTCCTCGGGGAGGTCGGCCAGCGTCTCGACGTGGTCCCGGGGCAGCACCAGCGTGTGGCCGGGGAAGAGCGGCCGGTGATCGAGGAACGCCACCACGCCGTCGGTGTCGAGCACGAAGTGGGCGGGGATCTCCCCCGCGATGATCTGGCAGAACTTGCAGCCGGCGGTCACTCCGCCGACGTGTAGGGACGCTTCCGGGGCTTCGCCGCCTCACGCTTGGGGACCATCACCTTGCGGCGGAAGTAGCAGACCTCTTCGCCGCGCTGGTTGAACCCGCGCGTCTCGACCGCGACCACGCCGCGGTCGGGCTTGCTGCCGGACTCCTTCTTCTCCAGGACCTTCGTCTCGGCGTAGATGGTGTCGCCGTGGAACGTCGGCATCTTGTGCTTGAGCTCCTCGACCTCGAGGTTGGCGATGGCGACGCCGCTCACGTCGGGCACACTCATCCCGAGCACCAGCGAGTACACGAGGTTGCCGACCACGACGTTCTTGCCGAACTGCGTCTGCGTCTCGGCGAACCACGCGTCCGTGTGCAGCGGGTGGTGGTTCATCGTGATCATGCAGAAGAGATGGTCGTCGTACTCGGTGATGGTCTTCCCGGGCCAGTGCTTGTACACGTCGCCGGGCTCGAAGTCCTCGAAGTACCGCCCGAAGGGCCGTTCGTGCACCGTCATCCGATGGAGCTTACGATCTCCCGCTCCGCCCCAAGAAGGAGTGCTCATGTCGCAGGTCTCGTTGTTCGCCCGGTTCACGGCCAAGGAGGGAAAGGGCGACGAGATCGTCGCCGCGTTCCAGCCGATCATCGACCAGGTCCGCAACGAGCCGGGCACGCTCCTGTACGTCATGAACCGGGCGAAGGACAACCCCGACATGTTCTGGTTCGCCGAGCTCTACGCCGACGACGACGCGTTCGCCGCCCACGGCGCCAGCGAAGCCATGGCCAAGGCCATGCCGACCCTCGGCCCTCTCATCGCCGAGACCGAGCTCGTCGTCGGCGAGCCGGTTCTCGCCAAGGATCTGCCCGGGCTCGCGCTCTAGAGCGGCGCGAGGTCGCGATCGCCTTTCGTCCTCACGACCTTCCAACCTGCGTACGGCGGTCAACCCCCGACGTCAACCCGACGGGTACAGCACCATCTGGGTGCAGCGCTGGAGCGCGATCGTGCGGCCGGTGGTCTCGTTCGTCACGGTGACGTCCCACACGTGGGTGGTCCGCCCGATGTGCGCGGGGACGGCCTCGCCCGCCACGACCTGACCCGGCCGCGCGCTGCCGAGGAAGTTCGTCTTGAGCTCCACGGTCGTGAACGTCGCGCCTTCGGGGAGGTTGGCGCCGGTCCCCGCCGCGCACAGCGCATCCGCCAGCCCGACGATCACCGGCGCCCAGAGGTAGCCCGTGCCCGCGATCAGCTGGTCCGTCGTCTCGAGCCGCCCCCGAACTCTGGTGTGCTCCACCTCGAGCATCTCGAGCCCGATCATCGACGGAAAACGCCCCCACGGCGCCTCCTCGTTGAAGCGGCGCACGCCCTCGGCGCCCGTGTACTCCCCCACCGCGTTCAGACCCGGTATCGATCGAGCAGCCCGCGGGCGATCACGAGGCGCTGGATCTCGTTCGTGCCCTCGCCGATGATCATGAGCGGAGCGTCGCGGTAATACCGTTCGACCGGCAGCTCGGTCGTGTAACCGACCCCGCCGTGGATGCGCATCGACTCGGTCGCGATCTCGAACGCCGCTTCACTGGCGAACAGCTTCGCCATCCCGGCTTCGACGTCGGTGCGCTCCCCCGCCTCCTTGCGGGCGGCGGCATCCTCCGTCATGAGGCGCGCGGCGTGCAGTTGCGTCCCCATGTCGGCGAGCTTCATCTGGATGGCCTGGTGCTGCGCGATCGGCTTGCCGAAGGTCTCGCGCTGCTGCGCGTAGGCGACCGCGGCCTCGAAGGCGGCCCGGGCGACACCCACCGCCCGCGCCGCGATGTTGATGCGTCCCACCTCCAGTGCCGACAGGATGAAGTGCTGGCCGCGACCCAGGCCCTCGTCGCCGCCGAGGACGGTGTCGGCGTCGACGCGGTGGTCGTCGTAGGTCATCTCGACGGTCTCGATGCCCTTGTAGCCGAGCTTCCCGATGTTGCGGCTCACGCTGATGCCGCCGAAGCGTTCGGCGCCCGGCTCCTTCTCGACCATGAAGCACGTGATGCCCTCGTCGGTGCGGGCCGCCAGCGCGACCAGCCCGGCGCGCTGCCCGTTCGTCACCCACATCTTCGTGCCCGTGATGCGGTACTCGTCGCCGTCGCGCACGGCCCGGCACGTGATCGCGCTGGTGTCGCTGCCGGCGTCGGGCTCCGAGAGCGACAACGCGCCCCGGATCTCGCCGCTCGCGAGCCGCGGGAGCCAGCGCTTGCGCTGCTCGTCGGTGCCGCTCGCCTTCAACAGGTTCGCGGCCATGACGTGCGTGTTGAGCACACCCGACAGCGACATCCACCCCGCCGCGAGCTCCTCGATCACACCGCAGTACGTCGGGAGGTCGAGGCCGAGCCCGCCGTGCTCCTCGGGAATCGTCACGCCGAACAGCCCGAGGTCGCGCATCCCGTCGACGATCGCGGCCGGATACTCGTCGGCGTGCTCGAGGTCGGACGCGACCGGCAGGACCTCTCGCTCGACGAAGCGTCGGACCGTGCCGACGAGCTCGGCGCGTTCCTCCGGATCGGTGTCCACGAGATCCCCCATTGTCGCCGTCGCAAGCTCCGGCTTTGCAGGAGCGGTCGGCAAAGCCGCCGCTTCCGCGGAGCCTAGGCGTCGCTCCCCAGCGCCTCGGCGAGCTCGGCCCGGCCACGAACGCCGAGCTTCTCGTAGGCGCGCTGGAGATGGTTCTCGACCGTGCGTGTCGACACCACGATGGTCTCGGCGATCTCCCGGCTGGTCAGCCCGCGGGCGGCGAGGGTCGCCACTTCCCGCTCACGCTTGGTGAGCGCGACGGGCTGCGGAGCGGTCTCCAGGGCGGGACTGCGCGCACCTTCGCAGCGTTCGGCGAGCAATCGGGCGCGTTGCGCCGCCGCCGACGCGCGGCGCTTGAGCCCCTCGCGGTCGTACAGCGTCGATGCCTGCGTCGCAGCCTCGGCCGCGTAGAGCCAGGCGCCGATGTCCTCGAACGCCTCGGACGCCTCGTCGAGCCCGGGCGCGTCGGTCTTCGTGAGAGCGGTCGCGTGCGCGAGCCGTGCCGGCATGAGCCGGCCGTCGACGTGCTCGGCGATCCGCTCGAGGTGCTCGGCCGCTTCGGCGGGCTCGCCGAGGCGGGCCAGGTCGTGGAACGCGCCCGCCGCCAGGGCGAACTGCCCGCCCTCGACGCCGGCGTCCGCGGCGGCGCGGAGCATTCCGAGGGCGCGCCCGTGCTCGCCGCGCAACCACGTGTACCAGGCGCGGCCGCGCTCGATGTCGACGTCCATCATGCGAATCGGCGTGAGCGGTTCGGCGTCGAGGTCCTCGAGCGCGGCCTCGGCGGCGTCGAGGTCGCCGCTCAGCGCGAGCGCGTGCGCGAGGCCGCCGAATCCCCAACGCGCGCTCGCGTGCGACAGCTCACCCCAGAGGACCGCCGCCTCTCGCAACCACCGGGCTGCGGTGACCACACGGCCCTGGAGCAGGCACGTGCGGCCGAGCATCACGGTGAACCAGCCCTGGCCTTCGAGCACCTGTGACTCGACGGCGCCGTCGTAGCCCGCCTGGGCGGTCGCCTCCGCCTCTTCGAGCCGACCGGCTTCGGCGAGCGCCAGCGCCCGCGCCACGAGATAGACGCCCGGGCCGGCCATCTGCACCTGGTTCCCGAGCTCGATCCGCAGCTCGAAGGCGCGGTCCGCGACCCGGATCGCATCGGATGTCCGGCCCGCGAGCGCGAGCGCGGTGCCGACTGCCAGCGCCGCCTTGACGACGACGCGGCCGGGGTACTGCGTCTCGTCGACGAGCGGCTCGCCCAGTGCGAGCGCCTCGCCCATGTCCGCCGCGAACAGCGCGTGGATCGCGCGTTGGCCGGTGAGCTCGGCGCGCAAGTTCGGGTCCTTGATCGCGCGTTCGGCGGCGATCGTGACCTCCTCGGCGTCGGCGGTCCGCCCGAGCCCCCGGAACAAGTTCGCCACCCGCGCCTCGGAGATCCGCGCCCGGTCCTCGTCGGTGTCGGCCTCGGCCTCGACGACGCGGAGGACGTCCTCCGCCGCCTCGTGCTCGCCGAGCGTGTCGAGCATCCCGCCGAGCAGGTGGCCCGCCTCGACGCCGGCGCCCGCGTCCCAGGCGGCGCGGGCGAGCCGCCGCGCCAGCGGGAAGTCGAACGAGAAACCTGCCTGACGCGCTGCGATCATCAACAGGTTGACGTGCTCGGTGTCGCCGCTCTCGAGCCGCCACACGGCGACCCGCAGCGCGTCCTCGGCCGACAGCTCACCGGCGTTCTCGACCGCGTCGGCGAGGAGGCGGCAGATCCGCTCGTAGCGACCCGACGTCAGGTCGGCCCGCAGGACCTCGCCGTAGAGCGGGTGGCCCATGCGCACCTGCCGGGCATTGCCTTCGGCTTCGATGTCGACGAGAGCGCGGGCTTCGAGGCGATCGATGCACGCGCGGCCGGCGAGCGCGACGGTGGTCTCGAGCGCGACGGGCTCGCCGACGCTCACGACCTCGAGCGCGTCGCGCTCGGCGTCGTCGAGCGTGCCCAGGCGCATTCCGACCAGCTCGGTCAGGCGCGGCGACGCAGCCAGCGAGCCCTGCAACCGCCAGATCCCCCGCTCGTCGGTGAGGGACCCCGACGCCACCGCCGAGATGATCAGCTCGCGCAGGAACAGGACGTTCCCCTCGCTCGTGGTGCGAAACGCGTGGACGGTGGTGCCGTCGACGGGACCGCCCAGCACGTCGACGGCCAGCATCGCGATGTCGGCGACCGTCAGCGGCGACACCTCGATGCGCTCGAGCAGCTCGTCTTTCCAGAGCATGACCACGGACTCGGGGGCCGGCTCGCCCGTGCGCAGCGTCACGACCGGGAACACGCCTCCGTCCAGGACGAGGTGCAGGAGCAACGCAGCCGACGCGTCGTCGAGGTCCTGGGCGTCGTCCACGAGGAGCATCAGAGGCCGGCCGTCGGGGTCGTCGAGGATCGCCTCGGCGAAGTAGCGGAGCAGGTCGCCGCGACTCTCGGACTCGCGGCTCGTCGCCGGCGGGAGCAGCGCGGCGAAGGCGCCGTACGGGATCGTGGCCGAGCTCCGGTTGGCACGGACGTGCGCGGTCCGGTACCCGCGCCCGGCCCCGACGCCCAGACACTCGAAGGCGAGCCGGGTCTTGCCGACGCCGGCGGGGCCTGCGAACAGCACGCCGCCGGATTGGCCGTCCATCGCCGCCGCCACCTGCGTGAGCTCGGCGACCCGCCCGACCAACGGCCACGTCGCGGTATTCACCTCGCCGTGTCTTCCTGCCCTGGAATCACGGCGTGCATTCTCGCGCGAACCGGCGTCGGCGGCGGCTTTGCCGACCGCCGTCGCAAAGCCGGAGCTTGCGACGGCGACGAAGGGGAGAGGGAATCCCCGGGTACGCCGGTACGTTTGACCGCTAGATGATGTATCAGGCGATGCGGAGCTTCCGCAGCGATCCGGATGCGGTGGCGGGCAAACGCATCGACCGGGCCCTCGTCCGACGGGTCTTCCGCCTCGCGCGCCCCTATCGGCGGCTGCTCGTCGGCTTCCTCATCACGGCGATCGCGGCCTCGATCGTGGTCGCCATCCCCCCGCTGCTGTTCCGGTCACTGCTGGACACCGCCGTGCCCCAGAAGGACCGGCTGCTGGTCACGTGGCTGGCCCTGAGCGCGGTGGGGCTGGCGATCGCCAACGCGGCGCTGAACCTCTGGCAGCGCTGGTACTCGGCCCGCATCGGCGAGGGCCTCATCTTCGACATGCGCACGAAGCTGTTCGACCACGTCCAGCGGATGCCGGTCTCGTTCTTCACTCGCACCCAGACGGGCGCCCTCATGTCCCGCATGAACAACGACGTGATCGGGGCCCAGCAGGCGATCACCAACACGCTGGGGACCGTCGTCGGCAACATCATCGGCCTCGCCGTGACGCTCACCGTCATGCTGGGGCTCGAGTGGCGGTTGACGATCCTGACGCTCATCGTCCTGCCCGCCTTCATCATCCCGGCTCGGCGCATCGGTCGGAAGCTCGTGGGCATCACCCGCGAGGGCATGCAGCTGAACGCGTCGATGAACAACACCGCCGCCGAGCGCTTCAACGTCGCCGGCGCGCTCGTCGTCAAGCTCTTCGGCAAGCAGGACCGCGAGCTCGAGCAGTTCTCGGATCGGGCCGAGCGCGTCCGCGACATCGGCGTCACGAGCGCCATGTATTCGCGCGTGCTGTTCGTCGCGCTCGGCCTCGTCGCCTCGATCGGTACCGCGATCGTCTACTACGTCGGCGGCAACCTGGTGATCTCCGGATCGTTGTCGATCGGCACGGTGGCCGCCTTCGCGGTGTACGTCACCCAGATCTACCAGCCGCTCACGCAGCTCACGAACGCCCGCGTCGACGTGCTGACCACGTTGGTGTCGTTCGAGCGCGTGTTCGAGGTGCTCGACTTCGCCCCGTTGGTCCACGACCGGCCCGGCGCCTTCGACTTGGTCGCGCCGAAGGGACGCGTCGAGCTCGATCACGTGTGGTTCCGGCACCCGCCCGCCGCCGTGACGTCCCTCCCCTCCCTCCAGGAGGGCGCCGTCCCCGACGACGAGGTGGAGAGCGGCTGGATCCTGCGCGACGTGTCGCTCGCCATCGAGCCCGGTGAGCTCGTCGCACTGGTCGGACCGTCGGGAGCGGGCAAGACGACCACCGCGATGCTCGTTCCGAGGATCGCCGACGTGAGCGAAGGCCGGGTACTCCTCGACGGCCACGACGTGCGTGATCTCACGCTCGATTCCGTGCGCGATGCGGTCGGGGTCGTCATGCAGGACCCGCACCTGTTCCACGACACGATCATCAACAACCTGCGGTACGCGCGATCTGATGCAACCGACGACGAGATCGTCGCCGCGTGCAAGGCGGCCAGGATCAACGACCTGATCATGAGCCTCCCCGAGGGCTACGACACGTTCGTCGGCGAGCGCGGCTACCGGATGTCCGGCGGCGAGAAGCAGCGACTCGCGATCGCGAGGATGCTGTTGAAGGACCCGGCGATCGTGATCCTCGACGAGGCGACGTCGCATCTCGACTCCGAGTCGGAGCTCGCGATCCAACGGGCCCTCGCCGAGGCGCTGCGCGGCCGCACCGCGCTCGTGATCGCGCACCGGTTGTCGACGATCGTGAACGCGGATCGGATCCTCGTGATGGACGAGGGCCGCATCGTCGAGCAGGGCCGCCACGCCGAGCTGCTGCGCGAGCGCGGGCTGTACGCCGACCTGTACCGCACCCAGCTCGACCAGGCGGCCGAGCCGGCGTAGAAGCAAGAAGACGCGGCGGCGGCGCTCGCCGCCGATACGCTCGCCCGGGGTCCCTCGACCGGAACCGTTGAACCATGCCGTCCGACGACACCACGCCGAACGCGTCCCGTCGCGAGCAGCGGTCCCGCCGGCGGCGCATCTGGCGACGCAGCCTCATCGTCGGAGTCGCCGTCGTGGTGCTCGCTGCCGGCACCGCGTACGCCGTGACCGGCCCGCTGCAACACGACGATCGAGGCGGTCACCGCGTGTCGCGATCGGTACCGACCACTGCCCCCGTCGCCGGGACTGCGGCCGCGCAGACATGCCGCGCGCCACTGAACCCAGACGACCCGTTGCGACTCTGGATCGGGGGCGACTCGCTGGCCGGATCGCTCGGCCCTTCGCTCGGCCGGCGCGCCGGGTCCACCGGAGTCGTGCAGCCCGTCTTCGACTCCCGCGTCTCCAGCGGGCTGCTGTCGCCGGACTTCGTGAACTGGCCCCAGCACGGCGCCGACGACATGTCGCTCTACAACCCCGAGGTCACCGTCTTCATCGTCGGCGCCAACGACGCGCAGAACCTCCCCGAAGGAGCCACGCGCGATCCGGGATGGCGCGCGCAGTACTCGGCGCTCGTCGAAGAGATGTTGACCGTCATCGGGGGGAACGGCCGCGCTGTGTACTGGGTCGGCGCCCCCGTGATGGCCGACGCCACGTACTCGGAACGTGTGCAGGGCGTCAACGACGTCTTCCGCGAGGTCGCGGCGAAGCACCCCGACGTCACGTACGTCGACGCGTACACCCTGTTCTCAGCGCCCGACGGGACGTACGCGTCGATGCTGCCCGTCCCGGGCGGCAAGGTCGCGCGCGTGCGGGGCGCCGACGGCATCCACCTCACTCCCGAAGGGGGCGACCTGCTCGCCGAGACGGTGTTCGAGCGCCTCGACGCTACGTGCCGGATCACGCAGCAGGCGGTGCCGGGCGCGGTCAAGGCGACCATCGAGGCGCCGGGGAGCTCTTCCGTACCGGGGTCGCGGCGAGACGCGCCCACTGCGACGACGAGGTCGACGACGGGCAGCTCCCGCCGCTGACGAGGCGAGATCGGGCGGGTAGGTCCGTCCGCCGTGCCCGTCGGTAGTCTCCCCGCATGACAGCGCGGCTCGAAGCGGCGGCGGCGGCCGTCGACGCCGCCGCCGAGCTCACCACCGGTGCGGCCGAGCACCTGGCTCGCGGCGCGGCCGAGGACGGGCGCATCTCCGTCGCCAAGCTCGATCGGCACCAGGTCCTGGCCTACGACCTCGCGCACGCCGCCAGCGCTCTCGAGGGATGCCGCGTCATGCTCGACTACGGCGCGCACGGCGAGCTCGAAGGGATGCTCGCGGGCGCTTTCGTCGCCGACGTGGTCGCCGACGTCGCGAGCAGGATCGTCGCTCGCGAGGAGATCTGGGGCGTCTCGGCCGATTCGCTCAAGCCCGCGCTCGACTTCGTCGCCGACCGCCGCTCGCCCGAGTTCCTCGAATCGATCGCGGCACGGCTCCCCAAGGACGGGACCGGCCCCCAGCACCTGTCCGACGACTTCGAGCTCGTCCGCGAGACGTTCCACCGTTTCGCCGCCGAGAAGGTGCGGCCGGTCGCGGAGCACGTCCATCGCGCGAACGCCGACATCCCCGAGGACGTCATCGCCGGGCTCGCAGAGATCGGCGGGTTCGGCTTGTCGGTGCCCGAGGAGTACGGCGGCTTCGCCGCCGGCGGCGAGCACGACTACCTCGGCATGGTCGTCGCCACCGAGGAGCTGTCGTGGGGGTCGCTCGGCGTCGGCGGGTCGCTGATCACCCGCCCCGAGATCCTCACTCGGGCCATCGTGCAGGGCGGCACCGACGAGCAGAAGCGACGGTGGCTGCCGGGCATCGCCAGCGGCGAGCTGATGGTCGGCGTGATGGTCACCGAGCCCGACTACGGCTCCGACGTCGCCCACATCAAGGTGACGGCGACACCGACCGAGGGCGGCTACCTGATCAGCGGCGTGAAGACGTGGGCGACGTTCGCCGGTCGCGCCAACGTCCTCATGCTCCTCGCCCGCACCGATGCCGACCGGACGTCCGGCCACCGTGGGCTCTCCCTGTTCGTGGTGGAGAAGGAGCCCGCCGCCGGGCACGCGTTCTCGTTCGAGCAGCCGGGCGGGGGCAAGGTCGAGGGCCGAGCCATCGACACGCTCGGGTACCGCGGCATGCACTCCTACGAGGTCGCCTTCGACGACTGGTTCGTGCCCGCCGAGAACCTCGTCGGCGGCGAGGCCGGGCTCGGACGCGGCTTCTACCTCCAGATGGAAGGGTTCGAGAACGGCCGTCTGCAGACGGCGGCCCGCGCCGTGGGGCTCATGCAAGCTGCCTTCGAGGCGGGCTTGGCGTACGCCCAGGAACGGCGAGTCTTCGGCCAGTCGGTGTTCGACTACCAGCTGAGCCAGGCGAAGCTCGCCCGGATGGCGACGCTCATCCAGGCGGGACGGCAGTTCGCCTACGACGTCGCCCGCCGGATGGCCAAGGGCGAAGGTGCGCTGCAGGCGTCGATGGTCAAGGCGTACGTCTGCCGCGCCGCCGAATGGGTGACGCGCGAGGCGATGCAGCTCCACGGCGGCATGGGGTACGCGGAGGAGTTCCCCGTGTCCCGCTACTTCGTCGACGCCCGAGTGCTGTCGATCTTCGAGGGCGCCGACGAGACCCTCTGTCTGCGGGTCATCGCCCGCCGCCTCGCCGAGCAGGCCCTGGAGCGCGTGGGCGTCTGAGCGAGGAGACGCTCGGCGCGCTCAGCGACGGCGCGCTCAGCGACGGCGACCGGCTAGCGCGCGGCGACGGCGGCTTTGCCGACCGGCGCCGCAGGAGCCGGAGCTTGCGACGGCGACCGGCTAGCGAGCGAAGAGCGCGAAGAAGTCGCGTTCGCCGGGCTGGAGGTACCGGTCTTCGCCCCGCTGCATGTCGGGGAGGAGCTTGTGGCCCGCCACCGCGTTGGGGGCCGTCGGGTAGACCTGGTCGTACGTGAAGTACGACACCCACTGCGAGTTGATGTCGAGCTCCATGGCCCGGACGGCGCCCGCCCGCACGAGCACGTCCCCGAGCGTCTTGGCGTTGAGGCCGTTGCCCCCGACGTAGATGAGACCTCCGTTCGCGTCCACCCCGACCGCCGACCGCCACACGAACACCTTGTTGCCGAGCGTGGCACCCCACTTGTTGTTCGTGTCGGAGTCGAGTCCGGGCACGGTCTGCCCGCCGTCGACCATGAGGTCGAGGTTCTGGCGGACCGTCTTGATCCTCGGATCCATCGCGAAGTCGCGCCCCCACATGCCCACGTTGGCGGTGCCGTCCTGGGTGATCACGAGTGACGCGGCCCCGTCGCGCAACGGCTTCACCATCTGTCCGTCCGTGTAGTAGCCACCGCGCGCGCCGTCCATCTTGAATCCCGAGTTGAACGCCGATACGAGGCCCGCGCGCTGGTCCTCCGGGATCTGGGAACCCCACGGGTTGGGGCCGCCGCCCGGCTCCTGGAGACCGGGGACGAACACGGTCCGCAAGAGCTTGGTGTCCATCCACGCGAGACCGGTCACGAGGCTGGTGTGGACCGGGTCGGGACGCATGAACGTCGTGTAGACGCTCGGCAGCCCCTGCACGGTGCGACCGGTCGGATGCCAGATCCCCTCATCCGGGAGCGGATCGGTGAACGGCTGCGCGTTCGGCGGCGGGTTGAGGTGTGCCGGGACGGGCGGAGCGGTCACCGCCGGCGTCTTCGGCCCGTTCGGCTTCTTGCCGACCGCTTCGGCCCCCGGCGCCGCCACCTTCGGGAGCCCGTGCGCGGGCCGGCCACCGACCGGCGGCGGGTGATTCGTGTACCACCAGTGCTCGATCCGGTTCACGATGCCGCGGCCGCCGTGATCGCTGAACCACTCGACGCTGCGGGCAGTCCACGGATCGGTGCCGGGGGCTGTCAGCGCATGGGCGTACGACCAGCCGGTGCCGACCATCAGCACGGCGGCGACCACCGCGAGGGCGCGCAGAATGAACCTGTGGCGCGGCGAACGCCGGGCGCGCCGATCCTTGCGCTTCTGCCGGCGGGTCAGCCCCCAAAAGCCGCCGTCAGACGCTCCAGACCCGGTCGTACGCCGGCCGCGCTTGCGGATGGTGACGTCGGTCGCGCTCGTCTCTTCCGTCCCGGGCCGATTTCCCTGCCGCTCGACCCGGACTCTAGGTGTGGCCATCCCTCGGTTCGTGGATGGACGGACGGCCGATGCCGTATGCCTCGCGGCGTGCCAGGTCGATCGCGTCCAGTCTGTCACGGATCCGGCGGTTGCCGTCGTCTGCGTCCTCGACCTGCGGTTCTGCCATATCGACTGCGAGCTCGCGTACCCGCACGGCGAGCTTCTCAGTCTCGATCACCCGGTATTTCAGCTCGACGACCGACTTGTGGCGTGCCTTGTCGGGCAGGCGTGACGCCTCCACGAGCTTGCCGTCGATGGCGATCGCCTGCCGGTCGAGGTCCTCGGTCAGCGACTTGAGCTGGTCGATGGAGACACCGGCGCCCGCCCGGGCGACGACGCGGCGGGTCTCGTCGACGCCGCGATGGAGCCGCCGGTGGAGGATCGCGGCCTCGCTCTGCGAGACCCACCATCCGCGGGGCATGCCCGGGTGGCGGCGCCGCATCCAGAGCACCAGCGCCACGGGGAGGAGCGGCAACCCGGCGAGGACCAACGGGTCCATGCCTCCACTGTGCCCGCGCGGTGTCGCCCGGTGCGAGTCGCCCCTTGTGGTGGCCGGCGGCCTCAATCCGCCGGGGTACTGCGCGTCATGCCCGCGCGCTCGCCCCGGCGCAGGAACTTCGTAGCCATCTTGCGGCTGGCCTCGTCGATCATCTCGTCGCCGAACATGACCGCACCCTTGCGCTCGCCGGGATCGCCTTCGGTGGTCGCCTTCTCGTACGCCGCGAGGAGATCGATGGCGTGGTCGAACTGCTCCTGCGTCGGCGTGAAGACCTCGTTGATCACCTTGACCTGATCGGGATGCAAGGCCCACTTGCCGTCGTACCCGAGGATGCGCGTGCGCATCGCGTAGTCACGCAACGCGTCGAGCTCCCGGATCTTGAGGTACGGGCCGTCGATCACCTGGAGGCCGTTGGCCCGGCCGGCCATGAGGATCTTCGAGAACACGTAATGGAAGTGGTCACCCGGATACTCGGGGATCTGCACGCCGCCGGTGAGGACGGGCATCTCGGTCGACGCCGCGAAATCGGCGGGCCCGAAGACGATGGTCTCCAGCCGGGGCGAGGCGGCGCAGATCTCCTCGACGTTGATGAGGCCGCGCGCCGTCTCGATCTGCGGCTCGATGCCGACCTGGCTCTTCCGGCCGGTGGTCTCCTCGATCTGGGTGAGGAGCATGTCGAGCGCCTGCACGTCGGCGGCCGACTGCACTTTGGGGAGCATGAGCTCGTCGAGCCGCTCGGACGAGTTCTCGACGACGTGGATGACGTCGCGGTACGTCCACTTCGTGTCCCACGCGTTGACGCGCACGCAGAGCACAACGTCGCCCCAGTCGAGGTCGTTGATGGCCTTCACGACCTTGTCGCGGGCGGCTTCCTTCTCGAGGGGCGCGACGGCGTCCTCGAGGTCGAGGAAGACCATGTCGGCACCGAGGTTGGGCGCCTTGCCCAGCATCTTCTCGCTGGACCCGGGCACCGAGAGGCAGGAACGGCGGGGCAGGTTGCGCGAGCGCTCGGACATGGCAGCTGAGCGTAGCTATACGCTCGGCGCGTGGCGCAATCCGCTCCACCCCGCACGCTGCACGAACTCGCGGACGGCGTGTACGTCTGGCTCCAGCCCGGCGGCGAGTCGGGGGTGAGCAACGCGGGCGTGATCGTCGACGACGACGGCGTGACGATCGTCGACACGATGATGGTCCGCTCGCAGTGGGAGCCGTTCGCCGACGCGGTGAAGGCGCTCGACCTGCCGATGCGGCGAATCGTGCTCACTCACGGCCACATCGACCACGTCGGCGGCACGAAGGCATTCCCGCACGCGGGCGTGTTCGCGTCACCGCAGACGAGCGAAGTGCTCGACCAGCACATGCCCATCGACGCGTACAAGACGTTCATGAGCGCGTTCGAGGAGGAGTTCGACGACCTCGCCGAGCTCGGGACCCGACCCGCGACGCACCTGATCGACGGGGCCGCGTCGCTGACCCCCCGCGTCGAGGTCCTCCCGGCGAGCGGCCACACCGAGGGCGACGTGATCGTGCTCGTCGCCGACGCCGACGTGTGCTTCCCGGGCGACCTCTGCTTCTTCGGCGTGACCCCGCTCGCGTTCCAGGGCGACCCGGCGAAGTGGGCCGACGTGCTGGAGGCGGTCGTCGACCTCGCCGACACGATCGTCCCCGGCCACGGTCCGGTGGGCGGCGAGCGCGAGGTGCGCGAGCTCCAGGCCTACCTGCGTGCGTGCGTCGACGCGAAGGGCGACCCGAACGCGATCCCACCCGGCCCGTGGGACTCGTGGCTCGAGCGCGACCGCGACGCCATCAACGTCGAGCGCGCCGCGCTCCTCGCCGAAGGCCGCGACGAGATGCCCCCGAGCATGCTGAAGGCGATCGGCTTCGGTTAGACCCGCCTCAGCCCAAGTGGCGGCGGAAGAACGCGATCGTGCGCTCCCACGCGGTCTGCGAGTGCTCTTCGTGGAAGACGTCGGGACGGTGGTGGTTCGTGAACGCGTGACCGACGCCGGTGTACGTGTAGAACTCGACCTCTTTGCCCAGGCCTTCGAGCTCCTCTTCGAGCTTGCGCACCGACTCGGGGTCGGCGAAGTCGTCCTCGTCGGCGTAGTGCCCCTGCACCGCCGCCTGGAGCTCGGAGTAGTCGGGCTGCGCGGCCGGCCAGGGGATGATCCCGTAGTAGGACACGACGGCCTTCACCGCGTCGGGCCGGAGCGTGCCGAGCCACAGCGCGAGGCCGCCGCCCATGCAGAAGCCGACGACACCCACGCCATCGCTCGTCACCGCATCGTTGGTCGTCAGGTAGTCGACGGCGCCGGCCATGTCCTTGGCCGCTTGCTCGATGTTGAGCGACATCATGAGCTGGCCGGCCTCGTCCGCCTTGGGGGGCGCAGTCGACTCGCCGTGGTACAGGTCGGGCGCCAGCGCGACGAAACCCTCCGTCGCGTACCGGTCGCAGACCTCTTTGATCTGCTGATTGAGGCCCCACCACTCCTGGATCACGACGACGCCCGGACCGCTCCCGGCCTCCGGCATCGCGACGTAGCCCTCCGCCTGACCGCCGTTGCTCGGGAACGTGACCATCTCGCCCATCAGTACGCACCCCCCAGCTTGCTGTGGTCCCAGCTCAGGACCTTGTCCGGCTTCACGACGATCACGACGCGCTTGGCGCCCATGGCCTGCACACCTTCGCGGACCGTGTCGTTCAGCGGTCCCCAGTAGCGCTCGTAGACGGCTTCGCCGTAACGCAACACGTCGTCCCGATCGTCGACGATCTCGGCCTGACCCTGGATCGAGACGCCCTTCAGCTGCTCGTACACCTCGCCCGTCGCCACGAGCACCGTCAGGCGCGGGTCGCGCCGCAGGTTGATGATCTTCTGCGACTTGCCGTAGGTCCAGAACGCGATCTCGCCGTCCTGCATCGCGTACCACATCGTCACGAGATGCGGCGTGCCATCGGCGTTGATCGACGCAACCTGGAGGTCGCGCCCGGCTTCGAGGAAGGCGCTGATCTCCTCGTCGCTCATCTTGATGGCGTCGCGCCGGCCGGCCACATGCGCACACTACCGCCGCGCTATACCTTTCGACCGTGGCGAAGAACCCCGACCCGTCGCTCAAGCTCACGAGCTTGAAGGGCGTCACGCGGACACTCGACGACTGGTCGACGATGTTCCACCTGACGCTCGTCATCCTGCCGGCGCGGCCCGAGGCGTCCGCGTGGCTTCCCGTCGCGCGACGGATCTTCCGCACGTTCCGCGACGCCGACTGCCGGACTGCCTACTGCGTTCCCGGTCCGCCGGAGGTGGCGCGCCGCGTGCTCGCCGACGCCGCCGACGAGGCACTCGTCTTCGTCGACCCGGACCGCACGCTCATCGAGAGCCTCGGCCTCGAACGTCTGCCGGCGTTCGTGCACCTGCGCCAGGACACGACGCTCGTCGCCGCGGCCGAAGGATGGGACCCGCGCGACTGGCAGCGCGTCGCGCGCGAGGTCGGCAAGGCGATGGCGTGGACGGTGCCCGAGGTCACCGGCGCCGGCGACCCGCCCGCCGCTCCGGGCTGGCCGGCCTGATTCGCGCCTGACCAATTTGGGTCTCATCTCCGCGAATCCCCTCTGACCAGCCCGTTCGCTGCGGGGTGGCATCGGCTTTTGGCATCGGTCTAGGGTGCCCCGATCCCGCACGTCCTGAGTGATCGGTGGCGTACGGGTTCGTTGTTTTTCGACCGGTCTCGAAAGGCAACGCTCGATCCCGGCTGCATGGCGGAAACAGCCAAGGAGATCTCTACATGAAATTCCGGCCTACCCGGATCCTGGCCGCACTCATGTTCGGCGTGGCGCTCACCCTCTTGCTCCCCGGATACGCGCCCGCCCAACCCACCACCGACATCCACGCGAAGGCGGCCCAGCTCGAAAAAGACCTGAACGCCGCCAACCAGAAGGTCGAGACGCTCGGGGAACAGCTCCAAGCGGCCCAGGCGAAGGTCGACGACGCCGAGGCGCGCGTCAAGGTCGCCCAGGACGGGATCAACCGCATCAAGTCGATGATCAACGGGCGAGCGGCGTCGATCTACAAGCGCGCCGGTGCGGCCGGCCCCTTCGATGCGCTCAACGCCCAGGACGCGCAGGATCTCACCACCCGCTCGAAGTACACCGACCTGGCCAATAGCAACGACCAGTCGCTCGTCGCGCAGCTCGCCGCGACACGTGCCGATCTCGACAAGGCCCGCGCCGACGCCGCGGCCGAGCGCGACTCCGTTGCCGCCGCCAAGGCGGACGCCGACTCCGCCGCGTCGGAGCAACAGAAGCTGCTCGACCAGGTCAAGGGCGACATCGCGACCGAGCTGCGGAGCCAGACCGCATCCCGCGCGGCAGGGGCGACCGGCGGGCCTCCGCCAATCGGGAACGGTGGCGCCGGCGCCGCGGCCGCGTTCGCACAGGCGCAGGTGGGCAAGTCGTACTGCAACACCGGCGCGCGGTTCGGCCCCGACTGCTTCGACTGCTCGGGCCTGACGACGAGCTCCTGGCGGGCGGGCGGGCTCAGCATCCCGACGACGTCCGGCGCGCAGGGCAGCGCGTTCCCGCACGTCGACCTCGGCTCACTCCAGCCCGGTGACCTGATCACCACGAGCAGCTGGAGCGCGCACGTCGGGATATGGGTCGGGGGCGGCTACGTGCACGCCACGAGCTACAGCAACAACCCCAACGCGGTGAAGTTCGTCGGCGGGACGAGCAGCGTCGTGGACGCCGTCCGTCCCGGCTAGCCGACACGCCCGCCGGCCGGCCGTACCATCGGCCGGTGACGCGAACCGAGCCCATCCGCCTGACGAGCTACTCCCAC
>DASZGY010000114.1:0-6148 GCA_035938395.1 Acidimicrobiia bacterium
GACAACGTCCACATCACGGGGTCGCCCCTGTACCACACAGCCGTGCTCGTGTTCGCCGGCGGCGCGTTGCACGCCGGCCACACGATCGTCCTCATGGACAAGTGGACGCCCGAACGCATGCTGCAGCTCATCGAGAAGTACCACGTCACGAACAGCCACATGGTCCCGACGCAGTTCCACCGATTGCTCGCGCTGCCCGACGACGTGAAGGCGACGTACGACGTGTCGTCCCTCCGTCACATGGTGCACGCGGCCGCGCCGTGCCCGCCCGAGATCAAGCGCCAGATGATCGAGTGGTGGGGCCCGGTGATCGACGAGTACTACGCCGCCAGCGAGGGCGGCGGGACGATCGTGTTCGCCGAGGAATGGCTGAAGAAGCCGGGCACCGTCGGCCAGCCGTGGCCGATCTCGGAGGTCGTCGTGCTCGACGACGCGGGCGACGAAGTCCCACAGGGCGAGATCGGCACGGTGTACATGTCGATGCAGACCGGCAACTTCGAGTACTACAAGGACAAGGAGAAGACCGAGGAGAACCGGCGGGGCAAGTACTTCACCGTCGGCGACATCGGCTACCTCGACGAGGACGGCTGGCTGTTCCTGCGCGACCGCAAGTCCGACATGATCATCTCGGGCGGCGCCAACATCTATCCGGCCGAGATCGAGAGCGTGCTCCTCACCCACCCCAAGGTCGGTGACGCGGCGGTGTTCGGCATCCCGCACGAGGACTGGGGCGAGGAGGTCAAGGCCGTCATCGAGCCCGCGCCCGGTATCGAGCCCGGCCCGGAGCTCGCCGACGAGATCCTCACGTTCTGCGGGGACAAGCTCGCGAAGTTCAAGACGCCGCGGTCGATCGACTTCATCGTGGAGATGCCGCGCGACCCGAACGGCAAGCTGTACAAGCGCAAGCTCCGCGACCCCCACTGGGAAGGCCGCGAGCGCGCCATCTGAGCGCGGGCGTCAGTCCTCTTCGATCGAGAGGGCTTGCTTGGGGCAGCGGCGGACGGCTTCCTCCATCTTGGGGCGAAGCGATTCGTCCGGGTGCTCGTTCAGGATCCGGAGCTCGTCGTCGTCGTCCACTTCGAACACGGACGGCTCGACGTCCATGCACACCGCGTTGCTCTCGCACAGATCACGGTTCACGACGATCTTCATACGCAGGAGCCTACGCGCCGAACCTCGAGCGCCGAACCTCAGGCGCCGAACGGAGGCTCGCTCTTCGGCAGCTTGGCGAGGGCGGCGCGCAGCTCCTCGAGGTCGTCGCGGTCGAGCGCGAGCAGCTCCGGGGGCGGCTCGTGCAGCCGCTCGATCACGGCGGCGCGCGTCTTGGCGCCGAGGGGCGTGAGCACCACGGTCTTCACGCGCCGGTCGGTCGGCACCGTTCCCCGCTCGACGAGGTCGCGTTCCTCGAGCCGGTCGACCAGCCAGGTCGCGTTCGACGCGTCGCAATGGAGCGACTCGGCGAGCGTGCCCATGGGACGGGGCTGATCGGGCTCGAGCTCGAGCAGCGCCTTCACGTGGCCGGGCGTCACGCCGAGCTCCTGGCTCACCAGCACCATGGCGTTGCGGGAGCCGGAGCTCCAGAAGAAGGAGAACAAATCCCGCCACACGTCGGCCGCAAGCGTTGCCTTACTCGCAGGGCGGGTCTGTGCCACACACGGAGCATATGCCTGCGGTGCTGGATAGTTCAACCATTCCAATAGTTTGTGACCTATGACACTTGAGGGATACCACTCTTGACGAATTCAAGCATCGGCGCGAGATTGGTTGCCATGCCTGATTCAGCCATCACAGTCCACGGTCTGGAGAAGCGCTTCGGGGACGTCGTCGCCCTCGACGGCGTCGACTTCGAGGTGCCCCCCGCAACCGTGTTCGGCCTGCTCGGCCCGAACGGCGCCGGCAAGACCACCGCCGTGCGGGCGCTGACGACCATCATCCGCCCCGACGCCGGCCAGGCGACCGTGCTCGGCATCGACGTCGCCGACGAACCGGAACGGGTGCGCGCCCGCATCGGTCTGGCGGGCCAGTTCGCCGCCGTCGACGGCAACCTGACGGGCCGCGAGAACCTGCGCCTCATCGGCCGGCTCACCCACCTCCCTCGCCCCATGATCGAGGACCGCGCCGCCGAGCTCCTCGAACAGTTCGACCTCGCCGATGCCGCCGACCGCCCGGCGCGCACGTACTCCGGCGGCATGCGCCGCCGCCTCGACCTGTGCGCAGCGCTCGTCCACCGTCCGCCCGTCCTGTTCCTGGACGAGCCCACGACGGGCCTCGACCTCTACAGCCGCAACCAGCTCTGGGCCGTGATCGAGAACCTGCAGGCCGAAGGGGCGACGATCCTCCTCACGACGCAGTACCTCGAGGAGGCCGACCGCCTCGCCGACGACCTCGTCGTCATCGACCACGGCCAGGTGATCGCGTCCGGGTCGCCGGTGCAGCTGAAATCGAGGCTCGGCGGCACTGTGATCGAGATCGGGTTCGCCGACCCGGGTGAGGCGCGCCGCGCCCAGGGCTTCTTGGAGAACTACGCGGTCCGCCCACCGGATGTCGACGGCTCCGAGGTTCGCTTCGAAGTCTCCGACGGCGCCCGCGTGATCGTCGACGCGCTGCGAACGCTCGACGGCGACGGCCTGGCGCCGGAAACCATCGCAGTGCGCGAACCCAGCCTCGACGACGTGTTCCTCGCACTGACGGGGCGGCGCGTCGAACCCGAAGAAGCTTCCGAAGACGCCACCCGAGGTGCAGCATGACCGCAGCCACCGTGACACCGATCGGTCTCAGCCCGGATCTCGACATTCGCGGTCTGCGCCGGTTCACCACCGCCGTCAGCGACACATTCGCCGTCATGGCCCGCAACATCATTTCGTACCGACGGGTGCCGCAGCTCCTGGTCTTCTCGACCATCCAGCCGGTCGTGTTCGTGTTGCTGTTCCGGTACGTGTTCGGCGGCGCGATCAGCGTTCCCGGAGTTCCGTACGTTGACTTCCTGATGCCGGGGATCTTCGTCCAGACGGTGACCTTCGGCGCGCTCAACACCTCGATCGGGCTCGCCACCGACATGCAAGCAGGCTTGATCGAGCGCTTCCGGTCGCTGCCTATGGCCCGCTCGGCGGTTCTTGCGGGGCGGACACTTGCCGACCTCGTCCGCAACGTGTTCGTCGTTGCGCTCATGTTCGCAGTCGGGTTCGCCGTCGGCTGGCGCGTGCACACGGGAATCGTTCCGCTGATCGGCGCGGTGCTCCTCGTGCTGCTGTTCGGCTACGCCTTGTCGTGGATCTTCGCCACGGTCGGCCTCGTCGTCGGCGACCCCGAGACGGCGCAGGCGGCCGCGTTCCCGGTGATGGCGCCGCTCGTGTTCGCGTCCAACGCGTTCGTGCCCGTGGCGTCGATGCCCGACTGGCTCCAGCCTTGGGCGACGCATCAGCCCGTGTCAGTCGTCATCACGGCCGTTCGCGATCTCACGATCGGCGGACCGACCACCTTCGACGTCCTGGCGGCGATCCTCTGGTGCGTCGTGATCCTCGCGGTGGCCGCGCCGATCGCCGTGCACCGCTACCGCCTCGCGACCTAGATCCCCCCCGCCGGCTTTGGCCGAGCGAGACCCCCCGCTCGCTCGGCCGCCGGCGTTCTAGAGCGCAACCAGCTGCGCGAACTTGTCCTTCGCCGCGGGGAGCGCGGGCAACCCGCCCACCTCGACCCACGCGTGGGCGCCGTAGCCGTGGCGCGGGCGCCCGACAACGAGTGAAGAGGCGACGCCGCGCCGCGCAAGAACGGCGATGAGGACGAGCGATGCGATGAGACCCCGCGAGTCGCCGGGGAGCGCGCCGAGCGTTCTCCGTACGGCTCGCGACACGCGCACGACCTCGTCGCGCGAGGGAGCCGGCGCGCCTTGACCTGTCGCAGCGCGACAGCGGCCGAGCGTGGCGGACAGGTCGTTCCGGCGGAGGAGCCGGCGCACGCGCACGGTCGTCCACGCGATCTCGGCCCGGAGCCGGAGCTTGGGCGGCGGGAGCGGGCGCGCCGGAGCGATGGCGGTCACGGCTGCGGTCACGGCGCGAAATCGCCCATCCGGTGAACCTGGCGGATTCCTCCTGAACTACCCATAGCTGCCTATTCTGCACGAACAGCGCGGCGGTGTCGAGCGTGCACCCCGAATACTCTTGCCCCGTGGCAGCGGCAGGGATCTTGCGAGTCCGGCACGAGGGTCTGGCGGTCGCGATCGGCTTGTCCGTGATCGGGCTGGGGTTCGTCGTCGACGTGACGACGGGCCGGGACCTGTCCCTCTCGCTCGTCTACGTGACCGGCGTCGCGCTCATGGTGTGGACCGGCAGCGCCCGCATAGGCCTGCTCGGAGCGGTCGGAGCCTCGGCCGCCGTGTTCACAGACGGCGTGCAGAACTCCGTCGCGACGGGCACCGCGTTGGCGAACGCGGTCACGGCATTCATCTTGCTTCTCGCCACCGTGGCGGTCGTCGATTACATCCACGCCAAGATGATCAGAGAGGCGAGCCGGGCGCGGTTCGACCCGTTGACCGGACTCTCCAACCGGCGGGCGTGCGAAGAGCGCTGCACCGTCGAGATCGCGCGCCTCCACCGAAAGACCGGGTCGCTCTCGGTGGCGTTCCTGGACTTCGACGGCCTCAAGCAGGTCAACGACGTCCGCGGCCACGCGGCGGGGGACGCCGCCCTCATCCATCTCGCGAAGTCCGCGCAGGCTGTGCTGCGCCCGACCGACCTGCTGTCACGCGTCGGTGGCGACGAGTTCGTGCTGCTGCTCCCCGATACCGACTACGACGAGGCGACCTCAGTCGTCCGCCGCATCCAAGGTCGTCTGGCCGAAGCCGACGGGGACGAGCCGGCGTCGGTCTCGGCCGGGCTCGTCACGTGGCGCAGCGCGCCGGAAAGTATCGAGGAGCTGTTCGTCGAAGCCGACGCCCTCATGTACAGCGCCAAGCGCAGCGGCGGCGACCGCCGCCTCGAGTCGCAGGTCATCGGCTGACACCGGGCTCTGCACCCGCCGCGGTCTGGAGCTAGGGGCAGAGGACCGGGAGCACCTGACACATCGGGCTTCGCGGTGGCGGCGAGCTGGGCGGAGCGGCGGTGTTCGGCGGCGCGGCGGTCGAGCCCGGCGCCCGCGGCGAAGTCGGGGCGGGGCTGCCGGGCGCGGCGGACGGAGCCGAGCTCGTCCCTTCCGGCGCGGTGGGCGCGGCTGATCCCGGGACAACAGCGGGGTCCGGCGCGGGCGCGGTGCCGGGCGCGCCAGCGGAAGCGGCGACGGTCGTCGGCGTGGTCGAGGACGACTCCCGCTTGATGGACGTCGACGTGGACCGACTCGCGTGGTGGTCGTCAGCGTTCGCGTGAGTCCCGACGTAGACGGCGGTCCCGCCCACGAGCGCGGCGACGACCCCCGCCACGAGCGCGACGCGAGAGAGCCGAGCCCTTCCACGCCGCTGGCGTGCCGCGCGCAGGGCCTGCCTCGCACCGACAGAAGACACAGCGCCTGTGATGACCCGGGTCGGCTCGTCCGTCAGAGATGCGACGGAGAGTTCCGTCTCATCGACGTCGGTCGCGATCGGGTCGTGCAACTCGGTCTCGAAGCTCGTAGCGAATGGATCGAGATCCTGTTCGCCGTCCTGGAGCTCCCGGTCGGGATCGGCTCCGTCTCCCTCTCCCCCGTCCGCCCAGATGTCCGCCGGCTCGTCCTCCGGCAGCTGGCCGAGGAAGAAGCTCCGCGCCGCGGGGGCGGTCTCGTGGGCGCCGTCGCCGTCGCCGGCGGACGGCCACTCCAGGTGGGCGTCCTCCGACGCGCGCGCCCAATCGTCGGCCCCGGGCATGCCGGGGAGCGTACCCGGATCATTCCCCCCGAAAGCCACAGATCGTGCGACTTCGGCCACACGTCGTGTTCTGCCGGCTCTCCCGGCTCAGGCTTTGGCCCGCCGCTTCGGCCACGCCAGGTCCACGAGGCCGTCGACGAGGCCCTGGATCTCATCGGCGGTCCGCTCGATCGCCAAGCTGCCCTGACCAGCCGGGTCGGCGACGTCGAGGTGCCAGGCTCCGACGAGCTCCATGCGCGTCCGCCCTGCAGAGAGTCGGCGGAACCAGGCAGCGACTTCCTCGTTCGGCGCCCGCCGTCCAACGCCCTGGCCGCGTCG
>DASZGY010000115.1:0-18834 GCA_035938395.1 Acidimicrobiia bacterium
CGCCGTCGTGCGCGGGGGAGCGTCGGCCGTCACAAAGCGGACCGTACCCGACGTCATGACGCCGGTCTGACGGGGCGTCCTGTGCTCGGCGCGTGCAACGTGCGGGCCCGGCGCGAGGGGAACCGCGGTGGGCGCCTAGTCGCGCACGTCCGCCAGTGATGACATTCGCTCACGTAGACCGCGCCCGCCCGCACGCTGTGGCTCATCAGATTGCAGTCCCGGAAAGTCCGCCGTGCTCGCGGCGTCATCTCCGGGGACGTCCTCCTCAGGTACGGAGAGAGGCGGTTTCGGTTGCCACCATCCCCCAGGTAGCGGCCGCAGGTCCGCACCCAGCTGCTCGCAGTCCGTCTGCGTGAAGCAATGGGTGACAAGGCTGTTCCGTGTGAGTCCGGGGTTACAGATCTCACTCCCACCGTGGAGCAACAACGCATGCCAGATGAAGAGGTCGCCCTTCTCGGCGAGGAATCGGTGTTCCTCGAGCCCACGCTTCTCGACCTCGCCAGCCATATAGTCCGAAAACTGCTCCACCTCCGGGTCGTGCTGGTGAAAGCTGCCAGTTGAAAACCGGTAGTGGGGTATGTGGTTGCTTCCCGGGTAGTAACGCAGCGGGCCAGCGTCTGGAGCAGTGTCCTCGAGCGCCATCCATGTAGCGACGAGGCCGCGCTCGCTGACGGGTGTCATGTAGAGCGTGTCGAGATGATCGATCTGCTGGCTGCCCTTGTCGAAGTTCAGAGTGTTGATGATCACGGGTTGGTCTTCGAGGAGCTCGGAGAGGATCATGCCGACCCGTTGAGACATTGCGGCATTACGAACCCCGCGATCGATCAAGTAAAGATCGTTCAGCTTGAAACGGTGCCGCTTCTCCTCGTCGGAGAGCCTGCCGATGCGGCACCGACGATTGGTGACAAGGTCATCGACGACAACGTCGTTCGGCAGATCGCGCCACGCTCGTTGCGTGGCGTCATCGACGGCGGCTATCTCATGCTCGTCGAACAGCCCGGAGAACACGAGGAACCCGTTGTCGTTCCAGAACTTCTTTCGGCTCCGTCCGATGACCGACATGGTGGCTCCGTCCATATACTCACCGGGTTCGGAAGAGTATGAGCCTAGTGGGGCCTCTGGGATGCAGTCTTCAGGCCGCATCGAACGTCAGTCGTCACAACTCGATACATCCCCCCAAGCCCGTCTCGAATGGTTTGAGACGCGGGCTGCCGCACTCGAGCGGCAGGTCGACTCCCGAATTGCGCAGGTGCAGGCGTTGGAACAACGGCTCAAAGATTTGGAACAACAGCGCAACGACTTGGAACAACAGCTCAAAGACATAGCCGCGGTTGCGGGCGGCGATCTCGGCCTTGTAATCGCCAAGGCCAAGGGATACGACGAGTTGATGGAGACCCGGACCATGCGCATCCTGCGACGCCCGCGTGCAGCGTACGCGTGGCTGCGTCGCCTCAATCGTGACCGCCAAACCTGAGGAACGCGGTACGAAAACTCGGGGACCGTCCCCAAATCCGCGAGCGCCTCTGTTGACGAGAACGAACTCGAAACCGAGGAAGCAGCAAGGCGAATCCGCGATATTGAACTGTTGGGAGAAAGTGATGTTCATGCGACGGCGAGCACGTCTCGATGAAAGATCCGAGGAATCGAGGGCTCATGCCGGATGACTCATCTCCGCACGTCGCCTTTCGGACATGGGAGGCCAAGAACGAGTCTCTCAATGACATTGAGGCGCGCATACATGATGGCGTTCCCCATGAACAACTTCACAGACGAGCGGATGATTATCTGGACTCTTTCGAACACCAGTTTCCGGAGGCTCGCCCGCCGACGGGTGCGTCTCTGATGGAGATTGGCGTCGGACTCGGCTATGTCATGCAGGCCGCAGTTCGGCGGTACGCCCCGAGCAAGATGGTCGGGCTCGACATCGCGTCCGGCATGATCGACAAGGCGCGGCAGCGACTCGAGCGGGACGCCGTAGACACTCACGCCTTCGAATTTCTGCACTACAACGGCGTAGATGCTCCGTGGCCGAGCGAATCGCTTGACCTCATCTACTCAGTCGCGAGCCTTCAGCACGCACCCCGCCCCTATTGCTTTCGAGCAATGATGGAGGCGAATCGGCTAGTCAAGCCCTCTGGATTCGTATACATCCATCTCTTGGCATACTCCCATTTCAAGGACCACATGACGCCAGAACTCTTCAGCCAGGAGGTTGACCGCCAGATTCAAGGCCGCGAAGAGCACTGGCATCACTATTACTCAAAGGACGAGATCGAAGCTGTTCTCCAGTACGGCATCGGTGTGAAACAGCTGCGCGTGAACGAGGACGGAGGTTCTCTGTTCATCTGTTTCCAAGGCGCCCGCGATTCCTGACGCGCGTGAAGATCAACCCCGACTCGGCGCACGGGTTCCTGTTCCAGCATCACGCCGAGTTTGCCGCCGACGTGGACGGGTTCCTCGGCTGACGGGGCGTTAGATTCTGGCGAGGGCCGGGAATCGGCCGAGGAGAGGGGCACATGACGCGCTTCACCGACCGTGTCGCGGTGGTCACGGGGGCCGGCTCGGGGCTCGGGCGCGCTACCGCTCATCGCCTCGGGGACGAGGGCGCCGCGGTCGCGGCGCTCGATCTCGACGCCGACGCAGCCGAGAAGACGACCGCCGAGATCGGGGAGCGGGGCGGCACCGCCCGGGCCTACCCGGTCGACGTCACGGATCCGGCCGCGGTGAAGACCGCGATGGACGCGGTCGCAGCCGACCTCGGCCGCCCCCAGGTGCTCGTGAACTCCGCCGGGATCGGAGGCTTCGCCCACACCGTCGACGAGACGTACGACCGCTGGTCGGCGATCCTCGGCGTCAACCTCACGGGCACGTTCCTGATGTGCCAGGCGGCGTTGCCGCACCTGCTCGAAGGCGGGGGCGCAATCGTCAACGTGGCGTCGAACGCCGGGCTCATGGGTCAGCCGTACTCAGCCGCGTACTGCGCGTCCAAGGGTGGTGTGGTCAATCTCACTCGCGCGCTGTCACTCGAGTACCTGAGGCGCGGGGTGCGGGTGAACGCAGTGGCACCCGGAGGGATGAACACGCCGATGATCGCGGGGTTCACGATGCCTGAAGGTGTGAACATGAAGGAGTTCGCGCGCGTGACATCGCCACTCGGGGCCGCCGAGCCTGAGGAGCTCGCGGGTCTGATCGCGTACATCGCGTCGGACGACGCTCGCTACATGGTGGGCAGCATCGTGTCGATGGACGGCGGGATCACCGCCTGACCAAGGCTGGAGACATGATCACGGACGCCGGGAGCCTGTGGGAGCTCATCGAGCGGCGCGTCGCCGAGACGCCCGACACGACCATGCTCGTCGACGAGGACCTGCGCACGATGACCTACCGCGAGTACCGCGCCGCCGCCGA
Organism: Acidimicrobiia bacterium; assembly: GCA_035938395.1. Classification (GTDB taxonomy): domain Bacteria; phylum Actinomycetota; class Acidimicrobiia; order IMCC26256; family JACDBD01; genus JALZAA01. The sequence continues at coordinate 3,409 of DASZGY010000115.1, forward strand.
GCGCGCCGCCGCCGGGCTCGCAGAGCTGGGTGTCGGCGAAGGGACGCCCGTGTCGTGGGCGCTGCCGACGTGGATCGAGTCGCTCGTGCTGGTCGGTGCGCTCTCGCGTCTTGGTGCGATCCAGAACCCGATCCTGCCGATCTACCGTCACCGCGAGGTCGGTTTCGTCGCGAAGCAGACGGGCGCGAGGTTGCTGATCGTCCCGTCGACCTGGAAGGGCTTCGACTACGAGGGCATGGCGCGGGAGATCGCCGCCGCGCAACCTGGGCTCGACGTGCTGATCGTCGACCGCAAGCTGCCCGACGCCGACCCCGCGTCGCTCGCGGCACCGCCGGCGCCACCGTCGTCGCCGGACGACGCGCCGGTGCGGTGGGCGTTCTACACGTCGGGCACGACGGCAGACCCCAAGGGCGCCCGGCACACCGACCGCACGATCATGGCGTCGGCGTACGGCATGACGAAGGCGCTCGCGATCGAACCCGTTGACGTGAGTGCGCTCGTGTTCCCGTTCACGCACATCGGCGGAATCGGCTGGCTGTTCAGCTCGATGATGGTCGGCTTCAAGACCGTCGTCATCGAGGCCTTCGATCCCGCCACGACGATCCCCGTGCTGCAGCGCGAAGGCGTCACCCTCGCCGGTGCCGGCACGCCGTTCCACATGGCGTACCTCGCCGCGCAGCGCGAGAACCCGGGGGAGAGGCTGTTCCCGAAGGCGCGTGCGTTCCCCGGCGGCGGAGCGGCCAAGCCCGTCCAGCTGCACTACGACGTGAAGAAGGAGCTCGGCGGCGTCGGAGTGGTGTCCGGCTACGGGCTCACGGAGTGCCCGATCCTCGCCATGTCGACGGTCGAGGACCCCGACGTGAAGCTCGCCGAGACCGAGGGCCGCACGACACCGGGTGTCGAGGTACAGGTCGTCAAGCTCGACGAGTCCGTCGCGAAGCCGGGGGAGGAGGGCGAGATCCGCGTGAAAGGACCGATGCTGTTCCGCGGGTACGTGGACTCGTCGCTCGACCCCGACGCGTTCGACGGCGAGGGCTGGTTCCGCACCGGCGACCTCGGCTTCCAGGATGCCGACGGCTACATCGCGATCACGGGCCGGCTCAAGGACGTGATCATCCGCAAGGGCGAGACGATCAGCGCCAAGGAAGTGGAAGATCTGCTGTTCACGCACCCCGGGATCGGCGACGTCGCCGTGATCGGCCTGCCCGACGATGCGTCGGGGGAGCGGGCGTGCGCGATCGTCGTCCCCGCCGACAAGGAGGCACCGCCGAACCTCCAGGAAGTCTTCGACTTCTGCACGCAGGCCGGGCTGATGACCCAGAAGATCCCGGAGCAGCTCGAGATCGTCGACGTGCTGCCGCGCAACGCCACCGGCAAGGTCCTCAAGCACGAGCTGCGCAAGCAGTACACCGCGAAATAGAGGCATCGCATGCCGCTGCCGGACGAGCTGAAGCAGCTGGCGAAGCGGGTCTCGAACTGGGGTCGGTGGGGCGACCACGACCAGCGGGGGACGCTCAACCTCATCACCCCGGAAGCCGTGCGGCGCGGCGTCGCCGCCGTCCGGCGCGGTGTCAGCTTCTCGTTGTCGATCCCGTACGACGAGAACGGGCCGCAGACCGGTGTAATCCCGGGGCGCATCAACCCGAAGCACACGATGATCATGGCCAACGCGCCCTTCACCGGAGACCCGAGCGACTTCACGACGAGCGACGACCTCGTCGAGATGGGCGTCCAAGCGGCGACGCACTGGGACGGGCTCGCGCACGTCGGGTACGAAGGGCTGCTCTACAACGACAGGTCGGACGCCGCTGTCACTCAGGAGGCCGGTGCCGCCGAGCTCGGCATCGAGCATTACGGGCCGATCGTCACGCGTGGGGTACTGCTCGACGTTGCCCGCCTGAAGGGTGTCGAGTACTTCGAGGAGAGCTACGCCATCGGCGGCGAGGACCTCGCCGCCGCCGAGCAGCAGGCCGGCCTGGCCGTCGAGTCCGGGGACGTGCTGCTGGTGCGCACCGGTCAGATGGAATGGTTGCGCCGCGGCGACCGGCAACGGTTCAGCGATCCCAGCCCGGGTCTCGGCGTCGGAGCGATCGAGTACCTGCACGACAAGCAGGTCGCCGCCGTCGCCACCGACACGCTCGTGTTCGAGGTGTGGCCGTCCGAGGACCCGGCCGCGCTGTTGCCCGTCCACATGATCGACCTGCGCGACATGGGTCTTGTGCAGGGACAGCTGTGGCACCTCGACGAGCTGGCGGCCGACTGCGCGGCGGACGGCGTCTACGAGTTCCTCCTCGCCGCCACCCCGCTCCCGATCACGCATGCCGTCGGCGGACCTGTGGCGCCGACGGCCACGAAGTAGCAGAAATCGGCGCTAGCACCTCACGAACTGCGCCTCCCGGACGTTGAAGAGAGTGTGAGCCCGCCGCCGTTCCAGACCTTTCTCGATGGACATCGTGACGCCGTCTACCGGTTCCTCGTGTTCTCCGTGGGACCCGACGACGCCGACGACTGCCTCCAGGAGACGTTCACCGCTGCATTGCGGTCGTACCCGCGGCTCGAGGACGGATCGAACCTCCGGGCTTGGGTGCTCACCATCGCCCACCGCAAAGCCGTCGACGCCCACCGCGGGCGGGCACGGCGCCCGGTGCCGGCGGCCGAGCTGCCGGAGACGCCGGCGCCCGCAGTAACGCTGCCCGACCCCGGGTTGTGGGAGGCGGTCGGCAAGCTCCCGCCCAAGCAGCGCGCCGCCATCGTGTTGCGGTTCGTATCCGACCTTCCGTTCCGGGACGTCGGCCGCATCCTCGACATCTCGGAACCGGCGGCACGTCAGAACGTGCACGAAGGGATCGCACACCTACGCAAGGAGTACGCAGATGACGAACGCTGAGCTCGAAGACATCGAGGCCGCGCTGCGACGCGGCGCCGCCGTCGACGTCGACACCCAGGCCGAGGCCGCGACCATCTCCGCCATCGCCGCCGCCGACCGCCAGGGCCTGATCGACGTGTCCGTGTCGACGGTCGACTCCCCGGTCGGCGACCTCCTCGTGGCGGTGACGCCGCAGGGTCTGGTGCGCCTGGCGTTCGACCCCACCCACGTGCTCGACGACCTCGCCGAGCGCATCTCACCTCGCGTGGTGGAAGCGCCCGCCCGCCTCGACCCGGTTCGCCGCGAGCTCGACGAGTACTTCGCCGGCCGGCGTCGGGCGTTCGACCTCGTGATCGACTGGTCGCTCACGGGCGGGTTCCGGCGCCGGGTGCTCGAGGCGACCGCTCGCATCCCCAGCGGCCACGTCACGACGTACGGCGCGCTGGCGGCGGAGGTCGGCAAGCCGAGCGCGGCCCGCGCCGTCGGCAACGCGGTGGGCTCCAACCCGGTGGCCATCGTCGTTCCGTGCCACCGCGTGGTGCCCGCGAGCGGCGGCGTGGGCAACTACGGCGGCGGCCCGGAGCGCAAGTCCTTCCTGCTCGACCTGGAGCACGCCGAAACGATCGCAAAGGGACGCAGCTAGCCGCGCGGTCGTGTCGACTCGATCGGCGCGCGCGTTGGTGCTCGAGAAGCCCCGCACGCTCGTCATCCGGTCGGTCGCCGGAGAGGGTGAGGCTCCGGCGCCGGTTCACGGCGTGATCGCGCCGGCCTGACGGGCGAACGTGTCGAACAGGCGTTGCTGCGCCGGGTCGTCGGCGGCGGTGTCCTCGGGGTGCCACTGCGCCCCGACGATCCAGGCGTCGCCGTCGAGCTCGATGCCCTCGATCACGCCGTCGGGGGCGTGGGCGGTGACCCGGAGCCCGGCGCCGGTGTCCTCGACCGCCTGATGGTGGTGCGACGAGCACGACGCGTGCGTCACGCCCATCGCCTCCGCCAGCCGGGAACCGGGATCGACTTCGATGTCGTGCACGGTCGACCCCCCGGGGACGCCCGGCTTCCCGTGGGGGAGGACGCCGGAGCGGTCGGTGATGTGCTGGTCGAGCGAGCCGCCCAACGCGACGTTGAGGACCTGGTGTCCGCGGCAGATCGCCAGCGTCGGGAGGCCGCGATCGACGGCAGCGCGCGCAAGCGCGAGCTCGAACCGGTCGCGATGCGGGATCACGCCGTAGATCTCGTCCCGCCGCTCCGCGCCGTACTCCTCGGGGTGGAGGTCGCCGCCGCCCATCAGCAAGAGCCCGTCGAAGCGTTCGAGCACCTCGGCCGCGTCCGCGTCGTCGATCGCGACCGGCATGAGGATCGCCTCCCGCGCGCCGGCGCGCTGCAGCGCCTCGACGTACGGCGTGGGCGCGGCGACGCCCGGCTTCTCCCAGCCGTGCACCCGCCCGGCCTTCACCGGGTACGCGGGCACCGCGATCAGCGGCCGCATTGCCATCTCGTCAGAACTGCTCGAAGTTGCGGCGGCGTTCCCAGTCGGTCACGACGCGATTGAAGCCGGCCCACTCCTGTCGGGCTGTGTTCACGAGGTGCTCGTGCACATCGGACCCGAACGCCTTGACCGCGACCTCGCTCCGCTCGAGCTCGTCGATGGCGTCCACCAACGTCTCGGGCACGCGCTCGAGGTCCTCACCGACGTACGCGTTCCCGTCGTACGGCGCGCCCGGATCGAGGCCGTGCTCGATGCCGTGGAGACCGCCGGCGATCGTCGCCGCGAACGCGAGGTAGGGGTTCACGTCGGCGCCCGGCAGCCGGGACTCGACCCGGAAGCCCCCGCCGCGGCCGACGACCCGGAACCCGCATGTTCGGTTGTCGCGCCCCCACGCCAGCGCGGTGGGCGCCCACGACTCGGGCTGGTAGCGCTTGTACGAGTTGACGCTCGGCGCGAAGAGCCATGCGAGCTCGCGCCCTGTCGCGAGCAGACCGCCGAGCCACCCCCGGAACACGTCAGAGAGATGGTGCGGACCCTCATCGGTCCACATGAGCGAGGTCGTGCCGTCCCCGTCCCACACGCTCGAATGCACGTGGCAGGACGAGCCGACTGCGTCCATCGAGTACTTCGCCATGAACGTGATCGACCGGCCCGCCAGCGACGCGATCTCCTTCGCGCCGTTCTTGTAGATCACGTGCCGGTCCGCCATCTCGAGGGCGTCGGCGTACTCGAGATTGATCTCGTGCTGTCCACGCCCCGCTTCGCCCTTCGAGAACTCGACCGGGACCGCTGACGCGTCCATCGCGTTCCTGATCGCGCGGATCAGGTACTCGTCACGGGTCGTCTGGAGCACGTGGTAGTCCTCGATCACAGGCGAGTGCGGCTCCAGGTCGGCGTAGCCCTTGGCCGCCGCCTCCTCGTACGAGTCGCGGAACAGGAAGAACTCGAGCTCCGAGCCGCACTTCACCGCGTAACCAGCGGCGGCCGCCCGCTCGACCTGACGTTGGAGGATTCGTCGGGGCGACACCTCGACCGGCGTCGCGGTCTCTACGTCGACGAGGTCGCAGAGCACGATCGCGGTCTTCTCGAGCCAGGGAACCGGACGCAGTGTCGCGAAGTCGGGGACGGCCTTCATGTCGCCATAGCCCTGCTCCCAGTTGGCGAACTGATAACCGGGCACCGGTGTCATCTCCACGTCCACTGCAAGCAGGTAGTTGCACGCCTCGATGCCTTCGCCGTCGACGACGTGGTCGAGGAAGTAGTGCCCGGTCACGCGCTTCCCCATCAGGCGACCCTGAAGATCGGGAAAGGCGACGAGCACGGTGTCGACGTCGCCGGCGCCGATGCGTTCCCGTAGTTCGTCGAGCCCCAACCGGCTGCTCATTTCGCTTCCTACCTATTCGGGTGTGACGTACGCCGCGGTGATGCCGCCGTCGACGACCAGCGTCGCGCCGGTCATGAACGAAGAATCGTCGCAGGCCAGGAACAGGGCGGCGCGCGCGATCTCCTCCGCCTGCCCCGGGCGACCCATCGGGATGTGGACGAGCCGGCGCGCCGCCCATTGCGGATCGGCCATCAGCTCGGCCATGAGCGGTGTGTCGATCGGTCCCGGGCACAAGACGTTGGCGCGGATCCCGCGCCGGGCGTACTCGACCGCCAGCTCCCGGGTCATGGCCAGGACGCCGCCCTTGCTCGCGGTGTACGCGATCTGTGGCACCGCTGATCCCATGAGCGCGACGAGCGACGACACGTTCACGATCGTGCCCCCGCCCGAATCGATCAGGGCCGGAATGCCGTACTTGCAGCCGAGCCACACGCCCTTGAGGTTCACGGCCATCACGCGATCCCACGTGGAATCGGGTGTCTCGAGGGTGCCGGCGTCGTCGGGCGGCAGGATGCCGGCGTTGTTGTACAGGACGTGCAAGCCGCCGAACGTGTCGAGCGCGAACCGAACCATGCCTTCTGCCTCGGCGGCGTCGGAGACGTCGGCCTTCACGAAGGCGGCCTGTCCGCCGGCGTCGCGGATGGCGTCGACGGCCCCTTCGCGGTCGGCTTCGACGACGTCCGCGATGACGACCCGCGCACCTTCAGCGGCGAACAGCTCGGCGGCGACCCTTCCGATCCCACCGGCCGCGCCCGTGATCAGCGCCACCTTTCCGTCAAGACGTCCCATCGTCGGCCATCATCCCGCATCGTGGTCCGGAGGCGCGGCCTTCGCGTGAAGCTCCCGCCGTAAGCTCCGACGTCGTGCGCCCCCGCCGCTTTCTTTCCACCGCGCTCTGCGTCGCGGTCGCGTGCATCGGCATCTCGGCCACCGCGCCTCAGGCCGGCGCCGCGACGCAGCCCTCGCTCCCCAAGCCGCCGGCACCGAAGCTCGACTGGAAGGGCTGCGGCGGCGACAACGAGTGCGCCAAGCTCACGGTGCCTCTCGACTACGACCACCCGGGCAACGGCAAGACGATAAAAGTCGCGCTGCTTCGCGTACGCGCCACTGATCAGAAGAAGCGCATCGGATCTCTGCTCATCAACCCGGGCGGTCCCGGCGCCTCGGGAGTCAAGTTCGCGCGGGAGTTTGCGAGCATCCTCCCCGACAAGATCAAGTCACGCTTCGACATCGTCGGCTTCGATCCGCGGGGGAGTGGCAGTACGGTCCCGATCAGGTGTGAGAACAATCTCGACGGCGTGTTCTCCGCCGACTATTCGCCCGACACCCCGGCCGAGCGCGCCGACCTCGCCACTCGCCTCCAACAGCTGGCGCAGTCCTGCGAGGCCCGCAGCGGCAACCTGCTGCCGTACGTCTCGAGCGAGAGCAGCGTCCGAGACATGGATCGCATTCGCCAGGCCGTGGGCGACAAGAAGCTCACGTACCTGGGGTATTCGTACGGCACGTACCTCGGCACGCTCTACGCCAAGCTGTTCCCGGACAAGGTGCGGGCGCTCGTCCTCGACGGAGCCATTGACCCGAACCTCAGCGCCATCGAGGTCGGTGCCGAACAGGCCGGCGGCTTCGAGCGTTCGCTCGACGCGTTCCTCGCGGACTGCTCGGCGAACCGGCGCTGCTCCTTCTACAACGGCGGCGACTCGGCCGGCGCGTTCGATCGACTCGCGGCCCAGGTCGACGCTCAGCCCGTCCCGGCCGGCCACGGTCGGACGCTGGGCGGAGGCGAGTTCGACCTCGGTGTCGCGCAGGCGCTGTATTCGGGCAAGGAGGGATACACGCGGCTGGACCAGGCGCTGGCGGCCGCGGCGGGCGGCGACGGGTCACGGCTGCTTGCACTCTCGGACGAGTACACGGGCCGCCACAACGACGGCACCTACGACTCCTCGCAGCCTGCGTTCTGGGCCATCGGCTGTCGCGACGGGCCGTCGGTGGGCGGGCCGGACGCCTACGCGGCCGCGGAGCCGCAATTCAGCGCGGCTGCCCCGCGCGTCGGGGTGGCGCTCCTCAACGCCGGGCTCATCTGCGCGTACTGGCCGGTGCCGCCGGTGGCGAACGAGGCGCCGGTCCACGTCGACGGCACGCCTCCGATCCTGGTCGTCGGTACGACCAACGATCCTGCGACCCCGCTGAAGTGGGCGCAGGGTCTGTCGCATGAGCTGTCGTCGGGCGTGCTCCTCACCGCCGAAGGCACCCAGCACACTGCCTTCGTCACCGCGTTCAACCAGTGCGTCGACGACCACGTCGTGACGTACCTCGTCGACCTCCGGCCGCCGCCCGCCGGCACGACGTGCGCCTGAACTCGCCGCCCCGGGGTGGGGGCTAGGATCTGACGACCCGTCAGATCACGCGGCGACGGAGGAGCCAGTGCCGGACGACTTTCCCAAGATCGTCAGCGTCGACGATCACGTGGTCGAGCCGCCGCACGTGTGGAAGCGGTGGCTGCCCGCGAAGCACCGCGACAAGGGCCCCCGCGTCGAACGGCGCGGCATCGGGACCATGCGTCACGTCGGTGGCGGCACGTACGAGCAGACGTTCGACCCCGACGGCCCGCAGGCCGACTGTTGGGTCTACGAGGACCTCGTCTACATCCACAAGCGGCACGTCGCCGCGGTCGGCTTCGACCGCGACGAGATGACGATGTCGCCGATGACGTACGACGAGATGCGCCCGGGCTGCTACGACCCCAAGGCCCGCGTCGATGACATGGAGCTGAACTGGGTCGAGGCGTCGCTCTCGTTCCCCAGCTTCCCGCGCTTCTGCGGGCAGACGTTCCTCGAGGCGAAAGACCGTGAACTCGCCGAAGCATGCGTCTATGCGTACAACGACTGGATGGTCGACGAATGGTGCGGCGACAGCGACGGCCGTCTGATCCCGCTCCCGATCATCCCGCTGTGGGACGCCGAGCTGGCAGCAGCCGAGGTGCGCCGAAACGCTGATCGGGGCGCGCGCGCCGTGTGTTTCAGCGAGATCCCGGCCGTGCTCGGCCTGCCGAGCATCCACACCCGCGACTGGGACCCTTTCTTCGCCGCGTGCGCGGAGACCGGGACGGTCGTGTGCATGCACATCGGGTCATCGTCGAAGATGCCGGCGACCTCCGCCGACGCCCCGGTCGCGGTGGCGGCCACGCTGAGCTTCGGCAACGCCATGTCGTCGCTCACCGATTTCTTGTTCTCGGGCGTGCTCGTGCGGTTCCCCGAGCTGAAGCTCGCGTACAGCGAGGGTCAGATCGGCTGGATCCCATACATCCTCGAACGCGCCGACGACGTGTGGCTCGAGCACCGAGCCTGGGGCGGCGTGCGTGACATCGTGCCGGAGCCGCCGTCCACGTACTACTACCGCCAGGTGTTCGGCTGCTTCTTCCGGGACCGGCACGGCATCGAGTCGCTCGAGACGGTCGGCGTCGACAACACGACGTTCGAGACCGACTACCCGCATACGGACTCCACGTGGCCGCACACGAAGAAGGTGGCGCAGGAGCTGATGGCCGGGCTGTCCGACGACGTCGTGCACAAGCTCGTTCGCGGCAACGCCATCCGCATGCTCGAGCTGGACCTCTGAACACGACGCGCCACCACTCGCTCGACGGTCCCGCCAACTTCCGGGACCTCGGGGGCTACGCCACCGCCGACGGGCGCGTCGTGCGCCACGGGCGCGTGTTCCGAAGCGACTCGCTCGCGTCGCTGAGCGATGCGGACATCCGGTACGTCGTCGCGACGCTCGGGCTGCGCACCGCGGTGGACCTCCGGGCCGGGCACGAAGTCGACGAGCATCCGCACCGGCCGGTCGTCGATGCCGGCATCGTCGTGCACCATCGACCGATCGTCGACGAGACCCGTCGTCGCCCGGACGACCCGCCCATGCCCGAACGCGGCCTCGATGAGATCTACGTGATGATGCTCGACCGGTTCGGCGACCGGTTCGCCGCAGTCGTGGAGCTGATCGCCGACGCCGGCGGACATCCGGCCGTGTTCTTCTGCGCGGCGGGGAAGGATCGCACAGGACTGGTCGCAGCGGTGGTGCTCGGCGCGCTCGGCGTCCCCGACGAGACGATCGCGGCCGACTATGCGTTCACGGCGGGCCTCCTGCCCGTGCTCGCCGAGCGCAACCGCGTCCGCGCCGAGGCGCGTGGCGCGGCGGCCGAGGTGCAGCTCGACGCGTACGGCGAGGTGCTGGTCACCGCCGAGGCGGCGACCATGCTCTCGGTGCTGACCCAGCTGCGCGCCGAGCACGGCTCGGTCGAGGGCTACCTGGAGGGTCACGGTCTCGCGCCCGACGCCGTCGGGTCGCTCCGGGCCGGGCTCCTCGCCTGACGGTCCGTCAGATTCACCCCCGTACACTCCGGCGACAAGGAGAAAAATGGACCTCCGGTACTCCGAGACCGACGAGGCGTTCCGCACGGAGCTGCGGAACTGGCTCGAGCGCTCCCTGCCCGAGCTCCCGAGCCGTCCGAGCTGGGACGACTGGGCGGGCCGTCGCCGCTTCGATACCGACTGGCAGCGCCGCCTCTTCGATGCCGGGTACGCCGGGATCAACTGGCCGAAGGCGTACGGCGGGAGGGACGCGTCGCCGTCGGAGCAGCTCGTGTTCCTCGAGGAGACCACCCGGGCTCGGGCGCCGTACGTCGGGGTGAACTTCGTCGGATCGCTGCACGCGGGGCCCACGATCATGACCGAAGGCAGCGATGAGCAGAAGGCGCGGTACCTGCCGCCGATCCTGCGCGGCGACGAGGTGTGGTGTCAGGGCTTCTCGGAACCGGGCGCCGGTTCCGATCTCGCCGCGCTGCGCACGACCGCGGTGCGCGACGGCGACGACTACGTGGTGAACGGCCAGAAGATCTGGTGCTCGTTCGCGCACATCGCCGACTACGGCGAGCTACTCGTGCGGACCGATCCGGATGCGCCCAAGCACCGTGGGATCAGCTGGCTGATCCTGCCCATGGACACACCCGGCATCGACGTGCGGCCGATCGACACGGTGCTGGGCTCGTCCGAGTTCTGCGAGGTGTTCCTCGACGACGTGCGGGTGCCGGTGGCCAATCGGGTGGGCGTCGAGAACGACGGCTGGCGCATCACGCAAGTGACGTTCGCGTTCGAGCGGGGGACCGCGTTCGTGAGCGAGCTCGTCGAGGCACGCCGCATGGCCGAGGATCTCGCCGCACTCGCGCATGACCCGGCGCACCGGCACGAGCTCGGCCATGTGGTCGCCGAGCTCGACGGTGTGTGGGCGCTCACGAAGCGCAACGTGACGCGCGCGGCACGCGACGGCTCGCCCGGTGACGGCGCGCTCATGGTGAAGCTCGCTTATTCGGAGAGCCGCCAGAAGCTCGGCGACCTGTCGGTGCGGGTGCTCGACCGCAGCGCCCTCGACATCGACAACGAGTTCGTCGTCGAGCGGCTCCGCACGCTCGCGCTGACGATCGCGGCGGGGACGTCGCAGATCCAGCGCAACATCATCTCGGAGCGCCTGCTCGGTCTCCCGAGGGAGCAGCAGTGGACTTCGAGCTGAGCGCCGACCAGGTCGCGCTGCGTGACGGGATCCGCAGCCTGTGCGAGGGCCGGTTCCCGATCAAGCGCGTGCGTGACGGTTTCGATCGCGCCGCCCACGCCGAGCTCGCCGAGGCGGGCGTGTTCTCGCTGCGTGCCGATGGGTTCGACGTCGCCGACGCCGCCGTCGTCTTCGAGGAGCTCGGACGGGCGGTCGTGCCCGGGCCGCTGGTATGGCTGTACCTCGCGAACAGCATCGTCGACGGCGTCGTCGGTGGGCTCGAGGTCGCGCGCCGTCGCCCCCCGTGGATGGTGGAGCACCTCGACGTGCTGGACACGCTGCTGATCGTCGACGACGACGGCGTGCGGTCGGTAGGCGCCGGCACGATCGCCGGCGCGGTCCCGGTGGCCCGCCCGCTCGACCCGCTGACGCCCGTCCATCGCGTGAAGCAGCTACCGGCGGGTGAGCCGGTCGGCGACGCCGGTCTCGTGGCCCGGTGGCGGCTCGAGGGCGCGGTCGTGACAGCGGCGTTTCTCGTCGGTGCCGCGCAGGCGTGCAGTGAGCTCTCCGTCGCGTACGCCAAGGAGCGCCGGCAGTTCGACCGACCCATCGGGTCGTTCCAGGCGGTCAAGCATCTCCTCGCCGACATGCTGGTCCGCGCTGAAGTGGCGCGCGCGTCGGTGCACGCGGCTGCGTGCACGCTCGACGACCCCGAGGTGGGAGACGTCGCCCGCGCCGTCGCGGGCGCCAAGGTGCTCGCCGGTGAGGCGGCGATCACGAACGGCAAGACGGCAACCCAGGTCCACGGGGGCATGGGCTTCACGTGGGAGGTCGACGTGCACCTGTACCTGAAGCGGGCATGGGTGCTCGACACGGTGCTCGGCTCGGTCGACGAGCACGCCGACGCAGTGGCTGCGACCATCGAGGGATGACCGACTGGGACGAGCTGCTCAAGGATCTCCAGGAGCGGCGCGACACGGCTCGCGCGATGGGCGGGAGCGAGCGGCTCGAGCAGCAGCGCCGAGACGGCCGCCTCGACGCCCGGGCGCGCATCCACCGGCTCCTCGACGACGACACGTTCGTCGAGCTGGGCACGCTCGTCGGGTCGGTGCACCGCGGTGTTGTCCCGCCCGTCCCGGCCGACGGGCTGATCGCCGGGCACGGGCTGATCGACGGCCGGCCCGTCCTCGTCGGCGCCGAGGACTTCACGGTGATGGGCGGCTCGATCGGCCGCGGTACGACCGCGAAGCGCCAGCGCCTCGCCGAGCTGGCCGCCCAGGAGCGCGTCCCGCTCGTCATGCTGCTCGAGGGTGCGGGCGAGCGGACGCAGAACGCGTTCGAGCCTCGCGGCCGGGCACCGAACGACCTCCAGACGCTGGCGCACCTGTCGGGCCTGGTGCCGACGGTCGCGGTGGTGATGGGGCCGTCGGCCGGGCACGGCGCGCTCACCGCGCCGCTCATGGACTTCGTCGTGATGGTCGAGGGCGCGTCGCTGTTCTCGGCCGGGCCACCGCTCGTGAAGGAGGCGACGGGCGAGGACGTCACCAAGGAAGTCCTCGGCGGGACCGCCGTGCACACGACCGTGAGCGGCGTCGCCCACAACGCCGTTCCCGACGATCGCGACGCGCTGGGCCTCGTCCGCCGCTATCTCGGCTACTTCCCGTCCAACGCCTGGCAAGTCGCTCCGGCGCAGGCAGGCGCAGTCGACACTGCGCCGCGCGAGGTCGATGCGGTCAGCGACCTGATCCCGGCCGACCCGCGCCGTGGTTATGACGTCCGGCCCGTCGTGGAGTTGATCGCCGACCGCGGCTCGATGCTCGAGATCGAGCCCGCGTTCGGGCGGCCGGTCGTGACCGCGCTCGTCCGTCTCGGCGGCGAGTCAGTGGCGGTGGTGGCGAACCAGCCGGCGGCCAAGGCGGGGGCCATCGACAGCGAGGCGGCCGACAAGGCCGCGCACTTCATCGACGTGGCCGACGCGTTCCACCTCCCGCTGGTGTTCCTCGCCGACAACCCGGGAGTGCTCGCGGGAACGGCCGCTGAGCGCAGCGGTGTCCTCCGCCACGCGGCCCGTATGTTCGCGGCGCAGGCCCGCGTGCGTTCTCCGAAGCTGCACGTCACGCTGCGCAAGGCATACGGGTTCGGCAGCTCGCTGATGGCGATGAACCCGTTCGACCGGCAAACCGTCACGCTCGCGTTGCCCGGTGCGCGTCTGGGGGCGATGCCCGCGACGGGCGCCGGCGCCGCCGCCGGAGTCGACGACGACGCGCAGAGCGTCCTCGACCACGCCGAGCTCGGCGGCGCGTACTCGTCCGCCGACGCCCTGAGCTACGACGAGGTGATCGAACCGCGCGAGCTCCGCAACGCGCTTCTGGCAGCACTCCGGCTGGCATCCCAGCGCAGGCTCGAGCCGCCCGAACCGGCCCGGCATCACGGCATCCGGCCGTGACGAGGTTCACTCGAGGATCGAGATCTCCGGCTCGACGACCACTTCGGTCCGCAGGCTGTTGGCGACGAAGCACTCACGGTGCGCGACCTCCACGAGGTGCCGCACGCGGGCCTCGTTGACGTCCTCCCAGACGACGATCTGAGGCCGCAATGTGATGCGCGTGATGCGCATCGGCGGGTCGTCCTCGGGCATCTCGCCCTCGGCGTCGTCCCGGTACTCGATGACGTCGATGCGGGCGCGGGCCGCCACGGCGAGGAACGACAGCAGCTGGCATGACGACGCCGCCATGACGAGGAGTTGCTCGGGGTTGAGGAGCGTCGCATCACCCCGAAAGGCGGGATCGGCCGAGAGCGCGAGCGTCACCCCACCCCGCGTCGCCTCGACCTCGTGCGATCGGTCGTACGCCTCGTACCCGGCGCCCGTCGATCCGCGCCACGTCGACGAGACGGTGTAGCGGTGCACGCGCGCCGGTTCGCTCACGGCGTGCAGCTTACGAACGGCTTTGCTCGATGCGGCGGACGTGACGCTACTGTCAGGTCCGTGACGGAACGGCCGCAGACGACGGTGCTCGAGGCGCTCAACCGCCGCCTTGCAGCCGATCCAGACGGGCCGTACCTCGACTTCGAGGGTGACGAGTACAGCGCCCGGCGCATGGAGGCGGAGAGCAACCGCCTTGCACACACCCTGAGCGAGCTCGGGGTCGGGAAGGGCGATCGTGTCGCCACGCTCCTGGAGAACGGTCCGGCCCAGGTCGTCAGCTTCTTTGCCGCGCTGAAGCTCGGGGCCGTCCAGGTGCCGGTGAACACGGCGTACAAGGGCGACTTCCTCCGGCACCAGCTGGCCGACTCAGGTTCGAAGGTGATCGTCGTCCAGGGTGACTTCGCGGGACGCGTCGCGCCGGTGGCCGGGACGGAGCTCCCCGAGCTGGTGGCGGCCGTCGTCGTCGGGCCACCCGACGAGGTCATCGACGCCGTGCCCACCCACGACTGGGATCGGCTCCTCGGGTCGTCGTCCGACGAGCCCGTTCCGGATGCCGGCGTGCGCCCGGCCGATCTTGCGTGCTTCATCTACACGGCGGGGACGACGGGACCGTCGAAGGGCTGCATGCTGCCGCACAACTACATCGTTGCGCTGGCGGATCAGATCGCCCGCGCGTGGCAGCGCCGCCCCGACGACGTCGTCATCACCCCGCTTCCGCTCTTCCACTTCAACGCGATCTCGGTCTGCGTGGTCGGGACGCTCGTCGTCGGCGGCAAGTCTGCTATCGCGCGCCGTTTCTCGGTGTCACGGTTCTGGCCGGAGGTGCGCAGGACCGGGGCGACGATCGCGTCGATGCTCGGCTCGCTCGCGATCCTCATCGCCGACGCCGACGACCACCCCGACCAGCAGGGGCACCGGCTGCGCCTGTGCGCGGCGGCCCCGATGCCGCCCGACATCGACCGCATCTGGAACGAGCGCTTCGGCTGCAAGACGTTCAGCGCCGGCTACGGGCTCACCGAGGCGTCGCTGATCTCGATGCTCCCGGCGGGCGAGGCGAACAAGCCGGGCGCGGCGGGCAAGCGGAACACGGTCGACTTCGACGTGCGCCTCGTCGACGACGACGACGTCGAAGTGCCGGTGGGGGAGATCGGCGAGATCGTGTGCCGGCCCACGGGCCCGAACCTGATGTTCGCCGGATACTGGCGCCGGCCCGAGGAGACGCT
>DASZGY010000116.1:0-16590 GCA_035938395.1 Acidimicrobiia bacterium
GACCGGCGATCGGGGAACCTCGCTGCGCGCCTCGTACCGCCTGCTGGGGTGATGGAGCGGGCGTCAAGGTGCACGCGCCGCTGTTCGTCGACAGCTTCTGTGCGCGGCGCGCGGGAAGCGATCCGCTGCGGCGCGGAGCCCGGCTGACCACACCCGGGTCCGCTTAGCATCGGCGGCATGGACATCGAGATCCGCGCGCCGCGGGACGAGGACGCCGACGCTGTGTTCGCGCTCTGCAGCGAGGCGTTCACGAGCCCTCCCGAGCGAGAGGAGCCATGGCGGGGGTCCAAGCGCATGGAGGATTTCGTGGGCGCGTGGAGCGGCGCGGAGCTCGTCGGCACGGCCGAGGTCATGCCGTGGGGTCAGTTCTTCGGCGGTCGGTCCGTCCCGATGGGCGCGGTGGCGTCCGTCGCCGTGCGCCCCGACCAGCGGGGGCGGGGAATCGCGCCGCGGCTGCTGAACCGTGCCGTCGAACGGATGCACGAGCAGGGACTCGTCATCAGCACGCTTCATCCGGCGACGACACGCTTCTACCGCGGGCTCGGGTGGGAGATCGGCGGTGAGTTCGGCGTGCGTCGCGTCCCGACCGCGTCACTGGCCACGCTCCCGCCGGGCGAGCCCGAATGGCTCCGGCCGGGCCGGGCGCCCGACTTCGACGCCGTGCGCGAGTGCTACGAGCGCGTCGCGCCGTCCATCAACGGCGCGGTCGATCGCAGCGACATCAGGTGGCGCGCCGACCGGACCGCCCTCGACCGCCCGCATCGCTATCTCTACGTGTACGACGGCGACGGCCAGATCGACGGCTACGTCGTGTACGACCAGCACCAGGGGCGCCGGCAGTGGGGTTTCGGCATCACGGTCCACGAGCTCGTTGCCGCCGACGCCCGCGCCGCGATGACGCTCTGGCGACACATCGGATCGCACGTGGCGCAGGTCGACACGGTCACCGTGCTCGCGATGCCCCTCGATGCGCTGACGCTCGTGCTGCCGGAGCAGGTCGTCGAGTTCGTCGCCGCCAACCACTGGATGACACGCATCGTCGACGCCGCCGGCGCCATCGCCGCCCGCGGTTACCCGGCCGGCGTCCGGGCTGAGGTGCACGTACAGCTGGCGGACCGGGTCGCTCCGTGGAACGACGGCCGCTTCGTGCTCCGCGTCGAAGGCGGCGAGGGGAAGCTGACGCCCGGCGGGACCGGCGACGTACACCTCTCGGTGAACGCCCTCGCATCGCTGTACACGGGCTGGGCGACGGCGTCGCTGCTCGCGGCCGCCGGTCTCCTGCACCACGCGGGGCCGCGCGAGATCGCCGCTCTCGACGTCGCCTTTGCCGGGCCGCGCCCGTACCTCTTCGACAACTACTGAGCCCTACAGCGAGGACGCGTCGCTACGAGCGGGCGAGGTCGTCGAGGGCGGCGATCGCCTTGTCGACCGCGCGCCGGGCGCTGATCAGCGTGCGCTCGGCGGTGTACAGATCTGAGGCGATCTGCGAGTCGGCCGTGTCCTCGTACCGGTCGGCGACCGCCTCGACGCGGCGCGCCAGCTCCTCGAGCTGCGAGCGGACCGTGGAGAGCTCGGCGAGATCCGACGACGCGGGCATGGAAGCCAGCCTTCACGCGTTCGACCGGGACGGGCAATTCGGACAGTCGGGAATCGGTGCATGGTTACGATGGAAGGTTCCCGATGCTGTCACGACTCGATCTTCGCGGCGCGAACGCCGACCTCAGCCCGTTGACGGCGCGCAGGGTTGCCGTGGACGCGTCCGCCGTCGAGGGCGTGCGCGCGATCATCGCCGAGGTTCGGGGCCGCGGCGACGATGCACTTCGCGATCTGACCGAGCAGTTCGACGGTTGCACGATCGACGATCTGCGCGTGCCGGGTGACGAGTTGCTCACCGCGCTCGAAGATGCACCCCCCGAGTTCCGTGCCGCCCTCGAATACGCGCGCGAGGAAGTCACCGCCTACCACGAAGCCCAGCTCGGAGGCGACGTGCGGGTCGAGCGGAACGGCGTGCTGCTCCGCGAGCTCGTCGTGCCGGTTGACCGGGCCGGGCTGTACGTGCCCGGTGGCCGCGCCACGTATCCCTCCACCGTGCTCATGACGGCGATCCCTGCACGCGTGGCGGGCGTCCCCGAGATCGCGTTGTGCGTACCGCCCGACCCCGATGGCCGCGTGCCGGCCGTCACGCTGGCAGCGGCCGCGCTCGCCGGCGTGGACGAGGTGTACCGGGTCGGCGGCGCGCAGGCGATTGCCGCCCTCGCGTACGGGACCGAGACGATCCGGCCCGTCGACGTCATCGTCGGTCCCGGCAACATGTACGTCACAGCCGCCAAGCGGGAGGTGGCCGGGATCGTCGGCATCGAGTCGCTGGCCGGGCCGTCGGAGCTCGTCGTCGTGGCCGACGACACGGCCGATCCCGCGATGGTCGCCGCCGATCTCGTGGCCCAGGCCGAGCACGGCCCGGACGGCGCCGCCATCCTCGTGACCTGGGACGAAGTGGTCGCCGACGCGGTCGACGAGGCGGTCGGCAAGCTCACGGCCGATGCGCCCCGGCGCGCCGAGATCGAGGCCACGTTGACGTCCGGCGGTCGTGCCGTTCTGGTCGACACGCCCGCCATGGCGCTCGAGGCGGCGAACGCGATCGCTCCCGAGCATCTCGAGCTGATCACCACCGACCCCGAAGCCCTGTTGCCGCTGGTTCGCAACGCCGGCGCGGTCTTCTGTGGACCCTGGTCGCCGGCGGTCGTCGGCGACTACGTGGCCGGCGTCAACCACGTGTTGCCCACGGCGCGCACGGCGCGATTCGCAAGCGCGCTGCGCGTCGACTCGTTCCGGAAGCACGTCCACGTCGTGACGTTGGATCAAGCTGCCCTCGCGCGCGTCGCTCCGTACGTCCAGGCGTTCGCCGACATGGAGGGTCTCGACGCTCACGGACGATCGGTCCAGCTGCGCGGTACGCGGCGATGAGCGGTCACCTCTCGCCGCGCGACGACCTCGGCGAGCTCGAGGGCTACCACTCGCCGCAGCTCGACGTGCCGGTACGGCTCAACACGAACGAGAGCCCATATGCGCCTCCGCAAGATTTCGTCGACGCGTGGTTGGACGCATTGCGCCAGACGCCTCTGAACCGGTACCCGGATCGCGACGCACGAGAGCTGCGCGCCGCGCTGGCCGGCCAGCTGGGCCAACCGGTCGACCGCCTGTTCTGCGCCAACGGCTCGAACGAGGTGCTCCAGACGCTGCTGCTCACGTTCGGCGGGGCGGGGCGGAAAACGGCGGTGTTCGAGCCGACGTACGCGCTGCATTCGCACATCGCCCGCGTCACCGGGACCGCCGTGGTCGTGGGGGAGCGGACCGCCGACTTCACCGTCGACACCGCGGCCGCCCGCGCGCTCCTCGCCGAGCACCGGCCCGCGCTCGTGTTCCTGTGTAGCCCCAACAACCCGACCGGCACCGTCGAACCCGCTGACACGGTCGAGGCGCTGCTGGACGCGACCGACGGGTTGGTGGTCGTCGACGAGGCGTACGGCGAGTTCGCCGAGCGCAGCGCGATCCGCCTGGTCGGCGACGAGCGCCCGCTGGTCGTGGCGCGCACGTACTCGAAGGTCTGGTCGATGGCGGCGCTCCGCCTCGGCTTCTGCGTCGCGCCGCCGTGGGTGATCGAGGAACTCGAGAAGGTCGTCCTGCCCTACCACCTGGCGGCGCCGACCCAGCTCGCCGGTGTGCTCGCTCTCCGGTACGGCGGCGAGATGGACGAGCGCGTCGCGCTCCTGGTCCGGGAGCGGGAGCGGCTCCAGGCCGAGCTCGAGGCAGTCGAGGGTGTCACCGTGTTCCCGTCGGGAGCCAACTTCGTCCTGCTCCGCGTCCGCGGCGACGGCCACGCGCTCTGGCAGCGGCTCGTCGACCGCGGCGTCCTGGTGCGCGACTTCTCGGCTTGGCCTCGTTTGACCGGGTGCCTGCGGGTCACCGTCGGCACACCCGAGGAGAACGACGCCTTTCTCGCCGCGCTGCGCGAGGCTGTCGAGGAGGTGAAGGTCGCATGAGCCGGTCGTCGCAGCAGCACCGCGAGACGAAAGAGACCAAGATCGTGCTCGCGCTCGACGTCGACGGCGTGGGGCAGGCGAGCGCGTCCACCGGGATTCCGTTCTTCGACCACATGCTCGAGCAGCTCGGGAAGCACGGCGGCTGGGACCTGCGCATCGAGGCCGAGGGCGACCTCGAGATCGACACGCACCACACGATCGAAGACGTCGGCATCGTGCTCGGCACGGCGTTCAAGGAGGCGCTCGGCGACAAGGCGGGCGTCCGCCGGTTCGCGAGCGCCGTCGTGCCGCTCGACGAGGCGCTCGTCCAGGTCGCGCTCGACCTCTCCGGTCGGCCGTTCCTCGTTTACGAGGTCGACCCGAGATCCGAGTGGATCGGGACCTTCGACCCGCAGCTGGCCGAGGAGTTCTGGCGCGCCTTCGCGTTCGCGGCCGGGATCACGTTGCACATGCGTTCGCTCTCGGGCAAGAACGGTCACCACATCATCGAGGCGTCCTTCAAGGGCGTCGCCCGCAGCCTGCGGGACGCGGTGAAGATCGAAGGCACCGGCGTCCCGTCGACGAAGGGCGCGCTGTAAGCGCGTGTCCTTCGACCTCTATCCGTCGATCGACCTGCGCGGCGGGCAGGTCGTACGGCTGCGCCGGGGCGATTTCGCAGCCGAGACGGTGTACGGCGACGACCCGGTGCGCGTCGCGCACGTCTTCGCCGATGCGGGCGCGCAGTGGATCCACGTCGTCGACCTCGACGCCGCCCGCACCGGCGAGCGCGTCAACCTCGCGGTCGTCGAGGCGATCTGCGCCGCCGTCCCGTGCCGGGTGCAGGCCAGCGGCGGTGTCCGGAGCGTGGAGGCTGGCGGCGACCTCCTCGCGGCCGGCGCGGCGCGGATCGTGGTGGGAACGGGCGCGATCGAGCGGCCGGAGCTCGTGGGAGAGCTCGCGACGCTCCACCCGGGAAAGGTCGCCGTCGGGCTCGACGCCCGGGGCCGCGAGGTCGCCGTGCGCGGTTGGATCGACTCGACGGGCGAGGACCTCCTCGACGTCGCCGGGCACCTCGAGACAAGCGGGGCGTCTGCCCTGGTGGTCACCGAGATCGGCCGCGACGGCACGATGACCGGCCCCGACCTCGGCCAGCTGGGTGGCGTTCTCGAGACGACCACCCTGCCGGTGATCGCCAGCGGCGGCGTCGGCGCGCTCGAGGACCTCATCGCGCTGCGCGGCCTGCGTGCGGGCGACCGGTCGCTGGCGGGCGCGATCGTCGGCCGGGCGATCTACGAGGGCCGGTTCGGAGTCGACGAGGCGCTCGCCGCCGTCAGCTGACCCGGCGGCCGAGTCGGGGTACGGTCGGCGACGACGGCGTCGGCCGGCGCCGCACGGCGCGGAGGGGGTCGCATGACCGAGGCGAACGGGGTGGTCGAGGAAGGGTTCCTGCAGCGGTACCGGCAGCTCCTGGACGCCGAGGACACCGCCTTCGACGAGCTCGAGCACGCCTACGAGGAAGGCGATCGAGCTCACTACGACCACGAGTTCGCCGAGTGGCAGGCGATCGTCGAGCGCCGGCAGTCACTCCTCGAACGTCACGGCCTCGCCCCGATGCAGGCCGGCGTGCGCGCCGAGGCCTGAGCGCCCTCGCGGGCCCGCAGGTCAGGCGTGCTTGCCCACTGACGCGTTCGCGGTCGCCTGGGCGGCGGCGGCCGCGTCGACGCCCGAGCCCGGTGTCCCCGCCATCACCTGCGGCATGAGCTGGCGAGCGACCCAGTCGGCGCCGTCCGGCTCGAAGTGGTTCCCGTCCCGGTGCCGCGGTTGCACACCTCCGACCTGCTCCGGGCACGGTTGACGGCCCGACGGGCACAGCATCCCGGCCAGGTCGACCACCGAGACCAGATCAGTGTGTGTGCGTGCGTACTCGCGCAGCAGTCGGTTCATGAGCTCGAAGGTCGGGTCGGCCGGCGGGTCGGGCGCCAGGTCGCTGGGGGCCGTCGGGGCGACCGTCATCATCACCAACCGGGCGCCGGTCGAGGTGAGGCGCGTCGCCGACTGGTCGATGAGCTGGGAGAACATCGCGCGTCCCGACAACGTGCTGATGCTGACGCGTTGGCCGTCGACGAGCCGGTCGTCGCGGTCCCAACCGCTCAGCCAGATCACGACGTCCGGATGGATCTGCGCCAGGCGGGTGGTCTGGTACTTCGGGATCTCCCGCTCGCACGTGGCGGACCACTTGAACGGCGCGCCGCTGAGGTCGATGGGCTGCCCGCCGAGGATGCCGCATCCCGGCACCGACGCCGGGTACAGCTCCGCGCCCTGTTCGGCGGCGGCGGCCTTGAGCGCGTCGAGCAGGCTCTCGGCCAGCGAGTCGCCGACGAGCATGATGCGCCGCGGCGGAGGAGTCGCCGGCGCACCGGCGGGAGCGGCGACGGCCGCCTGGGGGGGCGGCGCCGGTTGGGCCTGGGGCGACGGGAGATGCTCGGCGCGCGAGGTGAGCTGGTTGGGGCCGCCCTGGAGGTACTTCGGCAGCGGCGCGGCGCCGGCGGTAGCCACCAGGACGACGACGCCCGTCGCGACGAACGCCGACGGCGACACCGCCATCGCCCACCGCCCGCGCAGCACCCCTCGCCGGATCGGCTGCTCGACCAGGTAGAAGGAGGCGGTGGCGAGCGCGAACGTCAGTCCGACGCGCACGACGGTGAGTTGCGCCCCGTCGAGACCGGTCCGCGCCGGCGAGACGACGACGATCACGGGCCAGTGCCACAGGTACAGGCCGTACGAGATACGCCCTATCCAGACGAGCGGCGCGAGTGAGAGGAAAGACCGCAAGGCGAACCGACCGGGTTGCACCGCGGACGTGATGACGGCGGCGACGCAGACGCCGAACACCGCGTACCCGCCGCGGTACATCCACGGCGCGGTGTCGGGGACGAATGCCCAGAACGCGAGGCACGCGACAGCACCGGCCAAACCGAGTGCGTTCACGGTCGAGCGCGACGCGCCCCGCGCGGGAGCCCAGCGGGCCAGGATGAGCGCGAGGCCGGCTCCGATGAGCAGCAGGTGCGCACGGCTGTCGGTGCCGTAGTACGCGCGTGACGGATCGCTCCGGTCGTAGAGCACAGCCATGGTCGCGATGGAGGCTCCTGCGCCGGCCCCGCACACGAGGCCGAGCAACCAGTGCCGCCCGCGCGCAAGGCGTAGGCACGCGAACGTGATGAGCGGCCAGACGAGATAGAACTGCTCTTCGATCGCGAGCGACCACATGTGCCGCAGTGGCGACGCCTCCGTGAACAGGTCGAAGTACGACTGACCGGACGAGATGAACCGCCAGTTCGCTCCGTAGAAGAGCGTGGCGAGTCCGTCGCCGCGCAGGCGGTCGAGCTGCTCGGCCGGCGCCGCGAGCACGGCGAACGCGGCGACGGCGAGGAGCACGAGCAGCAGCGCGGGGAGCAAGCGCCGCGCCCGCCGCGCCCAGAACCCGGCGAAGCTGATGCCGCCGTGCCGCGCCCACTCGCCGACCAGCAGCGACGTGATCAGGAAGCCGGAGAGGACGAAGAAGGTGTCGACGCCGAGGAATCCGCCGCGCGCCCATCCCGCGTCGAGGTGATACGCGAACACGGAAAGAACCGCGAACGCGCGGAGCCCATCAAGGGCGGGCTGATAGGTGAACCGCTTGTTTTCGCTCACATCCCCCCAAGGTGGGCGAAACCTCCGCCGCGGCGCCCACATCGTAGGGGATCTGAGAGGAGCTATCAGGTTTTGGCCGGGTTTCACCGAACGAGGGGCTCGTGTTCATCTGGGGGCTGGGAAGGTGAGGACCAGGCTCTCGCAGGCGGCCCCGAGGACCGGGACGCCGAGGGGTGGGAGAACTCCTTCGCCCGGCCGCGGTCCGCCGGCGGTGGGCACGCCGGGCCGGACCCGTGGATGCAATCCGCGGAGCGAGGAAACGATGTAGAGAAGGAAGACCCCCGACAGACAGGAGCACATCCATGGGTAACCCGGTTGTCCACTTCGAGATCGGCGTGAACGACACCGAAGTCGCCAACAAGTTCTACGCGGACCTGTTCGGCTGGAAGATCGACGCTTCCAACCCGATGAACTACGGGATCGTCGACACCGACAGCGCGGGCGAGGGCATCGGCGGCGGCATTTCGAAGCCGCCCGACGGCAGCGGGCCGTACACGGCGTTCTACGTGAACGTCGACGACGTGCAGGCCAAGTTGAACGAGGCGGAGAAGCTCGGCGCCAAGGTCGTCATGCCGCCGATGCAGGTTCCCGAGGGCCCGGAGATCGCGATGTTCACCGACCCCGACGGGAATGTGATCGGCCTGGCGAAGATGTAGCTCAGACGCTCGGCGCGGGCGCGAGCTCGTCCACGTAGCCGGCCGCGAGCTCGACGAGGCGGTCGGTGCGCCCGACGAAGAAATGCGATGCACCACCGACGACGTGGACGTCGGTGTTGGCCCAGGACTCGGCGAGCTCCGTGACCTCCGCGGGGTCGCGGTACTCGTCGTGCTGGGCCAGCACGAGGAGCTTGGGGCGGGGATCGCCGGTGAGCCCGTCGATGTCGTGCACCACCACGGCCGGAGGCGCGATCGCCATCCAGGCGTCGACGCGCGGGTCTCGTACCGAGAGCGCCATGTCGGCGCCGAACGACCAGCCGGTCAGGATCAGGGGCGTCCCCGGAGAGAGACGCTCGCCCAACGCGCCGACCGCGGTCTCGGCGTCGACGCGCTCGAGGTTGCCGAAGTCGTGCGCGCCCTCGCTGCCCTCGACGCCGCGGAAGTTGAAGCGCAGGCACGCGACGCCGCGCGGCGGGAGGGCGTCGAACAGCGCACTGATCACGATCGAGCGCATCGTTCCGCCGTACTGCGGATGCGGGTGGCAGAGCACCATCCCGCAGCGCGGCGAGCCGTCGGGCAGCGCGAGCTCTGCTTCGAGCGTGACGCCGTCGGCGGTGGTCAAGCGCATCGGCTCGGGCATGCGCGCAGCGTAGGCTGCCGCCTTCGTGGCCCGGACATTCGACTTCGATCGCGAGACCGCGGTGCGGCCGCTCGGCGACGGTCGCTTCGAGAGCCGGCTCGATCGGGCGTGGTGGGTGCATCGAGGCCCGAACGGCGGATACCTGGCCGCGATCGTGTTGCGGGCGCTCACCGAGGCGGTGGGCGATGCCGAGCGGTCGCCGCGGTCGCTCACGGTGCACTACGTCGCGCCGCCGGCCGAGGGCGCTCTCGAGGTTGCCACGACGATCGAGCGCGCCGGCCGGTCCCTCACGTCCTGCTCGGCGCGCCTCACGCAGGACGGCAAGCTCATCGGCTTGGCGTTGGGAGCGTTCTCGAAGGCTCGAGCCGGCCCCGAGTTCTCCGACCTGCGGCCGCCCGCCGCGCCGGCGCCCGACCGGTGCGAGGTCGTCGAAGTGCCGACCGACGACCCGTTCATCCCCGACATCGCGATGCGCTGGGAGAACCGGATCGTGCGGGGCGGCTTCCCGCAGGCCACGGGCGAGGCTGTGATCACTCGCTGGATCCGACTCCCCGAAGGCAGGGTGGTGGACGGGCTCGTGGCCGCCGCGATCACGGACGCCGTCATCCCCGCTGTCTTCGGCCGCGTCGAGGCGCAGATCATCGTCCCGACCGTCGACCTGACGATCCATTTCCGTTCGTCGCTGCCGCTCGCGGACGCCAAGCCCGAGGACTACGTGCTCGCCGACTTCCGCACCAACGTCGTCGCCGAGGGCTTCCTCGAGGAGGACGGCGAGATCTGGAGCCGCGACGGCGTGCTGCTCGCGCAGAGCCGCCAGCTCGCCGCGATCCTGCCGATGCCCGGCTAAGCGACGCCGAGCTGGACGAGGAGGAAGGCGAGGACCAGGGCCTCGTCACGCCAGGCGTCGTACCGACCCGACGGACCGCCGTGGCCGGCGCCCATCTCGGTCTTGAGCAGCAGCGGGCGGTCGTCGGTCTTCATCGTCCGCAGCTTCGCTACCCACTTGGCCGGCTCCCAGTACGAGACGCGCGGGTCGTTCAGACCGCCCGTGACGAGCATCGCCGGGTAGTCCTTCGCCTCGACGTTGTCGTACGGGGCGTACGACTTCATGACCTTGTAGATCTCGGGGTCGGCGACCGGGTTCCCCCACTCCTCCCACTCGGTCACGGTCAAGGGGAGCGTCTCGTCGAGGATGGTGGTGAGGGAGTCGACGAAGGGCACCTCGGCGACCACGGCGCGGAACAGATCGGGCCTGAGGTTCACGACCGCGCCCATCAGCAGCCCGCCCGCGCTCCCGCCCCGGGCCGCCAGCCGGTCGGGCGCGGCGTATCCCTCGGCGATGAGGTGCTCGGCGCAGGCGATGAAGTCGGTGAAGGTGTTGGGCTTGTGCTCGAGCTTGCCGTCCTCGTACCAACGGCGGCCGAGCTCACCGCCGCCCCGGATGTGCGCGATCGCGAACACGACACCGCGCTCGAGGAGGCTCACCCGCGCCGCCGAGAACGACGGGTCGATCGAGATCTCGTACGAGCCGTAGCCGTACAGCAAGGCCGGCGCGGTGCCGTCGTGCGCGAGCCCGCGACGGTGGACCACCGAGACGGGCACGCGGACGCCGTCAGGAGCCGTGGCCCAGAGGCGGTGCGATTCGTACGCGTCGGGGTCGTAGCCCGGGACGGGCTGGCGCTTGACGAGCGTGCGTTCCCGCGCCTCGAGGTCGTAGTCGTAGCTGGAAACCGGGGCGACGAGCGACGTGTACTCGAATCGGACGGTGCGGGTCTCGAACTCCGGGTTGGCGCCGACACCGGCCGAGTACACGGGGTCCGGCATCGCGACGACGTGGCTGTCGTCGTCCGCGAGGCGTCGCACGACGATCCGTTCGAGCCCCTCGGCCCGCTCCGACAGCACGAGGTGGTCCGCGAACGCGTCCACGTCCTCGAGCCGGACGTCGGCGCGGTGCGGGACGACTTCCCGCCAGTGTTCGCGGCCCGGCTGGGCAACCGTGGTGACCATGAGCTTGAAGTTCTCGGCGTCGCCGTCGTTCGTGACGACGAAGAACCGGTCGCCGTTGTCGGCGGAGTGGTGATGCTCGATGTGGTACTCGACGCCCTCGCGGCGCGGCGTCACCACCTGCGGCGCACCCTCGGGATCGTCGGCGTCGACGAACCACGCCTCGCTGGTGATCTTCGATCCGAGCGAGACGACGATGTAGCGGCCGGTGCGCGTGCGCCCGACCGAGGTGTAGAAGCGTTCGTCGTCCTCCTGGTACACGAGCTCGTCGTCCTCGGCGGGCGTCCCGAGCCGGTGGCGCCACACCTGCCACGGGCGCATGGCGTCGTCGGGTCGCACGTAGAAGCACGTGCGGTCGTCGTTCGCCCACGCCAAGCCGTAGTACACGTCGGGGACGACGTCGGGCAGGTCGTCGCCGGTCGTGAGGTCGCGGAAGCGCAGCTCGTAGCGCTCGCCGCCCGTGACGTCGACGGAGTACGCGAGGCGGGTGTGGTTCGGGCTGACGGCGAAGCCGCCGAGCGCGAAGTAGTCGTGCCCGGCGGCGAGTTCGTTCTGATCGAGCAGCACCTCCTCGCCGGGAGGCGTGCCCGGCGCGGCGAACGGATCGGGCAGACCCGGTGTCCGCGCGGGGCGCCGGCACTGGATCCCGTACTGCCGGCCCTCGATCGTGCGGCTGAAGTACTCGTACGGTCCCTTGCGGACCGGCGCGCTCGCGTCGGTCTCCTGGACCCGGCTCTTGATCTCCTCGAACAGCTGCTGCTGCAGGGGTTCGGTCCGGGCCATCGCCTCGCGCGTGTATGCGTTCTCGGCCTCCAGGTACTTCCGCACCTGCGGGTCGTCGCGGTCGCGGAGCCAGAACCAGTCGTCGACCCGCTCGTCGCCGTGCGCGCGCAGAACGATCGGGCGGCGCGGGGCGACGGGGGGAGTGGCGCTCACGACGGCGGAAGGTCCCGCAGGCGAGCGGCGGTGTCCACGCCGAAGGCGGGAACGCGAGCGGGATCGAGCAGGCCGACCTGCGCCAGCACCGAGGCCTGGTCCCACCAGATGTGCTCGTGGGCGATCTTGCCGTCGCGCACCGCGACCACGGCCAGCTGTGGGATTTCGACCCGGCGGCCCGTCGGCGCGACCCCCGGGAGGAGCCACGGCATCTCGCGGTCGTGGGTGAACGAGAGGATGACCTCCTCGGCGATCTGATCGTCGCCGACGGTGAGCGACACCGACGAGATCCCGGCGTCGGCGGGCATCGTGCCCACGAAGTTGTCGCGGTAGTAGAGCCGCATGCCTTCCTGGCCGCGCCCGCCGCACATGGTGGGGACGTTCCAGAGATACGGGTCGTCGACCATGGTGCTCAGCGCGCCTTCGACGTCACGGAGCTCGAACTCGTACTTGCAGTGCGACGCCCAGAGCGCCTTCATGTCCTCCGGTGTCATTGGCGTCATCCTAAAGGCGACCGGAGCGGCCAAAGTCCACGGCTACGCTCGCTCAACGATGCCGACTGCAACGCCGATCGTGGCCGCCGAGGAGGAGCTCGCCGCCGTCGCCTTCGACGCCGACGGGCTCGTCCCTGCCATCGTCCAGGAAGACGGGACGGGCCGCGTGCTCATGCTCGCGTGGATGGATGCCGAAGCCCTTCGCCGCACCCTCGACGAGGGGCGCACCTGGTTCTGGAGCCGGAGCCGCAAGGAGCACTGGCGCAAGGGCGACACCTCCGGCGACCGGCAGTGGGTGCGCGCCGCGTACTACGACTGCGACATGGACGCTCTCTTGTTCGTGGTCGAGCAGGAGGGCCGCGGGGCCTGCCACACCGGCGAGCGCACCTGCTTCTTTCGCGCGTTCGGGAGCGGGGCGCCGCCCGGCAAGTTGTGAGCGGCCCGACACGCGATGAGTTCGTCGCGCTGGCGCGCGACTACACGGTCGTGCCGGTCTGGCGCGAGGTGCTGGCCGACCTCGAGACCCCGGTGTCGGCGTTCGCCAAGCTCGTCGGCGATCGCGAGGGCTTCCTGCTGGAGTCGGTCGAGCACGGCGAGCACTGGGGCCGGTTCTCGTTCATCGGGCGGGACCCCGCCCTCACGCTCGTCGCTCGCGGGCAACACGTGGAGATCAGCGGTGGAGCCGCCGCGCCCGGCTTGCCGCGCGACGAGGGAATCCTCGCCGCCCTGGAAGCACTGCTGGCGTGGTACCGGGCGCCGACCCTGCCGGACCTGCCGCCCTTCCACGGCGGCCTCGTCGGCTACCTCGGCTACGACGTCGTGCGCGAGATCGAGCGCTTGCCCGACGTGCCGTCCGACGACCTGGGCTACCCCGACGCCGTCCTCTCGCTGACCGGTCACGTCACCGCGTTCGATCACTACCGGCAGCGTCTCTTCCTCATCGAGAACGTGTTCGTCGTTCCGGCTGCGAGCGCGGACGACGCCGGCGTGGCGTACGACCTTGCGCAAGCCCGGCTCGATGCGAGCGTCGACGAGCTCGCGCGGCCGCTCCCGTACGTGCCGTCGGCGCCCCCGCCGGAGCAGATGGACGAGCTGCCGTCGTTCACGTCGACGATGCCGGGCGGTCTGTTCCAGGCCGCGGTCGAAGCCGCGCGCGAGTACATCTTTGCGGGCGACATCTTCGAGATCATCCTTGCGCAGCGCTTCGATCTGGACGGCGACTTCGATCCGTTCGAGGTGTATCGCGTGCTTCGGCAGATCAACCCGTCCCCGTACATGTACTTCCTTGCGCATCCCGAGGCGACTGTCGTCGGGTCGTCACCGGAGGCGCTCGTGAAGCTCGTCGACGGTCGGGTGATCAGCCGTCCGATCGCGGGCACGCGGTGGCGGGGGAGGACCGACGAGCACGACCGTCGCATGGCCGCCGAGCTGATCGAGGACCCGAAGGAGCGAGCCGAGCACATCATGCTGGTCGATTTGGCCCGCAACGACGTCGGACGGGTGGTGCGGTACGGCAGCGAACGCGTCGACGAGCTCATGACGCTCGAGCGCTACTCGCACGTGATGCACATGACGAGCCAGGTGTCGGGTGACCTCGCCGACGGGAAGACCGCGGTCGACGTGCTCCGTGCGACGTTCCCGGCCGGGACCGTGAGCGGGGCGCCCAAGGTGCGCGCCATGGAGATCATCGACGACCTCGAGCCGAGGAAGCGCGGTCCGTACGCCGGGGTCGTCGGTTACTTCGACTTCTCCGGCAACCTCGACACCGCCATCACCATCCGCACGATGCTCTGGCGTGAAGGACGCGCGAGCGTCGCCGCCGGCGCCGGCGTGGTGGCCGACTCGGACCCGGACGACGAGAACCTGGAATGCCACAACAAGGCCAAGGCGTTGTTGACTGCGGCGGCCGCGGCGCAGCGTCTCGCGTCGCTCGACACGCTGGAGACCGGGAGCGGGATGCCATGAGTGTGCGGGACGAACTCGAAGCCCTCCGGACGACCGCGGGGGTGGCCGACACCTCCGAACGCGGCGCCGTGCTCGTCACGGGCCCGGACGCCTGGTCGTACCTCCAGAGCCTCGTCTCGGCCGACCTCGACACGGTCGGCGACGGCCAAGGCGTTCATTCGTTGCTGCTCACCCCGCAAGGCAAGCTCGACATCGACTTCCGTCTGCTCCGGGTGGGCGGCGAGGCGTGGTTGGACTGTGATCCGGGATTCGGGGAGCAGCTGGCGGCGTCGCTGAACCGGTTCCGCATCCGGGTGAAGTGCGACGTCTCCGACCGCACGGAGAGCTGGGGTTCGCTGGCGGTGCGCGGTCCGGGCGCAGTCGACGTCGCGTCCGCTCTCGGCGTGGACCTGCCGGCCGCGCCTCATGCGCACGTCGCCTTCGACGACGCGGTCGTCGTGCGCGCTCCGTGGCCCGGTGCCGACGGGTTCGACGTCGTCGGTCCACCTTCGACCGTGGCGAGCGCCGCTGACCGGTTGACCGCCGCGGGCGTGGCGTCGTGCAGCTTCGACGCGTACGAGGCGCTGCGCATCGAGGTGGGCGTCCCGCGGCAGGGATACGACCTCGACGAGAAGACGATCCCGCAGGAGGCGTTCCTGGAGCGTGACGCGGTCTCGTTCACGAAGGGCTGCTTCCTCGGCCAGGAGCTCGTGTGCCGCATCGACACGCGTGGGCGCGTGAACCGGTACCTCCGGCGCCTCACCTCGATCGCGGACGGACGGCCGCCGAGAGGCAGTGAGATCGTGTCCGGCGACAAGGTCGTCGGGACGGTGACGAGCAGCGTCGCCTCCGACGACGTGCCCGCCGCCGCTCTCGGCTACGTGCGCCACGAAGTCGATCCGCCCGCCGAGGTCCAGCTGCGCTGGGACGGAGGTACGGGCCGGGCGGTCGTCGAGGCGCTGCCCGTCTCGGCGTGAGCACCGACGCGACGGCCACCGCGCTGTTCGTGTTCGGCTATCCGGTGTCGATCGTCGTGATCCTGCGCTTCGTGCCCGTCGTGCGCGAGCGCCGTCTGAAGTGGCTCGTCGCGCACGATCTCGCGGTGGCCGCGATCGTGACCGGCTGGGCGCTCAAGGGCGACCCCCGTGCCGTCGCGATCAACGCATCCTGGCTGGTCGCCGCGACCGTCTGGTATGCACTCGGCGCCCGTTCTACTGAGCGGCGGGGATCCTGACGACGAAGCGGGTGCCCTGACCGTCGAGAGCGCGCACGTCGGTCGTACCACCCATCGCGGCGGAGAGCTCGTGCACGATGGCGAGGCCGAGCCCGGTGCCGACCTTGCGACCCGGAACGGTCCGGGACGTGTACAGCCGTTCGAAGACGTGGGGCAGGTCTCCGGGGTCGATGCCGGGCCCGTCGTCGTCGACCCGCACCTCCAGCGTCCCGTTCTCCGCAGCCACGCCGACCGCGACGCGCGCGCGTGCGTACTTCAGTGCGTTCTCGACCAAGTTGGCGACGATCTGCCCGAGCCGTTCCGGATCGGCGTCGACCGGCGCCGTTGCCGGACCGTCGACGGCGAGCGCGACACCGAGCTCCCGGGCCGACGGGTGGAAGGCCTCGACCGCCTCGCCCACGACCTCGGTGGCGTCGAACGGTCGCGGCGTCAGCGAGAACTCGTGCGCGTCCAGCCGGGCCAGGTCGAGCAGGTCGGCCACGAGACGCTCGAGCCGCCGGGCCTCGGCGCCGATGATCTCGGCGGCGCGCTTCTGCGCGTCGCGACCTTCGACCGCGCCGTCGGCGATCGCCTCGGCGTACCCGCCGATCGACGTCAGCGGCGTTCGCAGATCGTGTGACACGCTGAGGAGGAACCCGCGCTCGAGTCCCCGCGCCGCCTCGAGCTGTGCAGCCATGCCGTCGAGCGCGCGCGCCAGCCCCGCCAGCTCGTCGTCGGGGTGCTTGCCGAGGTCGACGCGAGCGGAGAGGTCTCCGCCCGCGATCCGGTCGGCGGTCTGTCCCATCGCGGTCAGCGGTCGCGTCAGCCGCCGCGCGAGGTAGAACGCGACGATCCCGGCGACGGCGAGCGCCAGCGCCCCGGCGAGGAGGAAGAACGGGCCCGCCCGGCCGAGCGGCTGCGTCTCCACCTGTTGGGTGAGGATCACGACCGGCGTGTTCCCGTTCACGATGTTGAGCGGCGCGGCGACGAACGC
>DASZGY010000117.1:0-8138 GCA_035938395.1 Acidimicrobiia bacterium
CGGTGGGTGCTCAAGTCGCCCCAGCACATCGAGCAGTTCCCGGCGCTGCGGGCCACGTTTCCCGACGCGACGTTCGTCGTCACGCATCGCGACCCGGTCTCGGTGACGACGTCGGTGGCGACGATGATCACCTACACCGCCCGGCTGAGCCACGAGCGCGTCGATCCGCGCTTCATCGGCGGTTACTGGGCCGATCGCATCGAGCGGATGCTCCGTTCGTGCGCCGACGAGCGCGACGCGCTCCCCGCCGGCCAGTCGATCGACGTTTCCTTCGACGAGTTCATGGCCGACGACGTCGCCATGGTCGATCGCATCTACGAGCTCGCCGGCCAGCCCACGACCGAAGGCGCCCGGGCTGCGATGCAGGCGTTCATGGACGAGCATCCGCGCGGCAAGTTCGGCGGCATCCGCTACGACCTCGCCGACTTCGGCCTCGATCCCGTCGAGCTCCGCCGGGCCCTGGGGTTCTACATCGACCGGTTCGGGGTGAAAGAGGAGTCGTAGGGCCTGCTAGCTGCGCTCGACCGCGGTCAGCCGTCCGAGGAACGCGTCGATCCGGTCGGTCCAGGTCCCTACGTCGCGCAGGTGATACGCGACGTGGATCTGGACGTTGGGCAGGAGCTCGAGCAGGCGCTCGGACGTCGACAGCGGGTGGCCGTCGTCGGAGACCCAGGGCAGCAGGAGCGCGGGCGCGGTGACTCGGCGCACCGCTTCCTCCGGCGGCAGGTCACTGTTCGCCGCGCCGCGGAGGACTGCCGGCAGCAGCGGTTCTGACACCTGGGGCACGGGACTGAACCGGTCGGCGAAATCGGCGAGGATCCCGGGCGCCGGAAGGTTGCTCAGCTGCTGGAGATAGGCGTCCTTCCCGATTCGCTCGACGAGCACCGCGGCCGCTCGGTACAGGTCGGCTTGCTCGTCTCGCGTCTCGTACGCAGTCGGGGCGAGCATGAGCACGAGCCCGACAACGCGCTCCGGCGCTTGGATCGCGGCATGCAGCGCCGTCGCGGCGCCCATCGACGCGCCGCCGGCGACGAACTGGTCGATGCCGAGCTCGTCGGCGAGGGCAATGAGGTCGCGGGCGAGGTTGTCCCAGCGGTAGTCCTCGGGCACGGGAGCTCCGCCCGACAGCCCGTGGCCGCGGGCATCCCAGCGGATGACGCGGTACCGGCGGGCGAGGTGAGCCCAGCTCATGACCAGGAAGCGGTCCTCCTGCTCCATGCTGCTGACGAGGCCGTGGCCCCAGAAGAACGGCAGGCCTGCGCCCTGGTCGGACACCTCGATATCGACGCCGCGAACGTTCGGCACGGCGAACAGTTTGGCCTGCGGCGGCTAGCTCACGCGGGGTGCACGCCGTCGATCGGCTTGCCCGCAAGCCGGAGGCGCACGATGTGCTGGAAGTTCGGGCAGCCGACGATGTCCTCGTGCGGACACGCCAGCGCGTGCTCGACGGCGACGCGGGCGGCCTCGGCTTCGGCGATGCGTTCCTCGAGCTCGGCGAGCTTGCGACGTGCGAGCTCGCGCCAGGCTCCCGGGGACTTCGCGCGGGCCGCCATGAGCCGGCGGATCTCGTCGAGCGTGAAGGTGTCGCGAAGGAGGAGCACGGTGCCGACCACGCCGACCGCCTCGGGTCGGTAGCGGCGGTGACCGGAGATCCGGGTGGCATGACGGAGGAGACCGACGTCCTCGTAGTAGCGCAATGCCGACGTGGCGACGCCGGTGCGTCGCGAGAGCTCCCCGATCGTCAGCAGTTCAGCCGCCATCCCTTGACTTGAAGCGTACTTGAAGTATTTGGATCGTGGCCATGGGACTCAAGCAGAAGACGACACATGCGCTGGTCAGCCAGTTCCATCAGCCACACGGGTTCGGCGGCCGTGCCGCCGGGTGGGTGATGGCGAAGCGCGGGTCGAACCGGGAACGCAACATCTGGGCGGTCGGGCTGCTCGACGTGCAGGCGCAGGACCGCGTGCTCGAGATCGGGTTCGGCCCCGGGATCGCGATCCAAGAATTCGCGAGACGCGCGACGAACGGCCTCGTCGTCGGCGTCGATCACTCCCAGCTGATGGTGCAGCAAGCGCGGAAGCGCAACGCGGCCGCCGTGAGCGACGGCCGCGTCGACCTGCGCCTCGGTTCCGCGAACGCGCTGCCGGCTTTCGGCGCGCCGTTCGACAAGATCCTCGCCGTCAACTCGCTGATGTTCTGGGACGACCCTGTCGCGCGATTGAAGGAACTCCACGATCTGTTGCGGCCGGGTGGACAGGTCGCGATCGCCTATCAGCCGCGCGGCCCCGGCTCGACCAACGAGGTGGCGGCGCGCACAGGCCGTCAGATCGCAGCGCACTTCACGGAAGTCGGGTTCACCGAGGTGCGCGTCGAGACACTCGCCCTGAAGCCGACCGCGGTCGTGTGCGTCCTCGGCGTGAAATAAGGCCCGGCGCTGTGCTCGCCGGCGAACACGGGGCCTGGTCAAGCAGCGTGCCGGGAGCTCGATTCACCGGAGGCCGAGTCTTCGAGAACGGGCGGCGACACGTCCGGGGGTGGGATGCCGCCCAAGGCCCGGCCTGCGGCGTGGAGCCACTCCCGGACCGTGTCGCGGGTGTGCTCCCGGCGGAGTACCGCGACCATCCTTGCGAACCGAGACGGCAGCCCAGTCAAGACCGCCACCGGGGCGCCGTCGTCCATCTCGTTCGCCCGCCACTGGCACCAGAGGATGACCACTACGAACACCGTGAACACCAGCGCCAAGAGCACTCGGGGAGGGGTCACGCCGAAGACCCGGACCAGCAGGAGCGCTCCGATCAGCACCCCGCACGACACTGCGCCCGTGCGACGAAGAGGCACCCGCTCGGCCGCATCGGTGGCGCGCCGCCGCCACCATCCGACAGCACGCGCGCGGACACCCCGTTTGCGCTCCAACAAGACGCGCAGGCTACCGAGAGCGACCTCGTCGCTTCCATTCCGGTTCGACCCCATCATCGCTGCCGCGTTCAGGGGACCTCGAGGACCCGGGTCGTCGGACGGGCGGGCGTCTCGGACGGGTAGAACCAGCGGAACCAGATGCGCCCGCGCGGGTGTCCGGCGGGCGACACCCAGTTCGGATGGCCGGGATCACGGTGGGCGACGACGATCGTCCACGAGCCGTCGTCCTCGTACCGCACCTGCCCGCCGTTGATCGTGACGCGCTCGTAGTCGTAGTTGTACGTGTGCAGGAACTGGTTCCACAGGCACATGTTCCAGAACGCGCATTCGGGCGAGCGACCCTCGATGACGAGCGCCTCGTCGTCGGCGAGGTCGAAGCTGCCCATCGCGTAGGCGGCGTCGCCGGCGGCCCATCCAAAGGTCTGCTGCGGGACGGGGTACGGCTCGTCGACCGTGTTGGGATCGCCGAGCGCGAGCGGGACGATGTTGGCCTGGTCCCGCAACCAGGTGACGGCAGCGCGAAAGCGGCGGGCGAGCTCGGCGTCGTCGAGCCGGTAGGCCCCCGGGGGGTCGACAGCCTCGATGTGCCACTCGAGCCGCCGATCGTGCACCGGGTCGTCGAGGTAGTCGCGCGTGATCGCGCACACTGCGTCGGGCTCGAGCTTCAGCCACGTTCCCTCGTGCGGCTCCGGGCTGAGGACGAGCTCGAACGTGCCGTCGGGCGCGATGTCGAGCATCCGGTCGTTCACGGTGCCGACGATGCGCTCCGAGTAATGGCCGTCGTCAGGACCGCCGTACACCGTGAGAGAGAGATAGACGGCGTCGCCCTTCTTGCCCCGCACCCGGTAGGTGCGGCGGGGATCGATGGGCGCGTACTGGTAGAACGCGTCGGCGTTGTCGCCGCCCCACTTCTTGTACGGACCGACGATGTCGACGAAGCGCGGGTTGGCGGTGTCCGCCCACACGTAGGCGTCGAACGCGACCTGCAAGATCGAGAAGATCCATTTGTACCCCTCGAGCACCGACTGCTCGTCCTGGGGTGCGTTGGGCCCGTCGTACAGCTTCGCCTCGAGGGCGCGCACCTCGTCGACCAGCTCGCGGAACACGGCGCTGGTCTCGAGGTCGGCGGCGTTCACGGGACAGGTTCTACTCTGACCGCGAGGTGAAAGTCATCGCCGCGCTCCTCGGTGCGATCCCGGACGACGCCGATGAGCTGTACCTGCCCGTCGGCGAGGGTGCGACGGGCCGGCCGGAGGATGTCGCCGCCATCGCGATCACGCGCCAGGACGCGTTGCTCCCCGCCGACGCCGAGGCGTACCTGGTGGAGGAGCGGCCCCAGTGGGACCGGGGTGGCGAGACGATCACGCGCATCGCCTTCGTGCGCCGCGCCCCCGGCCTCACCCGCGACGAGTTCGCCGACCACTGGACCAACGTGCACTCGCCGCTCGCTCGCAGGCACCATCCGGTGCTCGTGCGGTACACGCAGAACATCGTGGTCGAGAACGTCTCGCCGGCCGCGCCCGAGGTCGACGGGATCGCCGAGCTCGGGTTCCGCACGCTCAAGGACGTGCACCAGCGCATGTACGACTCTCCGGCGGGCGCCGAGATCATCCGTCGCGACATCCAGCGGTTCCTGGACGTCCCCGCCGGCTGGCGCATCCTGGCCCAGCGGCAGTGGCGCTTCCCTAAAGTGCGCCCATGAGCGACACGGTGACCCCGTTCCGCCTCGAGACCGGGGACGACCAGCTCGACGATCTGCGCCATCGCCTCGCCCGCGCCCGCTGGGCGGAGCCGCCACCCGTGAACGACTGGAGCCAGGGCGTCCCGGTCGACTGGCTGCGCGACCTGTGCGCGTACTGGCAGGACGGCTACGACTGGCGACGCTGCGAGGCGCGGCTCAACGCGCTCCCGCACTTCCGGACCGAGCTGGACGGCCTCGGCATCCACTTCATCCACGTCCAGTCACCTTCGCCGGACGCACTGCCGTTGGTGATGACGCACGGCTGGCCCGGCACGGTCGTCGAGTTCCTCGACGTCATCGGACCCCTCACCGACCCGGCCGCGCACGGCGGCGACGCCGCCGACGCGTTCCACGTCGTGTGCCCGTCGCTCCCCGGGTACGGGTTCAGCGACCGGCCGTCGGAACCGGGATGGGACATCGACCGCATCGCGGACGCGTGGGCCGCGCTCATGGCGCGCCTCGGCTACGAGCGCTACGGCGCCCAGGGCGGTGACTGGGGCGCCTTCGTGTCGAGCACGCTCGGTCAGCGCGACGCCGACCACGTCGCCGGCGTGCACGTCAACATGGCGATCGTCGGCCCCGACCCCGACACGCTCGGCGAGCTCACCGACTTCGAGCAGCGGTCGCTCGCCGACCTCGGCGAGATGTTCGAGTGGGGCGTCGGGTACGCGCTGGAGCAGGGCACGCGACCGCAGACGCTCGGCTACGGACTGGTGGACTCTGCGGTCGGGCAGGCGGCGTGGATCGCCGAGAAGTACTGGGCCTGGACCGACCACGACGGCGACCCGACGAGCGCGTTGAGTCGCGACCAGATGCTCGACAACATCACGTTGTACTGGCTCACGGCCACGGCGGCCTCGTCGGCCCGTCTGTACTGGGAGAGCGGATGGGCGCGCCCGTCGGGCCAGTCCCGGTTGGGGTCCGGCCACACGATCGACACGCCGACGGGCATCTCGATCTTCCCGCGCGAGATCGTGCGGCCGTCGCGACGGTGGTGCGAGAAGCGCTACTCCGACATTCGCTTCTACGAGCAACCCGAGCGCGGCGGACACTTCGCGGCCTGGGAGCAACCCGAGCTGTTCGTCGACCAGGTGCGGCGCGCCTTCCGCACCATGCGCTGATCGCGTGGCCGTCGCACCCCGAGTCAGCCTGGTCACGCTCGGCGTCCGTGACGTCGCGGTCTCCGAGGCGTTCTACCGGGCGTTGGGCTGGGAAGTCGCCATCGCGGCCGAGGACGGCTTCCGGATGTTCCGCACGGCCGGCGCATGGCTGACGTTGTGGCCGGCCGAGTCGCAGTGGGCCGACGCCGGGTTCCCGCCCCCCGCCGAGCCGCGATTCGGCGGCGTCGTGCTGGCCATGAACCTGGACAGCCCGGCCGACGTCGACGAAGCGGTCGCGACCGCAGCCGCGGCGGGCGGGACGATCCTGAAGCCGGCGAACGCGTTGGAATGGGGCATGTACCACGCGCACGTCGCCGACCCCGACGGGCACGTGTGGGAGATCGCGTACAACCCCGACTGGTCGATCGGCCCCGACGGCCGTCCCGTGATCAGCTGACGGATGGACTCGGGCTGGGCCAACTTCTACGTGGCGATCGGCGGCGCGGCGGCGGCGCTGACGGGATTGCTCTTCGTCGCGGTCGCACTGCGGCCGCGCGAGATCCGGAACTCGACGCTCATGGTCGGGCGGGCCCGATCCGCGTTCTACGCATTCGTCACCGTGCTGTTCGTCGCGCTCCTGGCGCTGGCAGGCACGTCCTCGCGGCTCATCGGGCTGGCCGAGATCGGAGTCGCCGTCGGAGTCTTTGCGCTCTCGAGCCCGTTCACGTTGCGGGCGTGGCGAGCGCGCACTCTGAACCTGGTCCGCGCCGGGGTGTACCACGCCGGTCTGGTCATGGTCGTGATCGGCGGCGCGGTGCGCGCCATCCAGGGCGCCGGTCGAGATAGTGATCTGCTGCTCGCCTTCGCGGCACTGCTGCTCCTCGGGATCGCGCTCAGCAACTCGTGGCAGCTGGTCATCTCGCACGAGGCCGAACCGGAGCCCGAGGACGAGGACGAGGGCTGACCGCGGCGCCGGACTCGATGAACGCGAGCGCGGCCGGTGACACGGGCCCGTCGCGCCAGATGAGCCCGACCGATCGCACCAACCGCGGCGACAGCGGAACGGTCGACGCGCCGAACAGCGCGGCCGCCTCGGCTTGCGGGCGAGGCAGGACGCTGGCGCCGGCCCCGGCGACGACGAGCGGGACGATCGCCTCGCGCTGATCAGTCTCGACCGCGATCACCGGCGCGTTGTCGATGGCGGCGAATGCGGCGTCGATGAGACCGCGGGTCGACGTCCCCGGCGGGCTCGTGACGAGCGGGACCGACGCGAGATCCCCGGTCGTGAGCCGCCGCCGTCGGGCCAGAGGCGAGCCGGGTGGCAGCACGACGATCAGCTCCTGCTCGGTGAGCAGCCTGCTGACGAGCCCGGGCTCGGCGACGGGAAGCTCGGTGAGACCGACCTCGGAACGGCCGCTCCGCACGCGCGTCGCGACGGCGGCGGCGTCCTCCGGCTGGGCGACGCGTACGACGACGTCGGGGTGTGCGTGACGGAACGAGCCGACGAGGGTCGCGAGTGGGTCGACCGCCAGCGTGGGCAGCGCCACCAGATCGAGCGTTCCGGCGGTGAGCCCGCCGACGGCGGCGACCGACGTGCGCAGGACCCCCAGGTCGCGCAGCACCTGCCGGGCCGGCTCGAGGAAGGCCTCGCCCGCCGCCGACAGGAGCGCGCGCCGCCCCACTCGGTGGAACAGCTCGAGGCCCAACTCGGCCTCCAGACGGCCGATCCCCTCCGACAGCGCCGGTTGCGTGACGTGGAGAGCGGCGGCGGCGCGGGTGAAGCCGCCCTCCTCGACGACCCCGACCACGTACTCGATCTGGCGGATCTCCATAGGTCGAGCCTATGATATCTATCGGAACGATCTGTTGGACTTGTGGCTCGGTTCGAGGTCCAATCAGGTCATGGCCCGCATGTCGACCAGCGTCCCGAGGTGAGCGGCGAGCAGGTTCTCGCCGTGGCCGTGATCGGCGCCGCCGTCGGGCTGCTCGGCGGCCTCTTCGGGAAGGGCGGCTCGGCGATCGCGACTCCGCTGCTGAGCCTGGTCGGGATCCCGCCCATCGCGGCCGTCGCCTCTCCCCTGCCGGCGACGATCCCGTCGACGCTCAGCGCGTCCTACGCGTACTGGCGTGAGCGCCTCATCGACTGGCGTGTCGTCGGGTGGAGCGCCGCCGTCGGCGTGCCCGCGACCGTCGCCGGCGCGTACGCGACCCGCTGGATCGGTGGCAGCGTCCTCGTGACCACCACCGAGGTCATCCTCGTCGCGCTCGGGGTCAAGTTCCTGCTCCGGCCCGGAGATCCGCACGAGGTCGCGGTGCAACCCGGCGCGTACCGGACCCGGCTCTTCCTCGTGGCCGCGGCCGTCGGCGTGGTCTCCGGCTTG
>DASZGY010000118.1:0-5350 GCA_035938395.1 Acidimicrobiia bacterium
CCCCGGCGCGGGCGAGCTCGACGGCGCGGAGCATGTCGGCGCAGAGGTGCTGGACGGCTTGGAACGAGCCGATCGGGCGGTTGAACTGCCGTCGCTCCTTTGCGTACTCGATGGCCATCTCGAGAGCCCGCGACGCGGCGCCGACGCCGTCGACGACCGCCGCGATCCCGAGGCGGTCGACGGTCTCGGCGACCGCGCCTGTCGCGTCGCCCGTGCCGAGCCGGCGTGCAGGAGCTTCGGCGAGCGTGATCGTGGCGAACTTGCGCGTCCCGTCGACCGTCGGCATGGACTCAATCGCGAGACCCGGCGTATCGCGAGCGACGAGGAACGCGCCGAGCTCGCCGTCGGCCGTCGTGGCCGTGACGACGATGGAGTCGGCTGCGGCCGCGTCAGGCACGTGCGCCGTTTCGCCCGCGAGTGTCCAGCCGTCGTTGGCGACGACGGCCTGCATGTCAGTGGACGCAGACAGCGCGACGGTCCCGATCGTGTCACCCGACGCGAGTGCGGGCAGCAGCTCGGCGCGATCCTCTTCGCTACCGGCCAACGCGATCAGGCTCGCGGCTCCGACCGCGGTCGACGCGAACGGCCCGGGGTGGACAGCACGCCCGAGCTCCTCGAGCACGACGGCCATGTCGACCATCCCCATGCCCGCGCCTCCGTGGACCTCGGGTACCAGCAACCCGGTGACGCCGAGCGCGCTGAGACCGGACCACACGTCGTCGGTGGTGCCGCGCTCGTCGTCGAGCACGTCACGCACGTACGCGATCGGCGCCCGCTCGGTGAGGAAGCGGCGCACCGTCGCGCGCAACAGCTCCTGATCCTCGCTGAACTCGAAGTCCAAGGGGCCGGACTGTAACGAGTACCGTCGCGGGCGTGCGACTGCGGTACGGCGAGGCCGAAGAGCAGTTCCGGCGCGACCTGATCGCTTGGCTCGACGAGCACGCGCCCTCGTCGGAGCTCATGCGCGAGCCCAAGCAGTCGAGCGCCGACCTGCCCGAGTGGGCGCGGCAGTGGCAGCGCACCCTGTTCGAGCACGGCTGGCTCGTCCCCGGCTGGCCACCGGAGCTCGGCGGCCGCAACGCGAGCCCCGCCGAGCAGATGATCTACTTCGAGGAGCTGTCCAAGCGCGACATCCACCGCAGCCACAACCCACAGGGCTTGGGCATCGTGGCGCCGTCGATCAAGGACTACGGAACCCCAGAACAGCACGAGCGCTTCCTCGGCCCGACGCTGCGGGCCGAGATCGCGTGGTGCCTCGGGATGAGCGAGCCCGGCGCCGGCAGCGACCTTGCCTCGCTCTCGACGCGCGCCGTGCTGGACGGCGACCACTTCGTCGTGAACGGCCAGAAGGTGTGGACCTCGGGCGCCCACCACGCCGACTGGTGCCTGTGCTTCGTGCGCACCGATCCCGACGCGCCCAAGCACAAGGGGATCAGCGCGCTGATCATCGACATGAAGACGCCCGGGATCGAGTGCCGGCCGTTCCCGGAGCTCTCCGAGCCCGACTACTACGACTTCAACGAGGTGTTCTTCACCGACGTCGTTGTCCCGCGTGATGCGCTGCTGGGCGAGCTGCACCAGGGATGGCCGATCACCCAGGGCTCGCTCGCGCACGAGCGCGCCATGCTCTGGATCGACTACGCGTACTCGGTGGATCGCGGCGTCCGGGCGATGATCGACCTCGGCGACCGCGAGGGGCCGGACGGTGGAGCGCTGCGCGACGACCCGCGCTTCCGGGACGAGGTCGCGGGCTTCTACATCGACTCGCAGGCGCTGCTGCTGCTCGGGTACCGGGGCTTCGCGAAGTTCATGCGGGGCCGCGCGTCGCCCGAGCACTCGCTGCTGAAGCTGTACGGCAGCGAGACGCTCCAGAAGTGCCTGGCCGCGGGGATCGAGGCACAGGGACCTGACGCGCTCGACACGCGCATCCTCGGCCCGTCGATGTGGCGGGACGGGTCGTGGGCGACGCAGTGGCTCCGGTCGTTCTCGGGGACGATCCCGGGCGGCACGAGCGAGATCCAGCGCAACATCATCGCCGAGCGCGTGCTCGGGCTACCGAGATAGTCGAAGCCACACCAGCGAGCGACGAGGGGGGCGGGCCATGGCCGACCCGATGCTGTCCGACGCCGACATCGAGCAGATGCGGACACCCCTGTGGGAGCAGGCCCGCGCCGCGTTCGTGGCGGGCCGGAACGATGACGGTTCCGCGCTGCTCGACAAAGCCGTCGACCAGTGGGGCGCGCTCAAGGACTACTCGATCAACTGGATCACGTCGCTGCTCACGTTCATCGGCGAGGAGCTGGGCGAGGAGGCGGTCGAGCGGGCGCTGCGCAAGACCGGCGACGAGTTCGTGCGTCCCCGGCGCGACACGGGCACGGACTGGGGGTCGCTCCCCGCGTCGGTCCGGGCCAAGGTCATCGCCCGGGCGATGCTGAGCAACATGGGCGCGGTCGACGTCGACGAGGACGACGAGAAGATCGTGCTGTCGTTCCGGTGCGGCACCGGCGGTCGCCTGATCGAGGAGGGCCGCTACGAGGGCGACCCCGCGTACCTCACGCTGCAGGAGAAGAGCGGGCGCACGTTCATGCGCGACGAGCTTCCCGTGTACTGCGCCCACTGCTCGGTGAACAACGAGATGCAGCCGGTCGAATGGGGCGGCGCCCCGACGAGCATCGAGCACCCGCCCGAGCGCAAGGGCGAGCCGTGCGTCCACCACATCTACAAGGACGTCAGCGCGATCCCGGACGACGCGTACCGCCGGATCGGCAAGACGCGCCCGTCGTCCGAGTGATGACGGTTCAGTAGCCTTCACGCGGCGACGGCGGCTTTGCCGACCCTCGCCGCAAAGCCGGAGCTTGTGACGGCGACAGGAGAGACTGTGAAGCGGATCGGGATCCTGGTCGTCGCGTACAACGCGGCGTCGACGCTCGCGCAGGTGCTGGACCGGATCCCGCGCGACTTCGTCCCGCGGATCGACGAGGTCCTCGTCGGCGACGACCACAGCCAGGACTCCACCTACCTCGTCGGCCTCGGGTACCAGCAGCAGTCGGGCGACCTTCCGCTCACCGTGGTGCGCCACCCGCGCAACCTCGGATACGGCGGCAACCAGAAGGCGGGGTACCGCTGGGCGATCGAGAACGGGCTCGACATCGTGGTGCTGCTCCACGGCGACGGCCAGTACGCCCCGGAGATCCTGCCCGACATCGTGGAGCCGCTCGAGCTCGACAAGTGCGACGCCGTCTTCGGCTCGCGCATGATGGAGCCCGGCGCGGCCCGCCGGGGTGGCATGCCGCTCTACAAGTACGTCGGGAACCGGATCCTGACGCGGTTCGAGAACTCCATGGTCGGCGCCGACCTCAGCGAGTGGCACAGCGGGTACCGGGCGTACAGCGTCGACGCCCTCCGCTCGATCCCGTTCGACCAGAACTCGGACGGCTTCGATTTCGACACGCAGATCATCCTGCAGTTGCTCGAGGCGGGGAAGCGGCTGCAGGAGATTCCGATCCCGACGTATTACGGCGACGAGATC
Organism: Acidimicrobiia bacterium; assembly: GCA_035938395.1. Lineage (GTDB taxonomy): Bacteria > Actinomycetota > Acidimicrobiia > IMCC26256 > JACDBD01 > JALZAA01. The sequence continues at coordinate 3,530 of DASZGY010000118.1, forward strand.
TGTTATGTGGACGGCGTCAAGTACGCCAAGGACGTGTCGCGGCAGGTGATGCGGTACCGCGCCCACAAGATGGGCTTCGGGTCGGGGGAGATGGCGTTCGCGAGTCGCCCGTACGAGCGCAAGCTCGACCCGGACACGTCGCACGGGCGGATCCTGTCGTGGCTTGCCGATCGCCGGCCGTCGCGGGTGTTGGACCTCGGTTGCTCCGACGGCGCGCTGGCCGCCGAGCTGCGCGTCCACGGCCACAAGGTCACCGGTGTGGATGTCGAGGAGCATCCGGGCGTGCGCGACCGGGTCGACACGTTCGTGCGCGCCGACCTGGAGGACGGTGTCCCCGACGAGGTGGGTGACGGGTTCGACGTCATCGTCGCCGCCGACGTGCTCGAGCACGTGCGGGAGCCCGAGATGCTGCTCGAGGATCTCGCCGGCCGGCTGGGCCCCGGTGGCTCGATCGTCGCGTGCGTACCGAACTTCGGCCACTGGTACCCGCGCCTGCGGGTCGCGCTGGGGCGCTTCGACTACGACCGGCGCGGCATCCTCGACCGCGGGCACGTGCGGTTCTTCACCCGCAAGAGCCTCGAGAGCATGGCCGAACGCGCCGGCTACTCCGTGCGACGGCGCGAGTTCCTCACGCTGCCTCTCGAGATCGTCGACCGGGGCGGTGCGGACGAGGTGGCCGGCGCGGGCGACACGTTGCGTCGTGCCATCAAGCGCATCGACCGCATTGGAACCGCGCTGCGCCCGACGCTCTTTGCGTACCAGTTCCTCTACGAGCTCGAGCCCGCTCCGTAGCGGTCGCGCACCCGGTCGCACAGCGGAGTGCGCACCGGAAGCGATCGGAGGGTTCCCGAGAACGGGGCCTGACCGGCGCCGCTCCCGATCGTCGCCTGGTCACCGCTGACGAGGAACGTGATGTCGTCGAGCACGCTGTGATCGTCGAGCGACACGCGCACGAGCCCGGTCCGGCTGTCGATGATCACGTCCAGCGAGTAGGCACGGCCGGGCTCGATGCGCTGCGGAGCGCTCACGAGCGGCTTCGGCGCAACCCGGCTGAGGAGGACGAAGCGCGCCCGGTGATCGGGGAGGTAGCGCACCTGGAGCACGTTCTGGTCGGACCCGGCGCCGATGCCGAGGAGCGCTTCCTCGCCGGTGGTGGCGTCGGGGAAGCGGACTCGCAGGCGGAAGTGCCCGGCGCCGTTCGCCCGCTCGACCGCGGACCACTCGCGTGAGTCCGACCAGTACAGCCCGCCACAGTTGCCGACGACGAACAGCTCACCCCGCGAGCCGCGCGCCGGGAGCTCGCGCCCGAACTGCACGTTGCCACGCGGGCCGCCCGGGATGAGCTCGTCGACATCCTGCTGGAACCCGATGAACCCGGCGCGTTCGCCGGCGGCTTGGGGGTAGAGCGCACGCTGATACGAGAAGGCCAGCGCGAAGTTGACCCAGAGCGAGATCGGGACGAACACGAGCACCACGATGGCGAAGACGCGAGTCCACCTCGGCCTCGGCGCGCGCTGTGCCGCTCCGAGGAGCGCGTGGAAACCAACCAGGCTCGCGAGCACGATGGCGGGGAGCAGGTCGGACATGTACCGGTTGGCCACGAACGCGATCGTCAAGGTGGCCAGCCCGCCGATCACCGCGCCGATGAGCGGCGCCCGCACCGCGGCGGCGCCGGCGCGGCGTACGACCATTACGACGCCGGTACCGCCGAGCACCGTGAGCGCCGGCATCGTGGCGGGGATGCTCGACGCCCAATCCCGGGTGTCGAACGTGACGCCGCCGAGGACGGTGGCCGGGCCGGGGAACGCGATCCAGGGGAAC
>DASZGY010000119.1:0-42747 GCA_035938395.1 Acidimicrobiia bacterium
CATCCGGACCAAGCCGGAGCTGAGAGGGCTCTTGATCGTGCTCGCCGGGCTCGTGGCGTCCGTCGCCTTTCTCGTGCGGTACGCCGCAGTCCCGCTCTTCGTCTCGGGCGTGATCGTCCTTGCCGCCTCTTCCGCGAAGGATGGCTGGGGCGCGGTCGCGCGTCGCACGATCTCATTCGCGGCGATCAGCTCCATCGCCCCCGGACTCTGGCTGCTTCGGAATGCGACGTCAGGCGCATCCGACGTGCTGGGCGTGCGGGTTCGAACGGATGACACTCCGCTGACACTGGCGCGCCTCCTGGGAGAGGCGGCAAAGGACCTCGTGTTCTCCTACCGGGTGCCGATCGTTGCCGCGCTGGGCGCCGTCGTGGGAGGACTGGTCCTCGCCGGCTTGCTGGCATGGCGCTCACGACGCGACCTGCAGCCGCGTCTCTCGAGCAGCGCCTCTGCAATGCTCCCGATCCTGACACTGATCGTCGTCAGCATCTTGTTCGTTGTGATCACGCACAAGACAACCGGGAGCGACCTCAACGCGCGGATGCTTTTGCCCGTCTGGGTGCCAGCGATCATCCTCGGCGCCTGGTTCCTCGACAATCTGTTGAGTGCGGGGCGCAAGACGGGACACGAACGGCTCGTTCGACTTCTCAGTGTCGTAATGGTCGCCTTTCTCGGTGGGTCGATGGTCTTGTTCCTCCAACAGGTCGCGAAGGGCACGAGCAACCCTTTCCATTATTCGAGCGGGAACGTCGCGGAGCTCAGGACGGCGGCCAAGCGCCTCCCGGCATCAGCGCCGATGCTCAGCAACGATCCTTGGCGCGTATACGTCGCGACCGGCAGACAACCGGTGTTCCTCGCGCCCACTGAGATCCGACCGAGCTTCAGCCACCGGCCGATCAGCGTGGACTCCGTCCTCGACGCGCTCTGCACCGGGCCGGCCGTCCTGCTGTGGTTCGACGACAGCGCCGCCACGGCGCACCGCTCGGTCGTACAAGCACTTCGAGGTCGCACCCAGATCGCGCTGACCGATCCTCGGCGTGTGGACGGAGCGACCCTGTACGCGCTCGAACGCCGCGAGAACCTGCCGGCCTGCAGCTGAGTCAGTGGCCCGTGTGCTCTTCCTGCCGGTGTTGCTCGCGACGGGCGACGAGGTCCACGACGTCCTCTCCCAATGCGGCGTCGGCCGCCTCGGCCTCTTTCAGGTCCCGCGCCGAGCGGACGCCGGGATGGAACACGACGTAGAGGGCGAGGGCCAGGGCTGCGATCCCCAGCGGCACGATGGCGTTCCCCTGGTTCGTGTAGGTGGGGAGCAGGACGAGCGCCGACAGCAACGCCGTCCACAGCCAGAGGATGGCCACGGTTCTGCGGGTGGTGTGGCCGAGCCGCATGAGCCGGTGGTGCAGGTGGTCCTTGTCGGCGACGTGGAACGCGGTCCGCCGGTAGACGCGCCGGAAGAAGGAGAAGGCCGTGTCGATGATCGGGATGCCGAGGATCACGATCGGGATGAACAACGGCGCGAAGAAGAAGTAGGTCTGCCCGCTGAACTGGTCCGCGGTGCGACCGCCGACGGTGATCGTCGTCGTCGCCATGAGTAGCCCGAGGAAGAGCGCGCCGGCGTCGCCCATGATGATCTTCGCCGGGTTGAGGTTGTGCGGCAGGAACCCGACGCACACGCCGACGGCGATGATCGCGACGAGGGGCGCGATGTTCGATCCCTCGAGCAGACCCGCCTTGAACAGCCGGTCCGCGTACAGGAAGAACGCAAATCCCGCGATGGCGACGATGCCGGCGGCGAGACCGTCGAGACCGTCGATGAGGTTGATGGCGTTGGCCAGGACGACCACGGTGAGCACGGTGACGAGCGGGGCGAGGTCGGAAGAGAGGACCACGTAGTCGTAGCGCGCGAACGGGACTCGGAAGTAGAGCATCGTCACGCCGAGCAGCGACAGCACGCTGCCCGAGAGCACCATCCCCGCCACCTTCGCCGGCGGTGACACACCGCCCTTCCGCTCCCACAGGTCGTCGACCGAGCCGACCACGAACATGATCCCGGCCGCGAGCATGAGACCGAGCGGCTCGGTGGCGCCATTGAACATCTCCGAGAACTGCGGGATCTGCGACGCCACCGCCATCGCGACGAGGAACCCGCCGAACATCCCCGCGCCGCCGAGCGTCGGGGTGGCGCGTTCGTGGACGCTGCGGCCTTGCGGCACGGACACGGCGCCGATGTGCACGGCGACGCGACGCACCACGAACGTCAGGAGGAACGTGGTGACGGCCGCGACGGCGAGGACGATCGAATAGCCCGCCACGCGTCAGGCCCGTTCCCGCCTCATGTGCCGGCGAGCTCGGGATACGGCGTGTACTTGGAGCACAGGCGGGCGGCGGCATCCCGCACGTCGCCGGCAACGGTGTCGTCGTCGGCCTTGCGCAACACGGTCGCGATGAGGCTCGCGATCTCGGCCATCTCGGGCTCGCCCATCCCGGCCGTCGTCACGGCGGCGGTGCCGAGGCGCAGCCCGCTCGTCACGAACGGCTTCTCCGGGTCGTTCGGGATCGCGTTCTTGTTGACGGTGATGCCAGCGCGATCCAGCGCCTCCTGAGCCGTTTTGCCCGTCACGCCGAAAGGACGGAGGTCGACGAGCATCAGGTGGTTTTCGGTCCCGCCCGAGACGATCCGGAAGCCCTCGCCGTCGAGGCCCGCGGCCAGCGCCTGCGCGTTGCGCACGATCCCGGCGGCATACTCGCGGAACCCGGGCTGGGCGGCCTCGTGGAACGCCACCGCCTTGGCCGCGATCACGTGCATGAGCGGACCACCCTGGAGACCCGGGAACACCGCCTTGTCGATCGCGGCCGCGTGCTCCTCGCGGCACAGGATGCACCCGGCGCGGGGACCGCGCAGGGTCTTGTGCGTGGTCAGCGTGATGATGTCGGCGTACGGCGCCGGCGACGGGTGGGCGCCGCCGACGATGAGGCCGGCGATGTGGGCCGCGTCGACCAGGAACAACGCGCCGATCTCGTCGGCGATCTGGCGGAAGGCGGCGAAGTCGATGATCCGCGGGTACGCGGTCGCGCCGGCGACGATCATCTTCGGGCGCTCGCGCACAGCGAGGTCGCGGATCCGGTCGTAGTCGAGCGTCTCGGTCTCGTCGTCGACGCCGTAGGCGACGAAGTCGTACAGCCGACCGCTGAAGTTGACCGGCGAGCCGTGCGTCAGGTGGCCACCCTGGTCGAGGCGCATGCCCATCACCTTGTCGCCCAGCTGCAGCACTGCCATGTACGCCGCCATGTTGGCGCTGGCGCCGGAGTGCGGCTGCACGTTGGCGTGATCGGTTCCAAACAACGCGCAGGCGCGATCGCGGGCGAGCTCCTCGGCGTCGTCGACCACGTAGTTCCCGCCGTAGTAGCGCTTCCCCGGATACCCCTCCGAGTATTTGTTCGTGAGCACGGATCCCTGCGCGGCGAGCACCGCGAGCGAGGTGAAGTTCTCCGACGCGATGAGCTGGATCGTCGTGTTCTGGCGCTCGACCTCTCGCCGGACGATCTCGGCGATCTCGGGATCGGTGGCCGCCAGGGCGGCGAATGGATCCGTCATCTACTTCCCCTGTTCGATCTCGGTGATCTCCTTGACGCGCCGCTCGTGCCTTCCGCCGTCGAAGGCGGTCCCCAGCCAGAGGCGCAGGATCTCGTCGGCGAGCCCTTCGGCGACGATGCGCCCGCCCATGGCGAGCACGTTGGCGTCGTTGTGGCTCCGGGAGAGCCGGGCCGTGAACAGATCGTTGCACAGGGCGGCCCGGACGCCCCGGACCTTGTTGGCCGCGATCTGCTCGCCCTGCCCGCTGCCGCCGAGCACGATGCCCCGGTCGGCCCGACCGGCGGCCACCGCCCGCCCGACGTCGGCGCAGATCGGCGGGTAGTCCACGGGCTCCTCGGAGTGGGTGCCGATGTCGTCGACCCGGTGCCCGTCCGCCTTCATGACCTGCTTGAGGTGCTCCTTGAGGCGGTAGCCGGCGTGGTCGGAGCCGATGACGATGTGCACGGACGCCTCCCGAGAGCCGGCGCGGGGTGCCAACCGCCAGATGAGCCTACCGGCCGTCCCGTCTCGACCGGCGCCGTTACAGTGTCGGCGTGAGTCAAGTCCAGGGCAGGGCGTTCGAGCAGCTCGTCGGGCCCGACCAACCCCTGACCAACTGGACGGCGAGCCAGGCGGCGTCGCTGACGTCGAGCGTCGTGCAGACCTCGCACCGGCTGGCGGAGCTCGACCTCTTCTCCGACGCCTCGCTCGCCGCGGTCCTCGATCGCCTCCCCCGCCAGCGGCTCCAGGTGTTCACCATGGGCACCGATCCGAACCAGCCCGCCGACTGGACTCCCGTGGAGGTCGGTGACGCGTCGGGCGCCGACATCCTGGCCGCCGTGCGTGAAGGCCGACTCTTCGTCAATGCCCGTCTCATCGATCGCGACGATCGCGAGTTCGAGATGCTCAGGGACGGGCTGTTCGACGAGATCGCGCGGTTCCGCCGGGACCTCGTCCCCGGGTCACCCAGTCTGACGTTGCTCATCACGTCGCCGAGGGCCGTCGTCTACTACCACCTCGACTCGGGCCCGAACATGCTCTGGCACGTGCGAGGGCAGAAGCGCGTGTTCGTCTATCCGGCGACGAACGACTTCTTCGTCGAGCGTGCTGACCTGGAGGATGTCTTCGCCGGCGTACGGGAAGAGTTCCTCCCTTATCGGCCCGACTTCGACGACGCCGCTTTGAAGTTCGACCTCGAGCCCGGCGAGCTCCTCGCGTGGCCGCAGAACGCCCCGCACCGGATCACGAACAGCGATTCTCTGAACATCTCGCTGAGCGGCGAGTTCGACACCCGGAACAGCTTCCGCCGCCACCTCGTGTACACGGCGAACCGTTTCTTCTCCCGCCGGTTTCATGTTCCGATGCACTCCACACGCGAGACGGGTGTCGCCTCGGCGACGAAGCGCCTGACCTATCGGGCATGTCGAAAGGCCGGGCTCGACAGCACACAACTCACGCACGATTACGTCACCCGCCTGCAGCTCGATCCCGCGTCACCGGGGACCCTCGTCACGCTCCCGCACCCCGTGCGGGCTGCGTTCTCAGTCGGCTGACGCGGGCTCGCGGCGGCGACGGCCGGCACCGGCGGCGCCGATTCGGAGCCGGCGGAGCGCATCTGCGAACGGCCACAACGCCATCAACGCGCCGTGCACGGCGCGCCCGGTCGGGCCGTGGCCCCAATGCACCCGCACGACCGGCTCGCGCTCGTCGGCCCAGAGAAGCTTGGTAGCCGGGTCCCCGTAGCACAGGTCGACCTTGCGGAACCCCTCGACACAGGCGCGCTCGACGGCCTTCGCCTTGACGACGGTCCCCGAGTTCGCAAAGCGCGGGTCCGGGTTCCGGCCCATCTGGAAGAAGTAACAGGTGCCCCGCCGTTCGATCGTGGCCAGCGACGCGATGACCTCGCCCGCGACGTCCAACTCGTGGAATCGCACCTCGCCGCGCGCGGCGCCGGCCCGGGCAGCTATCTCGAACTGGTGGAAGTACGCCCGGAACAACGACCGACGATCCCAGCGCTGGTCGTGCAGGTGCTCGAGCGTCGCGATCGCGCGCTCCGTCTCATCGGTGTCGACGACGCGGTACCGCGCGCCGAGCTCGTCGAACCGGCGGCTGACGCGCCGGATCTCCTGCCGGAACTTCTTACGCCGGGACGCGAGGTAGTCCTCGAACGTCGGCGGCACGTCGAACCACGGGGCCGTTTCGAGCACCTCGACGCGGGCCGCCCGGGGAGCGCACGAAGCCAGCGCGCCGTCGGGGCGAACGCCGCTCAGGTCCACGATCCGGTTTCCGGCGCGCTGCAACCACACGCCTACGGCATCGGCGACGTCGTCGCCTCGGCCGGGCGCGGCGACGAGATCCAGACCGTGCTCACTGCCCGCCGTCGCCAGCCGGTAGCGCCGGACCCCCCCGCGCCGCTCCTCGACGAGAGGCGCGCCGCCAAGGAGCTCGTCGCCTTCGAACGCGAGCACGAAGGTGGGGGTGCCGACGGCCACCGCCTCCAGCCACCACGAGCACAGGAACGGCGATGGTCGCGGGCCGGCGTCGACAAAGGCGTCCCAGCTCGGCGCCAGTTCGGCCAGTGAGCCGCGGACTTCTGTTCTCACGTCCCGGCTCGGACGCGGTCTTCCACGGCTCGCCGCCGGCCCGGTCGGTGCGAAACGTCCCGCGCCCGTCGTGCCAGCGAACGCAGCCGCGACCGCCTGAGCGCGAGATACGAGGACAACGCGAGCCGACCGGCGAGCCCACGAGCAGCTCGCGCCCGTACGACGGGGCGCGACTCGTCTGCCCACTCCCGCTTGTATGTCTCGGGACCCCGAAGAAGGTCGATCGCACGAAATCCCGCCTTGCAGGCACTCTCGATGACCATCGCCTTGAGAACCGTTCCGGCGCCGTTCCATTGACGATCGAGATCGCGCCCGCTCTGGTAGAAGCTCACAACGCCTGCCACTTGGAAGCAGAACGAGATCGCAATCGCGATGCCGTCCGCCGAGAGCACGTGAACGCTCATCTCACCGCGCTCGACCCCGACACGCGCCGCAGCACTGAAACGATCGAACTCCGGCAAGAACGCGGACTCTTTCCCCCAGCGCCCGCCATGGAGTCGCCTGAGGTCCAGCAGCGCTTGATCGAACCCCGCGACATCGGCCGTGCGATATGTCGCCCCTGCCCGAGTGAGACGCTTGCCGCGCTTCCGAAGCGTGCTCAGGAGCGCGGGAGGCCGACCTGACATGTATTCGTCGAACGTGCGCGGCAGCGGCGACCACGGTGCAATCGCCTGCGGTTCTACGTGCACCGTTCCGGGGAGCGTCTTGCTGACTCGAGAAGACGGTACGAGGCCGCCGAGATCGAAGAGGCGCGAGCCACGCCGGCCGAACCAGCCGGCGAGCGATTCCACGACCGTCTGCTCGCGGCCCGGAGCCGCCACGAGGTCGAGGTGATCCGCAGACAAGTTCCGCGATCCGATGAACTCAAATCGCGACATTCCCATGCGACGGTGTTCTTCGAGCGGAACACCGCCAATCAGCTGGCCGTCGTCGAGTACGAGGACGAAGCGCGGGCGCGGGCCCGCGACACCCTCGAGCCACCAAGACCGGAGAAACGGCGAAGCGATCGGCTGCTGCGCGACGAGTACATCCCACGACGATGCGAGGTCGGCAAGCGAATCGCGAACCTCGATGCCAGTCGTGCTCACGAGCCCTCGAACGTGCTATCGCGCGTCACCGAATCGACTTGGTTCTCGGGGAACGACCACGTCGGCCGGGCGATGTTGTAGGCCAGCCGGAAACTTTTCGCGTCGGTCCACATCGGCATGCGAGGAAGACGGTACGGATCGAGGCCCGGCGCGACGCGCCCGTTGCGAAACGTGAACGCGCCCCGGTAGCCCGCGTCGCGGGCAGCCCTGCACACGTGGTGGTCGTAGTGACCGAACGGGTACGCCAGGTAGTCGATGTCGCGACCAAGCAGATCGCTGAGCGCGGCTCGGGACCCCGCGAGCTCCCGGTCGAGGTCGGCGCCGGTCAGGGAAGGAAGGTCAGCGTGCGTGCGCGTGTGCGACTGCACGTCCACCCCGGCGGCGGCGAGCTCCCGGAGCTCGTCCATCGTCATCACGCGGTCGGATCCCGGATACCAAGCGGGCTCCTCGGCGCCGAGCCGATCGCTCACGACGAACACCGTCGCGGGAAGGCCGAGCTCCGAGAGCACGCCGACCGCGCTTCGATAGACGCCGACCAGCGCGTCGTCGAACGTGATGGCGCCGAGGCCGTCGACCGGTTCGCCGCGGAGGACGCGCTCGCACAGGTCGGGCAGCGGGACGAAGCAAACGCCCCAATGCACCGCGGCGATGAGCTGGGCCCGCAACGCGGCCGGTGTGACCTGCTCGGTCGGGTTCGCAGGATCGTCGGTCACGTCGTGATAGGTCAGGACGCTCGCGCCACGCGGTCGCGGGCGCCACCCGGCCATCGCGCCCGCACCGCGAACCACTCCGACGGCGCGGCCGACGATCGAACGTGGTGTGCGACTGCCCACGATCAGGTCGCTCCTCGTGCCATGTCGGCATAGATCCGTTCGTAAGCATCGACGACAGCGTCGGTGCTCCATGACATCCGCGCCCGCTCCGCAGCAGCGGCGCCGAGCGACACCCGTCTCGCCGGATCGTCGGCGAGCGCGACGAGCGCGTCCAGGAGTGACTGCGGATCGTTGTCGGGCGGTACGACGCCGGCGTCGCCGAGGACCTCGCCCCCGATCGGATGCTCGGGCGCGATGCATGCGAGGCCGCACGCCATCGCTTCCGCCAGGCTGTTCGAGAGCCCTTCGCGCTCGGACGGGAGCACGAACACGTCGGCGGCCCATAGGTACGAGACGACGGCGTCGACGCGCCCGGTGAACGTCACGGCGTGCCCGATGTTGGCCCCCCGCACCTGCGCCTCGAGCTCGTCCGCGCACGCGTCGGCCGTACCGCTCGCTCCGCCGACGATGAGCAAGCGCCCCTGCCGGCCGCCGGCGAGGAAGCCTGCGAACGCGTCGACGAGCCGGTCGACCGCCTTCAGCCGTCGCAGCTGGCCCGTGTACACGACGACGAACTCGTCCTTCTCGAGCCCCAGCGCGGCGCGCGCGTCGCTGCGTTCGCCTGCGCTCGCCGGCCGGAACCGAGTGAGATCGATCGGCACGGGAATGATCTCACTCTCGAAACCCAGCGCGCCGAGCTCCCGCTGCAGCGCCGACGTCAGGACGAGATGCCGGCAGCGCGCCAGCACGCGGCGACGCAGCCACCGCTGCAGACGCCGCGGAGCTCCCCGCGCGGCGCCCAACGTCTCGGTGGCGTCTCCGAGCCCCGCCCATACCATCACCGTCCTGCGCGCGAGGCCCGCCGCCGCCGCGCTCAGCGCGAAGTCCGGGTACATCACGACCTGGACCACGTCGGTCCCCCGCCGGCGCCGCGCCAGACGCGCCGAGAGGAAAAGGAGAGAGGCCTTCTCGGCCACGGCGTCGTTGCCGGGCACGCCGACCCGCTCGACGGGCAGCCCCTCCACGACCTCGCGCCGCGCCAGGCCCCGTTCCCGACGACGGGTGAGGATCCGGACCCGGTGACCACGGCGGCCGAGCGCGCTTGCCGTCGTGAGCGTCTGGCGCGTCGTGCCGCCCAGGCCGGCGACCACGTCGGGGACGAGCCAGCTGACCGAAGCCGGCCGCGATGTGACGTCCGCGAATGCGGTCATCAACTCGCGCTCCTGCCGCTCCAGCGTGTACCGCTCGGAGACGGCGTGCCGACCGGCCGTGCCGGAGCGTGAGCGACGCTCCGGATCGTCGAGCAGGTCCCCGATGGCGCACGAGAGCGCGTCCGCGTCGCCGGGCGCGACGAGCAGCCCCGCCGAGTCGACGATCTCGGCCGGGCCGCCGTGGTCGGCGGCGACGACCGGCACGCCCAGGCTCATCGCCTCGAGGACCGCCAACCCTCCCGATTCCGGAGCGAGGCTCGGGAGGGCGGCGAGTGTCCACCCCCGCATGCGGTCGGTCACGTCCGGCACGCGACCGAGGAACCGGACGCGACCGGCGAGATCCGGCTCGGCGGCGCGACGGCGCAGGTCTTCGGCGTACCCGTGGTCCTTGGGCGGCGCCTCCCCCGCGATCTCGACGATGACGTCGCGGCGAGGGAGGCGCGCGATCGCGTCGAGCAGCACCCTTTGGCCCTTCATCGGGGTCAATGCGCCGGCCTCGCCGACCACGGGCGGGTCCGGCGCGGTGGCGGGCGCGGGCGCGACCGGCCACGGCGTCCCGTTGTGGATCACACGCGTCGGGATCCCCAACGCCCGCACCGGCTGTGCCGCCGCCTCCGACGGCGCCACCGCCAGCGACACCGCGCCCCGACACGATCGCGTCAGCGCCGTCCAGTCGCGCCGGGTGATGACGTCGTGCACCATCCACACGACCGGCGCGTCGAGGCGAGCCAGCCGGACGGCTGCCAGTGTGAGGACGCCGTTCGCGACGACAACGTCGGCGTCACCGGCGATCCGCCGGATGCACCGTGACGCGCGCACGGCCTGCAGGCCGGCGAGCCCGGCCGCGACCGCGCGGGGGCCGTCCGGAAGCTTGAGATCCGGGATCCCGGCGACACGCGCGCCGTCGCGATGGAGACGGCCGGCAAGAGGGCCGTCGGGGACGGCGGCGTCGACGGTCCAGCCCGCGCGCCGAGCGGCGTCGAGCAGCCGAACGAGAACGATCTCGGCGCCACCGATGAGACCCGTGGGGGTCACTGCCACGAGCTTGCGCTCGGGCAACGAGCTGACCATGTCGCCCGCCACAGTACCGAGGTGATAATCAGGACCGGTGGCTTGGGCAGCGCGCGTGAGACGGCGCCGCGCCGACCGGCCACGGGTTCCGCCGCCCCCCGGCAGCGTCGGACGCGGCGCAACCGGGCTCCTGATCGGCCGCGTCGTCGCCGCCATCGCGGGTTGGACCGGAACCGTCGTCATCGCGCGACAGCTGTCTCCGTCGGACTGGGGTGGCTACTCGTTCATCTTCGGGCTGCTCGGGATCATCGGCCTCGTCGTCGACCTCCAGGTCGGGCGAATCGTGCTGCGCGAGGTTCTCGACGCCGGCGACGACGCCGGACGGGTCGTCGGCTCCTACGTGATGCTCCGGCTGCTGATCGGGTTCGTCGCCTATGTGGCGGCGGTCGCGATCGTCGCCGGGGGCGGCTACGACCAGACCGTCGTGCTCGGGACGATCGTCGCCGGCTTCGGGTTCCTGCTCATCGCCCCGGCGAACGGGCTCGCGATCTGGTTCGAGGCCCGACTGTGGCTCCGGCCGTCCGCGGTCGCATCGATCCTCGGCGCGATCACACAGCTCGCGTTCACGTTGCTCGTCGCAGCTGCGTCGGGCTCGAACCTCGTCCAGTTCGCGGCCGCCTCCACGATCGGGCAGTTCGTGGTCCTGGGCTGGCGCATTCGCGCCGTGTTCGGGTACCACCTGTCGGTCCACCCCAACCTCGACCCGCGTCGATGGTGGGTGTGGCTCCGCGAATCGATCCCGCTCGCCATCGGTTTCGGGCTCGTCACGATCTATTACAAGCTCGACATCGTGATGCTCAGCAAGCTCGACACGCTGGAGTCGGTCGGTCAGTACAGCATCGGGTACAAGTTCGCCGACCTGGCGAGCTACGTCCCCCTCGCGCTCCTCACGCCTCTGTTGGCGCTGATGGTCGCGTCCTGGCCGCACGACACGGCGTCGCTGCGCGGCCACTTCCGGCAGGCGTTCGTGCTGCTGTTCGTGGCCGCGACCGGGCTCGCCGTCGGCTTCGCGTGCGTCGCCCAGCCCGTCGTCGAGCTGCTGTACGGATCGCGGTACGCACCCTCGGTGGACGCCTCCCGGTACCTCGTCACCGGAGCTGCGATCCAGTTCTTCTCCTTCCTCGCCTTCACGACGTTGGTCTCGGTCGGACGCAACCGCCCGTATGCGTTGGCCGGGCTGGCCGGCGTCGTGATCAACGCCGGTCTGAACATCGTGCTGATCCCCAGGTACTCGTTCAACGGCTCGGCCGTCGCGACCGTGATCACCGAGGTCATCGTGTCCGGCGTGCTGTTGGCGTCGTTGACCCGCACGCCTGGCATCGTCACGATCCCGGTCGGTGTGATCGTGCGCACCGCGATCGCCGGCGCCGCGCTGGCTGCCGTGTACATCGGGCTCGTGCAGTTGGTCCCGTGGCCGGTCGCGGCCGGTGTCGCGGGAGCGGCCTTCTTCGCCCTCTTGCACCTCCTGGGGGCGGACGGGCCCGGCGGCCTGCGGGCACTCGTGCAGAACGCCAGATTCGACTCGTCGGCCGTCGAACCGGGCAGTCGCGCTCCTCACACCGCGACGCCGAGCGAGCGGTAGACCTCGGCGGTCTCACGGGCAGTGCGCGCCCAACTCAGCTCGGCCGCACGCGCCGGCCCCGCGGCGGCGAGCGCTGCCCCGCGGTCGTCGTCGTGCGCGAGCTCACGGATCGCGGCCGCGAGGCCCCCGGTGTCGCCGACCTCGACGAACACGGCGGCGTCGCCGAGCAGCTCGGGGAGCGACGCAACGCGCGTCGCCACCACGGCCGCGCCACATGCCATCGCCTCCAGAGGCGGGAGCCCGAACCCCTCGTAGAACGACGGGTAGGCGACGACGGCGGCGGCCCCGTAGAGGGCGAGAAGGTCGGCGCGAGGGACATAGCCCAGGAGATGCGCATGCACACCCTGGGCCCGCCCGTGTTCCACGGCGCCCGCGAGCGCGAGCGGAACCTGCGCCCGCTCACATGCGTCGGACAGACCGGCGAGGTTCTTGCGCGGGTCCACGGCGCCTACGTGCAGGACGAACCGATCCGGCAGCGCATACCGGCGACGCACGGCGTCGACCGCTTCTCGGTCCGGCGGCGCACAGTCGGACGGCGGTGCCAACGGGATGACTGTCGGCGCGCGCTTGAACCGGGCCTCGATGCGCTCGGCCGTGAAGCCCGAATCCGCGATCACCGCGTCCGCCCGCCGAAGGGCGTGCCGAAGCTGCGCGCGCTTCCCGATCACCCGCCGGCGCGAGAACGCCCACGGCACATCGAACACGGCCACGTCGTGGAACGTGACGACCGCCGGCGCCCGGACGCGCACGGGCAGCGTGGCATCGAGCCCGTGAACGAGATCGAACTCCCCGGGCATGCGAAGCCCCGCGAGGGCGCGACGGACTCCCGCGACTACCGGGTGGATCCGCGGCGTCACGCCCGCGGGCAGGTCATCGACGGCGTCCGACTGCACCTCCGCCACCAGGTCGGCCGAGGTACCGGTCGCGAGCTCGCGCAGCAGCTCGCGGATGTAGGTCTGGACACCACTGCCCCCCGGGCGCAGCGCCAGCGCGTTCAGCGCGATTCGGGCACACACGTCGCGACCACGGCCAGGAGCAGCCAGAAGTAGGCGTCCATCGGGAACACCTCGAAGTAGGTCGCGACGAGCGACACGACCGCGGCCGCGAGCACTGACGCCGCCACACCTGTTGCCAACGCGCCGTCGTAGCCGCGCAGTCTTCGCGCTGCACTATGGACGGACGAGAACGCGGTCACGAAGAGCAGGAGGAGCAGCCACAGACCGAGAACGCCGAGCTCGAGCGTGGTCTTGAGGTAGTAGTTGTCCGGTTGCAGGACGTCCTTCGTCGACTTCCCGCTCTGCTCGGTCAGCTTGTCGGCGGCGCTGCCGGTCGAGCCGATCCCCTGCCCTACCGGGTGTTCGGCGATCTGCGAGACGTTGTTGCCCCAGATGTCGAATCGCTCCTGCAGGCTCTCTCCCGACAGGAAGACACCTCCGATGCCGGCAGCGACGATCAGCGCCAGGGCGATCCAGACGACGCTGTGCGCGAGCACGACGAGCAGCGACCGGAACCGGGTCACGCCGATGTACACGACGCCGACCGCCAGCCCGAACCAGGCTGCGCGCGTGATGGACGCGACGAGACCGCCGAGAAGCACGGGGGTAGAGAGGAGAAACAGCCGGTTGCGCAGCCGCTTCGGGTCGACGAGCGCGGACGGGATCCCGATCAGCAACACGAGCATCAGGAACAGCGCGAACGGGAAGTTCGTGAAGAACGTCGAGAATGAACGGAGGTAGCCGCCGGCGGTGCGGACGCTGCGCTCGAAGCTGTACCCGAAGTCCACGAGCCGCGTCTCGCCGATGAGCTGCTGGGCGATCCCGAACGCGGCCGTGATGACGCCCATGACCATCAGGATCGTCACGAGCTGGTCCCGCTCACGCGCGCCCAGCGGACAGCGCCAGACAGTCAGAGCGACGAGCACGTAGAAGAAGATGACTCGGAGTCCGACGAGTCCCTGCTCGGGACCGACGCCGACCGCGGACACGACGCCGAGGGCGAACAGCGCCCCCACGACGATCGCCCAGCTCGGGAGGCGCCGACCGGGAGCAGCCCGGGCCTCGGGCGGGGCCACGAACGTCGCCGCCAGGGTGACGAGGACCAGGGCCTCCTTCCAGCCGCTCGGGTACGGGACGATCTCGTGGAGGCCGTCGAGCGGAATCAGCGCCGCCAGCAACAGCACTCCGCGTTGTGGCCGCTCCACGAGCTTGACGGCGAGAGCGGCGAGGATCGGGAACGCGACGAGCGCAGCCAGCGCGAGCGGTGCCAACTCCGGACGCCCGACGACGAATGCAGCGATCGCGACGTTCGCCGCCACGAGGGCGGCAACGACGGCAATCGGATGAGTCGCCGCGGCCGCGCGCGTCGGGCCGAGCTCGCGCGTCAAAGTTCGCCTGCCGCTGGTCGCCGCGATGGCGCCTACGGTAGTCTCACGCTGCGTGAACATCACAGAACACTTCCGCCTCATCTGGCGCAGGCGGTGGGTGATCCTCGGGCTCTCGGCGGTCATCGCGGGGGCGGTGTTCGCGCGGAGTTGGTCGAAGGCCAACGTGTACGAGTCGACCGCGACGCTGGACGTGATCTCGAGCACCACCTCGGGCACCCAGGCGATCACGCAGGAAGAAGTCGGCATCCTCACCGCGCGCTACGCCGCGCTCGCGGACGCCACGCCGGTCCTCGAGGACGCGATCAACACGTCCGGTCTCAACATCTCCCTTGCGACGGCGCGCCAACGCGTCACCGCCAGCGTTCCGAGCAACCCGACCGGTTTCATCACAGTGCACGCGACAGGCCCCTCTCCCCGTGCGGCACGCGCCCTCACAGAAGGCGTCGTCGAGGCGCTTCAGACGACGGGCCAGCAGGAGCAGAACGCCATCCAGGTCGTGGCCGGCGCCACGACGCCCACGGGTCCGGTCGCACCCACCCCCGAGCGAGACGCACTCCTCGCGTTCCTGATCGCGCTGGTCGTCAACGCCGAGCTGTTCGCCCTGTTGGGCTACTTCTCCGGCCGCTTCACCAAGGGCCACGAGAGTGAAGAGGTCGCGCTCCTCACGGGGCTCCCGGTGCTCGCGTTGATCCCGCGGCAACGCCAGGAGTGGGCGGCCGAGGCGTTCCGAACACTCCGCGCCGGCCTCGACCTCGCCCGCTCCCATCCGCCGGCCCGCACGATCGCCGTCGTCGGCGCCGAACCCGGGAGTGGCGCTTCGTTCGTGGCCTACGGGCTCGCCCAGGCCAGCGCGAACCTGAAGATGGGTGTCGTGCTCGTCGACGCCAACCTTCGACGCCCGATCCTCGCGGCGGTGCTGCACGTGCCCGAGCAGCCCGGGCTGGTCGAGGCACTGAACAAGGGAACGGTCGACTGGGACGAGTTGCCGCAGGCCAACCCGTTGCAGCGCAGGTTCCGCGTCCTCCCCGCCGGCCAAGAGGTGGACGACGCGCCGGGCGTGCTCGGCTCGGGCGCGCTGCGCAAGATGCTCGACCAGCTCGACGGCGCCGACCACGTCGTCGTGGACTCGCCCCCCGTCGACGAGAGCATCGACGCACTGGTGATCGCCGCGCAGTGCGACGCGGCCATTCTCGTCGTCGACGCCCGGCAAACGAGCCGACGTGCGATCGAGAACGCCGTTTCACGGATCAGGCGGGCGAATGTCGACCTACTGGGTGCGGTCGTGAACCGGGTCGAGGCCGACAAGCGGACCCAACCTCCGCGTCGTCGGCGCGGTCGAGCTTCCCAGCCCCAGGGGTGAACCCGGCGCAGCTGCGCGTCGCGATCGTCCACGAGCGCTTCACGGAATGGGCAGGCTCGGAGCGGGTCGTGGAGGAGTTGCACACGATCTGGCCTGACGCACCGATCCACGCCGCGGTCGTCGACCGGTCCGTCCTGCCGCCGGCGCTGCGGGATGCGGATGTCCGGCCCACCGGGCTGCAGCGCCTGTACCGGGGCGGCACGCAGTACTCGCACCTGTTGCCGCTCCTCCCGGCGGCGTTCCGCCGCATCGACCTGCGGGGCGTCGAACTGGTGGTGACGAGCCATCACGCGTTCGCGAACCGCGTTCGCGCGCCGGCGGGCGTCCCCGTCGTCTCGTACGTCCATGCGGCGTCGCGGTGGTTCTGGGATGCCGCCGAGCGCGCCGGCGAGGTCGGCGGAGCAGTGGGCAGAGCGGGGCTGACGGTCTTCGCGGCTACGCAGCGAGGGCCGGACCGCGCGGCGGCAGGGCGACTTCGTGGGGCGGTCGCGAACTCGCGCTACACGGCCGGCAAGGTGGCCGAGAACTGGTTGCGTCAAGCCGAGGTCGTGCCCCCGCCCGTCGACGTCACATGGCTCACACCGGACGAGAACGTCGAGCGCGAAGACTTCTTCCTGTTCGTCGGACGACTCGTCCCGGTCAAGCGCGCCGACCTTGCCGTCGCCGCCGCCGATCGCGCCGCCGTTCCACTGGTCGTGGTCGGCGACGGTCGACTTCGCTCCCGGCTCGAGACGGACGCCGGGCCCACCGTCGAGTTCGTCGGCACCGGCGACCGAGCGATGCTCCTCGAGCTGTACCGACGCTGTCGCGCTGTGGTCTTCCCGGGCGTGGAGCCGTTCGGGATCGTGCCGGTGGAGGCGCAGGCGTGCGGCGCGCCGGTGATCGCGCGCGCTTCCGGGGGTGCGCTCGAATCCGTCCTCGACGGCACGACGGGAAGGCTGTACCACCCCGATTCCGCCGACGACGTGGATGTCCTCGCGCAGTCGCTGCGGGAGTTCGACGCCGGCGCGTTCGACGCCCGCGTCATCCGCGAGCAGGCGGTGACCTTCTCCGCCGCCCGCTTCCGCGACCGCTTCACGGCGACCGTCGCCGAACTCCTCGGCGGCAATACGGGTTAGGCGCCGAGCATCTGCTTGATGGCGGTCAGTGCGGGCTCTTTCGGCGAGAAGTTCGAGTACACGACGCCGAAGTGATCCTCGATGTCCGACGCGTTCGTGCCGTGGTCGCGGTACCCGTACCAGATCAACGGTCCGACGAACGACCAGCCCTTCCAGGCCGTGTAGGCGTCGCGTATGTACGCGGCCAGAAAGTCCGTCGTCATCCCCGACCACGGCGCCGGGGCGCCCATCTCGGTCGCCCAGACCTTCTTCGCCCCGTCGCCGTGCGCTTGCATCGACTCGTGAAGCTTCGGGATGATCCCCGCGAACGAGTTGTTGCGGTAATCGGCCTCCGGTTTCGTCGGCATGTTCGGATAGTTCGACGGATGGTGCGCGACGGCGTCGAACGACCCGCCCGCCCCCGCGGCGTAGATGCCCTCGAGGAACGTGACCGGCATGACGTCACTCCCGTCGGGAAGGTCGATCGCCGGGCTCGTGCCGGCGGTGATGACCGTCGCACCGGGGTCCGCTGCCTTCACCGCCGCGTACGCCGCCTTCAGGAGCGCGGCGTACCGGGCGGGGTCGGGCTTCGGCTTCCAGAACATGCTGATGTTGGGCTCGTTCCAGATCTCCCAGTGCTTCACGCCCAGCGGCCCGTAACGGAGTGCCACCGCTCGGGCGAAGTTCGCGTAGTCGGCGGGGTTCGTCGGCGGATACTTGTCGTCGGTCCCGGTGGACGGCGGTCGCGCCCACGGCGGGGTGTACCCGATCATCCCGATGACACGGAGGCCACGCGCCCGCGCTGCGTTGATCACACGGTCCACGGGGCCCCAGTCGAATGCAGTGGGGCCTGACGGCTGCGTGAGCCACCAGTCGACGTCGGTGCGCAGCCAGGTGGCGCCGGTCGCGACCATCCCGTCGAGCTCGCGAGCGAGGTCCGCGTCGGACCGGCCGAGCAGCGAGTGCCCGTCCGCGAACCCGCCCTCGACCGACGGGGTCGGCGGGGTCGTCGTCGGCGGAGTCGTCGTCGCCGGGCTCGTCGTCGCCGGGCTCGTCGTCGGCGGAGTCGTCGTCGCCGGAGTCGTCGTCGGCGGGCTCGTCGTCGCCGGACTCGTCGTTGGCGGACTGGTCGTCGGCGGGCTCGTGGGCGGCGGCAAGATGACGCACCCGCTCAGGAGCACGGCGGCCGCGGCCGCGAGCCCCAGCAATCCCAGTCTCCGTGCGCCCATGCGCCCTGCCCCCAGCGGTCGCGGGTCCTCTGGTACTGGGTATCGGCACGTAGGCCGGGCACTTGAGCGCGATCAGGAGAATCGCCGCGAAGCTGTGAGATTGGGGGGAACCGGTCGGGGCCGGCGATCGGGCGAGCGGGCTCAGCGAGGAGGCGTGCGGGCACCCCGGAGGACCTCGGCGATGGTCCGGGCGAGGACCACCACGTCCCGCCACAAGGACCAGTGCTCGATGTAGTGGTTGTCGAAGCGCGCCCGCTCCTCGATGGACGTGTCGCCCCGTAGACCGTGGACCTGGGCCCAACCCGTCAGCCCGACCGGGAGGCGGTGGCGGTCCTTGTAGCCGTATACGTCGGCGCTGAACTGGCGCACGAAGAACGGACGCTCGGGCCGTGGCCCGACCAGTGACATGTCGCCGCGTAGAACGCCCCACAGCTGGGGCAGCTCGTCGAGGCTGCTACGGCGCAGGAACCGACCGATCGGCGTCAGGCGCTCGTCGCCGGTCACCGACCATTGGGTGTCGCTGTCCTGGTTCACGCGAAGCGTGCGGAACTTGAGCACGTCGATCTCGCGGCCGTCCTGTCCGACGCGCCGCTGGCGGAACAGGATCGGACCCGGGCTGCTGAGCTTCACGCCCAGCGCCACGAGGGCGAGGATCGGACTGGAGAGGACGAGGATCGTGCCTGCGACCGTCACGTCGATCACGCGCTTGAACATCCATACCGGCGCCCTGAGCGCGGCGCGGCGGACGCGGTACAGCGGGATGCCTCGCACGTCGTCGATGTCCGGCCCCTCGGGTGCGACGCCGCAATCGAAGAAGCGCGGCACAATGTGTACCTCCACGTGATGCTGCACAGCGGTGCGGAGCACGCCGACCAGATCGGATTCGCGCGCAGGGCCGAAGGCGACGATGACGCGCCGGACGTCGTAGTCCTCGAGGATCCGATCCAACTCGCCGACGTCACCGAGGACGGGCACCGGCAGGTTCTTCCCGGGAACCGAGTCAAGGAACCCGACCGGCTCGACGCCGTACTCGCGGTGCTCCCGGAGCACCCGCGCGAGCTCGGCGCCGATCTCGCCGGCGCCGAGGATCACGGTCGGCTCGAGCTGCAAGCCGCGGCGGCGGAGGCGACGCAATATCGCGGCCGAGATGACCCGACCGGGCACGATGAGCGCGACGCTGGCGAGCGCGACCAGCAGCAGCGAACCCGCGCCGCCGGTCAGCAACGCGACCGGTGCGAGGAGGGCGAGTGCGATGGCGAGCCGGCTCGCGAGCCAAGGGGTCTGGTCGAGCGCCCGCAGCGCGATGCGGACGCGGTACGCGTAGCACGCTGCCAGCGTGACGAGTGCGACGACGGCGTACGCCAGCGCGAGGGGCGAAGCCCCGGCGACCGCCACCGCGACGAGCAGAGCGACAATGTCGACGAAGAGGAGCAATGTCGGCGCGATCCATCGCGACGGCGCCTGCACGCGGGGCACGATCGCCAGCGAGTTGTGCTCGCGATGCCGGGACGGGCCTCCGGCCGGGTCGAGAGCGGGAGCGGACCGGGCTCGCTCCGGCTGAACAAGCGGGGTCATCGTCACGTCTGGACGCGCGCCCGGCGGCGTGGTCCGGGGTCGAACGGGGAGTGCGCCACCCAAAGAGCTCGACGCTGCATGCGTCACCTGCCTTGTGCCTCATTTCACTAACTGTGTGCGGCACACTACCACGGAGAGTGGGTTCAGGCCAGTCGGGGGCCCCGGGTGGTCACCGAGGGTGGTGATAAGAGCGGAATGTCCGGCAATACCGGGTGAAATGGGTCAGATGTCGGCGGACCTCCGTCCACTGCTCGCGCCCGGAGTGACCAGAACGCGGTGTTCCGCGATCTCGGCATCGCCAACACGTACCCTCGCCTCGTGGCCGATGACGGGTCCCTCGATGATCTCCCGAAGGTCACGCTGGCGTTTCTGCGCCGAGTCGAGGAGCTGTGCCCCCGGCGCGTCGCGTTCGAGTACCAGAACCGGCGCGGGAATCGCCCTGCGCCCGCTCGCTGGCGCGTCGCCAACCAGCTGACCGAACACGCACGCCTCGCGCACATCGAACTCGGGTTGCCGTCGCCGGAGGCGTTCACGCCGTTGCCGAATCTCGTCCCCGAGGAGCGGCAGGTCTACGAGGCCGCGGCCGGGTGGTACATGCGGCTGTTCGGCGATCGGGCCGTGCGCAGCGTCGACGACGAGGAGCTCGACGACTGGGAGACCCGGGTTCCCGAGCTCGGCCTTCGGCTCGTGGGCCGCGCCGGTCTCCCCCTCGAGGACGCCGGCGGTCGGGCCGAGCTCCGGTTGCTCCGCGTCGGCGGACCCGCGCCCGACGCCGCGGATCCGTTGGCGTCGGCCGACGCACGGTTCGCGCTGCTCCGGCACGCGGCGTGGCTGTCAGGACGGTCGGTCCGGCTCGTCCACGCCGACCTCCTCTACGGGGGCTTGGTCGACCACGACGTCCACACCGACGCCGCCCTGTCCGACGTGCAGCCGTGGCTCCGCCAGCGGGTCGACGCGCTGCACCAACGGATCGCGCGCCCGCTCCCCCGGCCCGGCCTCGAGTGCGGCCGCTGCCGCTTTGTCGCCGGATGCAACGCGCATGGCTGACGAGCTGCGTCCCGAGATCCTGACGCTCTCCCCGTCGGCGGTCGACACGTGGCACCGCTGCCGGCGCGAGTTCCGGAGCGGTCAGCTCCTCGGCATCCCGGGCAGCGACGAGGGGCCGTCACCGGACCAGGGCCTCCTCGTGCACGACCTCCTCCGCCATCTGCACCGAAACGGATCGTGTCAAGACACCGCCCAGGTCGAGGACGTGCTCGTCGCGCACGGCCTCTCGACCTCCGACGCGATTCGCGGCTACGTCTCGCGCCATGCGCGTCGTTGCCCGGCGGAGGCCGACGACTCGCGTCACGAGCTCGAACGGGCGAGGTTTCACCGGCGCCCGGCGCCGATGTTCATGGCTACGGGTCGGATCGATGCCATCTGGCTGCGCGACGGCATGCTCGACGCCCGCGACTACAAGACGGGCCGCTTCGAGAGCGAGCGCGTGGCTGACGACCCGCGCGCCCGTCTCCAGGCGTGGCTGCTCGCACCGGCGGCCATGCGGCGCGGCCTACGACTCCGACTGAGCTACGAGTGCCTGGCGGCCGAGACGGTCGACGATCCCCAACCGTTCGAGCCTGATCGCGACGAGCTCGACCAGATCGAAGAAGAGCTGCGAAACGTCGCCGAGGCGATCTGGCGCGAACAGGACTTCAGCGGTGTCGGGGATGCGGCGATCTGCGGGACGTGCCGCTACCGGTCGATCTGTCCAGAGAGCGCGGCGCCGGGCCGACCCATCTGGCCCACGCTCGAAGACAACCTGGCCGACGGCTTGGCCGCGCAGCAGTAGCGTCCCCGGCGGCGACGGCGTCGCCGACCGATGCCGCGGAGCCGGAGCTTGCGACGGCGCCCAGAGGAGCAGCTCATGGTGGAGTCCCGGACGCCGGTCATCGTCGGCGTGGGCCAAGCGTCGCAGCGACCCGACGATCCGGCGCAAGCGCGCGAGCCCATCGACCTCCTCGTCGACGCCGCCCGCGCCGCCGACGCCGATGCCGGCGCGACCCGTTCGGTACTCGGCGCGCTCGACACGGTCGCGATCGTCGACATCGTGTCGTGGAAGTACCCCGACCCGGGCGCACTGTTCGGCCGCCGGCTCGGCATCGAACCGCGATCAACCATGACGACGACCGTCGGCGGCAACTCGCCCCAGCTCCTCGTGAACGAGCTCGCGTCCGAGATCGCGCGGGGCGACGCCCGCGCCGTCCTCATCGGCGGTGCCGAGTGCGTATATACGCGGTGGCGGGCCCGGCGCGAGCCCAAGACCTGGCTGGATTGGACCCAGGCCGACGATCCGCCGTGCGCGCGAGTGGTGGGCGACCCGCGGCCCGGGACGAACGACTACGAGATGGCGCACACCGCCATCGCTCCAACCCACATCTACCCGCTGTTCGAGACCGCCCTTCGTGCCGACGCCGGACGCACCGTCGATGAGCACCAACGTGAGGTGAGCGAGCTGTGGGGGACGTTCGCGGCGGTTTCGGCCGCCAACCCGCATGCGTGGTCGCGGGTGGCGTATTCGCCTGAGGACATCCGCACGCCCTCCCCCGACAACCGGGTCGTCACCTTCCCCTACCTCAAGCGCATGTGCGCCAACATCGACGTCGACCAGTCCGCCGCCCTCCTCTTGTGCTCCTACGAGCTCGCGCGGGATCTCGGCGTGCCGGATGAACGGCTCGTGTACCCGCTCTCGGGCGCCGATGCCCACGACCGTTTCTTCTTCAGCGAACGCGAATCGCTCACCGCGTCACCCGCGATTGCAGCGGCGGGCGGCAGCGCGCTCGCCGCCGCCGGAGCTGGCGTCGACGACGTGTCCCGCTTCGACCTGTACTCGTGCTTCCCGTCCGCCGTCGAGATCGCGCTCGGCGCGCTCGACCTTCGGGGACCGGGTGGCGGCGACCGGCGGCCGCTCACGGTGACGGGCGGCCTCGGGTTCGCAGGCGGCCCCGCCAACGACTACCCCACGCACGCAATCGCGGCGATGGTCGACGCCTGCCGGCAGGATCCGGGCTCGATCGGCATGGTGAGCGCGCTGGGGTGGTACGTCACCAAGCATTCGATCGGGCTGTACTCGACGACGCCACCGGAGCACGGCTTCACCCGCGTGGACACTGCAGGCACGCAGGCAGCCGTGGACGCCCTCACCGGTCGACAGCCTGCCGGGGCCTACTCGGGACCGGCGACTGTCGAGGCGACTGCCGTCGTGTTCGAGCGCGAGGGCGCGCCGGCGGTTGCCATCTTGTCGACGATCACGCCCGACGGCCGCCGTGCACTCGCCAACACGCGCGACGCAGCGGTCATGCAGGACATGACCGAGAAGGCGTGGGAAGGACGGCAGGTCGCACTGCGCACCGACGGCACCGTCAACACGCTCGACGCCTGATCATCGGCGGTTGCCCCACTGATTCCACGAGGTGACGGTCTCGACCGGGTGGCGCTTCGCGGGCTTGAAGTCGTCGCCGGTGTAGTACGCGACCGGCACGAGCCCGGCCTGGAGCACGCCGTCGGGGATACCGAGGAGCTCGGCGGCGTCGTGCGCGCGCGGCAGATGGAGCGTCGTCAGCACCGAGCCGAGCCCGCGGCTACGCAGCGCGAGCTGGAAGCTCCACACCGCCGGGTAGATCGAGGCCCACACACCGGCGTGGGCGCCGCCCTTCGTGTAGTCATCGATACACGGGATGACGTGCACCGGCACCTGCTCCAGCCGCTCCGCCAACCACAACGCGCTCTCCCCTACGCGGGTCAGGCCTTCGGAGCCGGAGCGGGCGCGCTGCATGTACGGCCCGAAGCCGGCCCGGTACATCTCAGCCAGCGCGGCGCGCTTGTCGGCGTCGGTGACGACGACCCAGTGCCAGCCCTGGCGGTTCGAACCGGTCGGCGCCTGGATCGCGAGGCGTAGGCACTCCTCCACGATCTCGGGTGGCACGGGCCGGTCGAGGTCGAGGCGCTTGCGTACCGAACGCGTGGTCGACAGCAGGTGATCGATCGCCTCGACCTCGCCGCGGTCGAAGGGCCGCAGGTCACTCACGAGTCTTGCGGGCGCAGATCGACCTGCAGTTTCAGGATTCCTTCTTCGAAGGTCCACGTGGCGTCGGCGACGATGGCGAAGTCCATGTAGTCGAGCTCGGCCTGCTCGATGAACCGCTGCCGTTCGGCCCCCGCCACCGGCGGCAGCGGACGGTCCTTCACTGCGTCGGCGCGCTCCCGGAAGCGCTGGAGCATCGCGTTGACGTCGAGGTCGTCCGCCGCGTCCGCCATCGCCCCTCCTGGCGCTGTCGCAAGCTCCGGCTCTGCGACGACGGTCGGCAAAGCCGCCGTCGTCGCGCTCACCCTAGCCAAGCATCCTCGCCACCAGAACCCGGTCGCGCCCCGACAAGTCGCGGCGGACGAGCACCTCGTCGAACCCGGAGGCGGTCGACACCTTGCTCGCCTCCTCCGCCTGATGCGGCGCGATCTCGCACACGAACGTGCCGGTGGTTTCGAGCCACACGGGCGCCTCGCGCGCGAGCTCCTCGATCGACTCCGTGCCGGTCGTGCCGCTCACCAACGCGCCCCGCGGCTCGTGGCGCACCTCGGCGGGAAGCTCGGCGACCTCCGACTCGGCCACGTACGGAGGGTTCGAGACGACGAGCCGCACATGCCCACGCAACGCGGCTGGGAGCGCGTCGAACCACGAGCCGCGCGCGAGGCGGACGCGTGTCGATGGCAGGCCGGTGCCGGCGAGGTTGGCGCGTGCGACGGCGAGGGCGTCCTCGCTCACGTCCGTGCCCCACACCTCGGCGTCCGGAAGCTCGCTTGCGAGCGCGAGCGCCAGCGCGCCCGAGCCGGTGCCGAGATCGGCGATCGAGTACGTGGTGGCGGCGCCCGACCAAGGATTGGAACGACCGCGGCGGGCGCCCAGCCTGACCGCTTCGTCGATCGCGATCTGCGCCGTCACCTCGGTCTCCGGACGCGGGATCAGCACGCGTGGGTCGACGAGCAGATCCAAGCCGCGAAACATCCAGCCACCGAGCACGTACTGGAGAGGCTCGCCGGCGAGGCGCCGCCCGACCAGCTCGGTCAGATGGGCGGCGGGCCGGTTCGGAGCCGGCTCGTCCTCGGCGGTCACGAGCTCGGCGGCGTCGAAACCGGAGACGTGCTCCACCATCCAGCGCGCCTCGTTCGCCGCGTTCGCGATCCCTGCCGCGGCGAGCGACCGCTCGGCTTCGCCGCGCAGGTCACGCCAGCTCGGCACGGATCAGGCGGAGGCCGAGGCGAGCTGCTCGGCGCGCTCGGCCGCGATCAGCTCGTCGACGATCGGGTCGAGCTGGCCCGCGAGCACCTGGTCGAGCGCGTGAAGCGTGAGGCCGATCCGATGGTCGGTGACACGCTTCTCCTTGAAGTTGTAGGTGCGAATCTTCTCGGACCGGCCGCCGCTCTTCACCTGGTCGCGACGGGCGGACGACAGCTCCTCCGCCTGCCGCTCCCGCTCGGCCTGGAGCAGACGCGACCGGAGGATTCGCAACGCCTTCTCCTTGTTCTGGAGCTGGCTCTTCTCGTCCTGGCAGGTGACCACGAGCCCGGTGGGCAGGTGCGTGATGCGCACGGCCGAGTCGGTGGTGTTGACGGACTGGCCGCCGGGACCGCTCGACCGGTACACGTCGACCTCGAGCTCGTTGGGATCGATGTCGATGTCGACCGCATCGGCCTCGGGCAACACCGCGACCGTCGCTGCGCTCGTGTGGATCCGACCCTGGCTCTCGGTGGTCGGCACCCGTTGCACGCGGTGCGGCCCCGCTTCGTGCTTCAGCCGTGCCCACGCGTCACGACCCTTCACGACGAACGTGATGTCGCGGTAGCCGCCCATCTCGGACGGCTGGCTCGACAGCACCTCGAGGCCCCAGCCGCGCAGCTCCGCGTACCGGCGGTACATCTCGAACAGGTCGCCCGCCCAGAGGTTGGCCTCGTCGCCACCCTCGGCGCCGCGGATCTCCATGATGACGTTCTTGCCGTCGTTGGGGTCTCGCGGGACGAGCAGCTCTTTGAGCGTCGCCTCGAGCTCGGCGAGGCGGGCCTCACGCTCGGCGAGCTCGCCCTGGAGGTACTCGCGCATCTCCGTGTCCGTCTCGGCCGCCTGCAGCTCGCGGGCGTCGGCGACGTCGGCCTCCGTGCGCCGGTACTCGCGGTATGCGTCGACCACCGGCTTGAGCTCGGCGTGCCTTCGCCCGGCGTCGCGCGCCGCTGCCTGGTCGCCGCTCGCGTAGAGCTCGGGCAGCTGCGACTCGAGCTTCTCGAGCTCGGTCTCGAGATCGGTGAGGTGTTCGAACACGCAACCAGGGTACCGGCGGGCCTCGGCGAGGCCGGGGGTTCCCGCGTCAGCGCAGCGCGTTCGTGATGACCGAGTTGTCGCCCGCCGCGGTGTCCTCGGCCACCTGGTCGAGGAACTTGTGGAAGTCGTCCGAGCCAGACCGGTCGGCGATCGCCCTCGGGATGGCGGGAAACGCGTAGTCGTCCGTGGGCAGCGGCGGGTGGTCCTCGGGCGGCTTGCGCGCCATCACCTGGTCGACGACCGGCGCCAGTCGCTGCGCCTTGTCCTTCTCGGCCTTCTCGTCGCGCTCGAGGAACTCGGGGAGCACGTCGCGACCGAACAGCTCGAGGCTCTCCATGATGTGCTCGTGCTGGTTCTTGCCCGACTGGCTCACGAAGATGACCTGGTCGACGCCGCACTCCTCGTAGCGCAGCAGGAAGTCGCGAACCTGGTCGGGAGTGCCCACTGCGCCGCGCAGGCCGCCGAGGCCGTCCTGCACGACCTTGGCGCCGAGCCGGTCGGAGTTGGCCGCGGCCGCGTGCACCGCGCTCGGGTCGAAGCCCTGCTCCCCCCGCTGGTTCTGATACTCGGCCCACACGTCGGTGACGCCGGGCTGGTGTCGGCCGAACACGTAGTAGTGCGCGAGCGAGTACCCGAAGAAGTTCGCCCCTTCGAGGCCGCGTTGCAGCGCTTCGTCCTCGTCGGGATGACACATGAACGTCGTGACGCACGCGAGGTTCGGGTTCACCGCGTCGCCGATGGGAACACCCTCGCGTTCGAGCGTCCCGTAGTAGTCGCCGACCCAGTGGCGGGCGTCTTCGGGATCGATGAACGCGAAGCTGAGTGCACCGATCCCCTTCTGAGCCGCGAGGTGGATCGTGTCGCGCCGGCTGCACGCCACCCACACCGGTGGGTGCGGCTTCTGGCGCGGTTTCGGCACGACATTGCGGGGCGGCATCGTGACGTACTTGCCGTGCACGCCGGTGAACGGCTCCTCGGTCATGCACCGCACCGCGACGCGCAGCCCCTCCTCCCACATCTCCCGCTTCTCGATCGGGTCGATGAGGAAGCCACCGAGCTCCGCCTCGGACGACGACTCGCCCGTGCCGAAGTCGACGCGCCCGTTCGAGATCAGGTCGAGGGTCGAGATGCGCTCGGCGACGCGGGCCGGGTGATTGAAGGCCGGTGGTGTCTGGACGATGCCGTGGCCGAGACGCATTTGCTCGGTGCGCTGGGACACCGCGGCCAGGAAGACCTCCGGGGCGCTGGAGTGGCTGTACTCCTCGAGGAAGTGGTGCTCGACCTCCCAGCAGTGCTGGATGCCGAGCTTGTCTGCGAGCTCGCACTGCTCCAGCGCGTTCTGCAGCAGCGTGTACTCGGAGTCCTCGTCCCACGGACGAGGCAGCTGGTGCTCGTAGAACAGGCCGAACTTCATGCGAACCTCAGTAGGTGCTGGCGGCGACGAACGCGCCGTCGTCGGTCGGTCGGATGCTGCCGTGCTCGTGGAACTCCTCGAGCAACGAGCCGCGGCGGGGACTCCCGTCGAGGGCGTGCTCGACCTCGCGGAGTGTCAGCGCGAGATTCTGCTCGCGTCGGGGACCAAGGGATTCGGCGAGGCCGCGGTCCCAAAG
Organism: Acidimicrobiia bacterium; assembly: GCA_035938395.1. Classification (GTDB taxonomy): domain Bacteria; phylum Actinomycetota; class Acidimicrobiia; order IMCC26256; family JACDBD01; genus JALZAA01. The sequence goes on from DASZGY010000119.1 coordinate 27,539, forward strand.
CCGGCCGACGATGTCGGTCCCCGCGTACTTGCGGCCGGACTCGCCGACGAACGTGCGGTCGCGCATCTCGGTGAGAGCGGTCTTGAGGTACTCGACGTGTGGAGTCTCGTCCTGACGGATGTACGACACCAGCCTGGCCGCGCCGCCGTCGCCCGCAACGAGGTCGGTGTCGGACAGCACCGTCTCGGCCCAGGCGAACGTGTGGAAGGCGGAGATCTCGATCAGCAGGATGTTGATCATCCGCTGGATCAGCATCTCGAAGTCGAGGTCGAGGTCGGCGAAGACGCGCGCCTCCTCCATCTGGCGGCGGATCCGCTGCGGGTCGGGCGTCGTGCCGCCCCCGCCGATGCCCATCCGCTCGAGCATGCGGGCCGTCTCGTCCTCGGTGACCGGGTGCTCGAACGCGACATCGCGCGCCGCGAACCACATCTGCTTGTGACCGGCCTCGGCTTCGAAACCCGCCTCGTCCCGCGCGTGCGCCTCGAACAGGCCCCGGTGCAAGTGCGCGAGCGACGTGCCGGTGACGCTCTCGTCGAAGTAGCGCTGCGGATCACCGACGTTCGCGTAGCGGATCATCGCCCCGAATCCCTCGACGGTGCCGATGCGCGTGAGCGTCGTGACGATCGGGTCGCGAACGCCCTCGCGGACGAGGAACTTGGCCTGGTCGACGTTCGGGTACGTCTCGGGCCACGTCGAGAGGGGCACGTCGATGAGCTCGGTGCCGAACGCCGCGGTGTGGTTGCGCTGCCACGCCTCGATCGCCGGGACCCGGTTCCGCGTACGCGGCGAGTGGTAGTGGCCGCCGTCGTCGAAGCCGCCGTGGCAGCGGACGCCGCCGACGATCAGCGGCTCGGCGATCGCGTCGGTCGCCAGCAGGTCGTCCTCGGTCCATTCGAGCTGGAGGTTCATGCACGCCCCCTCGACCGACGCACGTTGACCGGTACCCACTCAAGGGTATACTCGTGAGTATACCTATGGCAAGCGCCGATCCCGCCGTCGCCGTACCCGTACCCACCGGCCCGCTGCCACGCGCCGCCCGTCAGGAAGCCATCCTGCGGGGCGCCGCCCGTGCCTTCGCCCGCGCCGGCTACGCCGCCACGTCCATGGAGGACATCGCAGCCGCGTCGGGCATCACGAAGCTCATCGTCTACCGCCACTTCGACTCCAAGGAAGAGCTGTACCGGGCGGTGCTCCAACAGGTGTTCGACCGGCTCGCGGAGGAGTTCGTGATCGGCTATTCGCAGGGCGCGGGGGGCGTCGGCGCCCGCTCGCTGCTCACGGTGGCCCGTGAGGACCCGGACGGGTTCCATCTCCTCTGGCGTCACGCCGCACGCGAGCCCCAGTTCGCCGACTACGCCCGCGAGCTGCGGGAACGGTCGGTCGACGCGTCCCGAGCGCTTCTGGCCGGACAGGTGCAGCCCGACCTGTACGAGTGGGCGGCCCACACGATCGTCGACTACCTCGTCGAGGCCGTCCTCAACTGGCTCGAGTTCGGCCAGCCCGGCCGGGACGAGGAGTTCGTCGGCCTGGCGACCGCCGGCGCCCGGGCCGGGATCCAGGCCTGGGTCTCGGCCTGACGCTTCGCCGGGGCAAGGGAAGACCCCGGACCGAAGGCCCGGGGCCTGCCCCGATGGGGCCCAGCCCGCCCCAACCCTGCAGCCACTCTGCGTGGCAGCCGTGCCGCGACCGTACGGAGGTTCGCGCGGAACGTCAACCTCGACCTCGCGAACCGGCGGAAATACGGGGCCATTGCCCCGCGCGCTCCGTGGTTAGTCGCGCGCGGCGGTCAGGCGGTGCCGAAGGCGGGCCTGGGCGCGCCGGCCGGGGTAGGAACACGGGCCTCGACCTCGGCCAGCTGCTCGGCCGTCATCACGGCGCGGAGCGACGCGATCGCCACCTCGAGCTGGTCGAGGGTGGGCTCGCGCGTCGTCAGCTGCTGGAGCGAGAGGCCGGGGCGCATGAGCACCCGCACGACGCGAGAGCCCATGTGCCGTGCCGCGAAGCGGATGATCTCGTAGGCGATCCCGGCGATCACCGGAATCAGCAGGACCCGCGACGCGATGAGCAGCGGCCAGTCGGGACGGCCCACGAACGCGTAGACGACGATCGTGATCACCATCACGGTCAGCAGGAAGTTCGTACCGCACCGGACGTGCTCGGTCGTGAAGCGCTGCGCCGACTGGGGCGTCACCTCGACATCGTTCTCGTAGGCGGCGATCGCCTTGTGCTCGGCGCCGTGGTACTGGAACACGGTCTTCACGTCGCGCAGGCGCCCGATCAGCAAGAGGTAGCCGATGAACAACGCCAGCCGGAGCGCACCTTCCGCCGCATGGAGCCAGAAGCCCTCGAGGGGGACCCAGCGGTTGACGCCGCGGGCGCCGAAGGCGGGCAGGAGGATGAACAACGCGGTGAAGAGCGTGAGGGCGACGGCGATCGTCCCGCCCATGGCGCCCTTGGAGAGGCGCTCCTCTTCGGGGACCTGCTGGTTCGCCGACCATGCCAGTGCTTTGAAGCCGAGCGTGAGGGACTCGGCGAGCGCCATGACGCCCCGCAGCAGCGGGATGCGCGCGTATCGCTCCGCCCAGCGCGGCGCGTCGTGGACCTCGAGCTCGATGTCGTTCTCAGGCGTGCGGACGGCGACGGCCCAGCTCGTGGCGCCGCGCATCATCACGCCTTCCATGACGGCCTGGCCGCCCATGTAGCGGGGCTCCGGCCGTCGGGCCATCAACCCTTGGCCTTGCCGCCCTGCTTCGCGTACCGGCGCTGGAACCGCTCGACCCGGCCGCCGGTGTCCACGAGCTTCTGCTTGCCCGTGTAGAAGGGATGACACTCCGAGCACAGCTCGACCCGCAGCTCGGGCACGGTCGAACGGGTCGTGAACGTGTTGCCGCACGAGCACCTGACGGTGCACTCGACGTAATCGGGGTGAATGTCGGTTTTCATAACCACGCCAGTGTACGGCACGCGCGACCGATCAGAGCCCGCGATCGCGGGGATCCCGCGTACTCGCGGGCGCCTACCCGGTGAACTTCGGCTCGCCGGTGACCGCGACCGCGGCTGCGGACCCGGACGTGGCGGACGTGGCGGGCGCGTCCGGCCGCTGGGCCTGGATGCCGCCGACCTCGATGGTGGTCGTGGGCGCTTCGGTGGACGGCGGCACCTCATGGCAGACCTTGCTGACCTTGGTCGTGTCGCTCTTGCCACCGCCGTCGACCGTCCACGACGCGTACGCCTCGATCGCGAGCTTTCCGGTCGCGTCGGTCAGGTCGGAGATCGACACGCTCGCCGTGCCCGACGGTCCGGTGAACTGCGTGGTCTTCGTGTTCTGCGTGCCGTTGACCTTGACGTGGAAAGTGATCGTCGACGTCTGCGGGAAGCTCGACAGCTGCACCGAGGCCTGGTCGCAGCTGACGTCGGGCGGCGCGGTCGCCACGTGGGCACCCGCCGGCACGGCCAGCGCGATCACTGTTGCCGAAGCAATCGCGGTGACGACACCCGCTGCCCGCAATCCAAGCTTGGTACCCGCGTTCATTTCCGACCTCCCAGTCGGCGCAGGTTCTACACGCGGCTCCTTTTGCGTGTAAAGCCGGGACTAGGAGGGTTTACGGGAATTCATCGGAAATTACCTATTCGCGCCATCCGTGAGCGCGCGGACGCGTCGAGTGTTCGCGCGGCGGCTTACGAGCCGGGAGTCGGCGCCTTGGCGATCTCCGAAAGGAACTCGCCGTTGCTCTTGGTGGTCCGGATCTTGTCGATCAGCAGCTCGAGACCCTTCCCCTCCTCGAGCGCGTTCAGCACCCGGCGGAGCTTCCAGACCTGCTGGAGCTGGTTCCGGTCGAACAGCAGCTCCTCGTGGCGCGTGCTCGACGCCTCGACGTCGATGGAGGGGTAGATCCTCCGCTCGGACAGCCGTCGGTCGAGCCGCAGCTCCATGTTGCCGGTGCCCTTGAACTCCTCGAAGATCACCTCGTCCATCCGGCTCCCGGTCTCGATGAGCGCGGTGGCGACGATCGTCAGCGAGCCGCCCTCTTCGATATTGCGCGCCGCACCGAAGAACCGCTTCGGCGGGTACAGCGCGGTGGAGTCGACACCTCCGGACAGGATCCGTCCCGAAACCGGCGCCGACAGGTTGTAGGCGCGGGCGAGGCGGGTGATGCCGTCGAGGATGATGACGACGTCGCGGCCCATCTCGACGAGCCGCTTCGCCCGCTCGATGGTCAGCTCGGCGACCTGCGTGTGCTCGTCGGACGGACGGTCGAACGTGCTCGCGACGACCTCGCCGTTCTTGACGTGCCGGCGCATGTCGGTGACCTCTTCCGGCCGCTCGTCGACGAGCAGCACCATGAGGTGCACCTCAGGATTGTTGCGCTCGACCGAGTACACGATCTGCTTGAGGATGGTCGTCTTCCCGGCCTTCGGCGGCGAGACGACCAGGCCACGCTGGCCCTTCCCGATGGGCGAGACGAGGTCGACGATCCGCCCGGTGATGTTCGCGGGATCGTCCTCGAGCTCGAGCGCCAGCCGTGAGTCCGGGAACAGGGGTGTGAGCTCCTCGAACTTGGGCCGTTCGCGCGCCGCCTCGGTCGGGAGGTCGTTCACCTGGTCGACGCGCAACAGCGCGGGGTACTTCTCGTTGCTGGCCTGCGGACGGGCGAACCCCTTGAGGAAGTCACCCTTGCGCAGCGCGAACCGCCGCACCTGTGACGCCGACACGTACACGTCCTTCGGCCCCGGCAGGTAGCTCGTCGCGCGCAGGAAGCCGTAGCCCTCGTCGCGCAGGTCGAGCAGCCCTTCGGTGGCGACCGGCTCGCCCTGGAAATCGCGCGGCTCGCTGTCCTGCTGACGGTCGCGGCCGCGGCGCCGGCGCCGGCGCCGGTTTCCTTCGCCGTACGACTGGCGCTCGTCTTCGGGCTCGATACGCGGCTTCGTCCCGGTGCGGCCGCCGCCGTTGCCGTCACGGCCAGAGGGCTCCTTCGTCGCGTTCGAGCTCTTGGCCGTATTCTGCGGCGCGTCGGAGGCGCCGTCGCCACTGGACGGGTCGCCATCGCCATCGCCCGTCGAGGACGAAGTGGTCCGCGACACGGGCCGGGGCTGGTCGCCCTCGTCGTCGCTTCCACCGGCGGCGGCGATCGCGTCCTCCTCGGCCGCGAGCTCGGCGATGGGGTCGTCGGCCTCGGATGCACGACGCGAGCGGACTCGCTTCGGACGACCGTCGCCGTCGGAGTTGGCCGCGCCGTCGGAAGCGCCGCCGCCGTCTGCCGCGCCGAGGATGGCGTCGATCAGATCGGCCTTCTTCATCCGGGTGGCGGCGTTGACGCCCATCGCACCCGCGATCTGGTGGAGCTCCTCGCGGTCCTTGGTGTCCAGGACCGATCGGTCGAGCTCAGTGTCACTCATGGGGGGAAACTCCTCGTGCTGCGGTTGGCACCTGCCCTGGAAATGCACGCGGCTTGGGCACTCGAGTCAGAACTCCTCGGGGGCTCTGGTCCATCGGCAGAAAACCAGTGACAATGCCGACCCGCTGCTGTCAACGGGACGAAAAACCGATGCCGCCTCACGCGGGAGCAATAACCCCGGGTGGGGGGCGACGGGTGCCGGGTCGGGATTCGGGACCGAAGTGTCTCCGGGGATCACCGAACCGGTAACGGAAAACCTACCGTCTGAGATGAGAACCCGCAAGTATCTCCGGGTATTCCGGGCTCTCAGGCGGTGTCGAGCAGACGGCGCATCAGACGGTGCGCGTCGACGGCTTCGGAGCCGGCGACACCTCGCTCGGTGTACTCCCCTCCCGCGGCGTCGTGCGTCGAGTCGAACAAGAGGTACGGAACCGGGGCGGACGTGTGCGTCTTGATCGCGCATGGCGTCGCGTGGTCCGGCATCAGGAGGATCCGGTACAGGGTTCCCGTGCGGTCGAGCGCCTCGGTGAGCGGGGCGATCACATCGCGATCCCATCGCTCGAGCGCGAGCACCTTCTCGTGGACCTCACCCTGGTGCGCGGCCTCGTCGGTCGCCTCGACGTGCAGGAGGAAGAAGTCCCGGTCCTCGAGCGACGCCAGCGCAGCGTCCCGTTGTGCGGCGTAGTCGTTGTCGAACCCGGCGGTGGCGCCGGGCACGTCGAGGACTTCCAGCCCGGTGAGCACCCCGAGCCCGCGCACGAGGTCGACGGCCGAGGTGAGGCGGCCCTGCACGCCGTAGCGCGGCGCGAACGCCGGAAGGTCGGGCCGAACGCCCTGGCCCCACAGCCAGATCTGCGTCGCGACCGAGCCGACCTCGGCCGCGTGCTCGGCGACGATCGGCTTCGACGCCTCCATGAGCGCGATGAGCTTCTCGGCCGCCGGCCCGACCGGGAGCACGGCCGGCTTCCCGGTGAGGTCGTGCGGCGGTACGCACTCGGCGTCGCCGAGCTCCCGCGGCACGACGCACAGGTGGCGGTATTCGACGCCGGGATAGAAGCGAACACCGTCACGCCCGCCACCGAGCGCGGCGTCGAGCGCAGCGATGATCGGCGCGCTCTGCCGGCTCGTCGGATGACCGGCGGCGAAGTCGACCATCATCGGCGGCGTCGCGTCGTCGAGCGTGACCAGGTTGCAACGGAACGCGACGTCGTCGGGGCCGAGCTCGATACCCATCGCCGCCGCTTCGATCGGCGCGCGGCCGGTGTGGAAGCGCACCGGGTCGTACCCGAGGATCGCCATGTTGCCGACGTCGCTGCCGGGAGGAAGCCCCTCGGGGATCACCGCCGCCCGGCCGACTTCGGCGCGCGCGGCAAGGCGCGCCAGTGCGGGCATCGCCGCCGCCTCGAGTGGCGTGCGGCCGTCGAGATCGGCGAGCGGCTCGTCGGCGCAGCCGTCCGGCACGAGGACGACGTACTTCATGCGGAAATGCTAGGCGAGGTTAGTTTCGTTCCTGAACCGATAACGTCCCCGCCACGATGCGCTCCCGGCGGCCGACTCGTGCACGCTCGGTAGCGCTGATCGCTCTTCTCGCAGTGCTCGCGCTTGTCGTGGTCGCGTGCAGCGACGGCGGGGACGGAAGCTCCGCCCGCAACGGCTCGTCGAACGGCGGCAGCGGGCGGGTCGGGGCGGCCAAGGTGAAGCTCACGTCGATCGCGCGCGTCGAGGGACCAACGGCGTTCGCGACGCGGCAGGGCGATCGCGCGCTGTACGTCACCGAGCAGGTCGGTCGCGTGCGCGCGGTTCGGGACGGCAACCTCGACGCCCAACCGGTCCTGGATGTGACGGCGGACGTCGGGAGCGGCGGCGAGCGCGGCCTCCTCGGTCTCGCGTTCTCGCCCGACGGTTCCAGGATGTACGTCTATTACACGAATCGGGACGGCGACATCCGTGTCGACGAATATGCGATGGCCGGGAACTCGGTCGATGCCGGCTCACGCCGCGAGGTGCTCGCGGTCGACCATCCTCCGGCGCCGAATCACAACGGCGGGCAAACGAGCTTCGGACCGGACGGGAACCTGTACCTCGGGCTCGGGGACGGCGGCGGCGCCGGCGACATGGGCACCGGCCACGCCGATGGCGGGAACGCACAGTCGCTCGACACGCTGCTGGGCAAGATCCTGCGCATCGATCCGACGCCCTCGGCGGGAGCGGCGTACACGATCCCGTCCGACAACCCGTTCGCCGACGGTGGTGGCCTGCCGGAGATCTGGTCGTACGGCCTGCGCAATCCCTGGCGCTTCTCGTGGGACCGCAAGACCGGTGACATGTGGATCGCCGACGTCGGCCAGAACCAGTGGGAGGAGGTCGACTTCGTCGCCGGCGGCCGCGGAGCGGGCACGAACTTCGGCTGGAACCGGCTCGAGGGAACCCACCAGTTCTCGGGCCAGGCTCCGGCCAACGCGGTGGCGCCGATCTACGAGTACTCGCATGCCGATGGCGGATGTTCCGTCTCGGGTGGCTACGTGTACCGCGGCACGAAGATCCCGGACCTCCGGGGCGCCTACGTGTTCACCGATTACTGCACCAGCACACTGCGCGCCATCACGGAGGAGGGCGGCCGGCTCGCCGGTCAGCGCGATCTCGGCGTGAAGGGGAACCAGGTCACCGCGTTCGGGGAGGCTCAGGACGGCGAGCTGTACGTCCTTTCGCAGAGCGACGGACTCCAGCGCATCGATCCCGCCTGAACGACTCCGTCACTCGACGCGTGGTACGACCGCGCCCGCGATCCGGCGCGTGATGCCGGCGGGCATGACGCTCGAGAACACGGCGCCGGCCTGGTTGAGCGCGCCGGGAACGCACACCGCGCGCCCGTGTTCGTACGCGCGCAGCGCCGCCTCGACGACCGGCTCCGGTTGCTGCCACACGAAGCTGGGCACCGAGCCGGAGTCGAGACCGGCCCGTTCCTGGAACTCGGTACGGGTGAACCCGGGGCACAGGACCATGACGTTGACGCCCGTCCCCCGGAGCTCCTCGTGCAGGGCGTGGCTGAAGCTCGTGACGAACGCCTTCGTGCCTCCGTACGTCGCGTTGAGCGGCGTCGGCTGATAGCTGGCGAGCGACGACACGTTGATGATCCCGCCCCGTCCGCGCTCGATCATCCCCGGGAGGGCGGCATGCGAGAGGTGCACGACGCTCAGCACGTTGAGGCGGACCTCCCGGGTCTCGGCCTCGCGCGGGAGCTCCGCGAACTTGCCGAACGTCCCCATACCGGCGTTGTTGACGAGGAGGTCGATCGCCGGCTCGGCGGACTCGAGCCGCGCCTCGACCACCGCCATCCCCTTCTTCGAGGTCAGGTCGGCCACAAGGACCTCGACTGCGGTGCCGTGCTCCTTCTCGAGCGTCTCCGCGAGCTCCTCGAGCCTGCTCTCGTCGCGAGCGACGACGACCAAATCGTCGCCGCGAGCTGCCAGCGCGCGCGCGAACGCGGCGCCGATGCCCGACGAAGCGCCGGTGACGAGAGCTACCGGCTTGACCATGGTCATGTCCCTACCTCCAGGTTCACAGGCCGAGCTCGGCCGCCACCGCGTCGGCCGTGGGTTCCACCGCCGGCCCTACGTCGACCTCGTTCATGGCGCGCTGCGGGTCCTTCAGGCCGTGACCCGTGAGGGTGCACACGACGGTCTCGTCCGCCCGGACCTGCCCTGCCGCGGCTGCCTTGAGCAGCCCGGCCACAGCCGCCGCCGACGCCGGCTCGACGAAGCAACCCTCCGCCGTCGCCAGCAATCGGTACGCGTCGAGGATCTCGGCGTCCGTGACTGCGCCGATGTGGCCGTCCGATTCGTCGCGGGCCGCGATCGCCGCGCCCCAGTTCGCGGGGTTCCCGATGCGGATCGCGGTGGCGATGGTCTCGGGGTACGGGACGGGCTCGCCGTGCACCAGCGGAGCCGATCCCTGCGCCTGCCATCCGAGCATGCGTGGACGGCGGCGCGGGCGGCCGTGCTCCTCGTACTCGAGGTAGCCCTTCCAGTAGGCGCCGATGTTCAAGGCGTTCCCGACCGGGATGCAGTGCGCGTCGGGCGCTTCGCCGAGCGCGTCGATCACCTCGAAGGCGGCGGTCTTCTGCCCTTCGATCCGGAAGGGGTTGATCGAGTTCACGATCGTGACGCGGCGGCTTTCTGCGAGCTGCCGGACCACGCCCAGGGCGTCGTCGAAGTTCCCCCGGACCGGGACGACGCGTGCGCCGTGGATGAGCGCCTGCGCGAGCTTTCCCGTCGCGACGTGCCCTTCGGGGATGACAACCGCGCAGATCAACCCGGCGCGCGCCGCGTACGCGGCGGCCGACGCCGACGTGTTGCCAGTCGAGGCGCAGATGACCGCCTTGGCGCCGTCCTCCACCGCCTTCGACATCGCCAGCGTCATCCCGCGGTCCTTGAACGACCCCGTCGGGTTGAGCCCCTCCAGCTTGAGCAGCACGCGCGCGCCCGTCCGCTCCGAGAGACGCGGCGCGTCGACGAGCGGCGTACCGCCCTCCAACAGCGTGACGACCGGCGTCGCCGTGCTGACGGGAAGATGGTCGCGATAGGCGGCGATCACGCCCGGCCACGGTCGCCCCTGCGTCATTCGTCCTCGTCGCCCAGGACCCGCACGATCGACCCGACGCGATGGACGACGTCGACGTCGCGCAGTGCATGGACCGTCGCGCGGAGGTCGGCTTCCCGAGCCCGGTGCGTCGCGAAGATGAGGCGGGCGTCGGCGCCGATGCCGCGCTGCTGCATCGACTTGATCGACACTCCGTGTTGACCGAACTGGTCGGCGATCTTCGCCAGCACGCCCGGGCGGTCGGCGACTTCCATGAGCAGGTAGAACTGCGACTCGATCTCGTCCATCGGCCGGATGCGTCGCCGGGCGAGCGCGCCGATCGTCGCACCCTTGCCGCCGGACGCGAAGTTCTTCGCCGCGTCGATGAGGTCGCCGAGGACGGCGGATGCCGAGGGGCCGCCGCCGGCACCGCGCCCGTACAGCATCAGCTCGCCGACCGCGTCGCCCTCGATGAACAAGGCGTTGAACGATCCGCGCACCGAGGCCAGGGGGTGGTGCACGGGGATCATCGCCGGGTGCACGCGCACGGCTACCTCGCCGTCGAGACCCTCGGCCACGGCGAGCAGCTTCACGACGTAGCCCAGGTCGTGCGCGGACGCGATGTCATGGGCGGTGATCTCGGCGATGCCTTCCCGGTACACGTCATCGGCCACGACGCGGGCGCCGAAGGCGATCGACGCGATGATCGCCGCCTTGGCGGCGGCGTCGTCGCCCTCGATGTCAGCCGTCGGATCCCGTTCCGCGTAGCCGAGCGCTTGGGCCTCGGCGAGGGCGTCGTCGAACGACGAACCCTCTTCCGTCATGCGGGTGAGGATGTAGTTGGTCGTTCCGTTCACGATCCCGGTCACGCGCCGGATGCGATCCCCGGCCAGCGATTCGCGCAGCGGGCGGATGAGCGGGATTCCGCCGGCGACGGACGCCTCGAAGAGGAGATCGACGCCCGAGCCCTCGGCCGTCTCGAAGAGCTCTTTCCCGGCGTTGGCGAGGAGCTCCTTGTTGGCCGTCACGACGGGCTTGCCGGACTTGAGCGCCTCGGTGATGAGCGAACGCGCCGGCTCGATCCCGCCGATGACCTCGACGACGATGTCGATGTCGGGGTCGGTGACGACGGCCTGGCCGTCCTGCGTGAACCGGTTCGCGGGGAGCGGCACGTCTCGCTCGCGCCCGGGGTCACGCACGGCCACGCGGGTCACCTCGAGGTGCACGCCCGCCCGCTGCTCGATCAGCTCGGCGTTCTCCTGCAGCAGACGCACCAGCGCCGAGCCGACGTGCCCGCAGCCGAGCAGGCCGACCCGCACGGTCTCGTCATGCACCGGGTCTGCCATCACGCCAGTCTCGCGCTCAACGCGCATCGAGGCGCGTGAGATCGTCGGGCGTCTCGCGCCGGACGACGACCCGAGCCTGCCCTTCGCGCACGAACACCACCGCCGGCCGGGGCACCTTGTTGTAGTTGGACGCCATCGAGTAGCCGTACGCGCCGGTCACGGGTACTGCGAGCAGGTCTCCGACACGGACAGCGTCGGGAAGACGGGCGTCCGCCACCACGAGGTCGCCCTGTTCGCAGTGCTTGCCCGCGATCGAGCACGCGAGCGGGCGGGGCTCTTCGATGCGAGCGGGCAGGTACGCCTCGTAGCCGGCGCCGTAGAGGACCGGCCGGGGGTTGTCGCTCATGCCCCCGTCCACGGCGACGTACGTCCGGCCGTGCGGGATCCTCTTGACCGTCCCCACCCGATACACGGTGATCGCCGCCGGCGCGGCGATCGAGCGGCCGGGCTCGACCATCAGACGGGGCACCTCGCCGATCCCGGCGTCGGCGACGCACTGTTTCACGGTCGTTCGCAGCGTCGACTCGTACTCCGCCAGCGACACCTCCGGATCGGTCGCGAGGTACCGCGACGCGAGCCCGCCGCCCATGTTGAGCTCTTCCACACGAGCACCGGTGGACTCCTCGATCGCCGCGCAGAGGTCGATCACGATCGCCACCGCCCGGGCGTAGGCGTCGAGCCGTTCGATCATCGAGCCGATGTGGCAATGCAGCCCACCGAGCCGGAGAACCGGGCTCTCGATCACCCGACGCGCGGCCTCGAGCGCTACGTCATCGTGCGTGGTGAAGCCGAACTTCGAGTCGAGCGTGCCGGTCTCGATGAACTCGTGGGTGTGCGCCTCGACACCGGGAGTGACCCGCACGAGCACCGATGGCCGCGCCGAGCGTTCGGTCGCCAGACGCTCGAGACGGTCGAGCTCGTCGAACGAGTCGGCGACGATCCGGCCGACGCCGGCGTCGAGTGCGGCGGTGAGCTCGGGGGTCGACTTGTTGTTGCCGTGGAAGACGATCCGTTCGGGCGGGAAGCCGGCGTGTAACGCGACGTGGAGCTCGCCGCCGGTGGCGACGTCGAGGTGGAGGCCCTCTTCCGCCACCAGGCGGGCCATGGCGACGCACAAGAACGCCTTGCCCGCGTACGCGACGCTGCCCGCGCCGAAGAGGCCGGCGTACTCCCGGCAGCGGCGCCGGAGGTCGTCTTCGTCGTAGACGAACAGGGGCGTGCCGAGGTCGGCCGCCAGCGCGTCGAGCATGCCTGCGTCCTGGAGCGCGGGCGGGAGCAGCGTTCGGTCGAGCGGCGCGCTCGGGGCGGTCACTGCTCCGCGTCCTCGTCGAGACGGGGCATCTCGTCGGGGGCCGAGACTCCGAGCAGCCCGAGGGCGTCGGCGAGACCGATCCGGCACGCTTCGGAGAGCCAGAGGCGGGCCTGGGTGAGCGCGTCGTCGTCGCTGATGACGCGGCAGTCGCGGTAGAAGCCGTGGAAGTGCTTGGCGAAGTCGCGTACCCACGTCGTCACCCGATGCGGGGCGCGCATCTCGGCCGCCTCGCGCACCTCCTCGGGATACAAGGCGAGCGAGCGGAGCAGCTCGGCCTCGCGTTCGTGCACGAGCACAGAGAGATCGATGTCGGCGAGCGGACGCCGGGTGACGCCGCGCTCATTCGCCTTCCGGCCGATCGAGGCGATACGCGCGTGCGCGTACTGCACGTAGTACACGGGGTTCTCCATCGACTGCGACGTCACGACGTCCAGGTCGAACGTCTGCGGCGTGTCGATGCTCTGGAGCAGGAAGGTGAGCCGGCACACGTCGGGGTCGACCTCGTCGAGGATGTCGGCCAGGGTGACGATGTTGCCGGCGCGCTTCGACAAGCGGACGGGCACGCCGCCACGAAACAGCTTCACGAGTTGCCCGAGGATGATCTCCGGTTCGCCGGGCGGGTAGCCGAGCGCCTCCATTCCCGCTTGGACCGATTTGACCTGCCCGTGGTGGTCGGCGCCCCAGATGTCGATGAGATGCTGCCAGCCTCGAGCGAACTTGTCGCGGTGGTATGCGAGGTCGTTCGCAAGATATGTCGTGCTGCCGTCGCTCCTGATGAGCACGCGGTCGCGCTGGTCACCGAACTCACTCGTTTGCAGCCAGGTCGCGCCGTCCTGCTCGTACGTGTGCCTTCGCTCGCCGAGGAGTCGCAGGACCTCGTCGACGTCGCCCCGCTCGTGCAATGTGCGCTCGGAGAACCAGGTGTCGAAGTGCACGCCGATCCGCCCGAGATCTTCCCGAAGTCCCTCGACGACGCGTTCGTAACCCCATTCGGTCGCCTCTGCGATCAAAACGCCGTCGCCACGCTCGCGGTGCAGGTCGCGGGCCATCTCCACCAGGTACTCGCCTTGATAGCCGTCCTCGGGCGGCTCTTCGCCTCGGTACCGGGCGTACAGCGACGCCCCGAACGTTTCGAGCTGGTTGCCGGCATCGTTCAGGTAGTACTCGCGATGCACGTCCGCGCCTTGGGCGACGAGCAGGTTGGCAATGGCGTCGCCGACGGCGACCCAACGCCCGCCGCCGGCGTGGAGAGGACCAGTCGGGTTGGCGGACACGAACTCGAGATTGATCTTCTGGCCGTGCAGAGAGTCGTCCTGCCCGTAGGAGTCGCCGGCAGCCACGACCTCGCGCAGCACGTCGTGCAGCCACGACGGCGACAGGAAGAAGTTGAGGAAACCCGGGCCGGCCACGTCGACCCGCTCCAGGTGCGGCGGCGGTGCCGCCTCGAGCTCGGCCTTGACCCGGTCGGCGATCTCGCGGGGCGGGAGCTTCGCCGCCTTCGTCATCTGCATCGCGACGGGGCTGGCCCAGTCACCTTGGCCGCGATCCGGATCGCCTGGCTCGAGCGCGACACCGTTCGGCGGCTCGGGAAGCCCGGCCGCACGCAGCGCGTCGCTCAGGCTGTGGCGGAGCTCGTCACGAATCACGAAGTGGGTCAGGCGACGCGCAGCGCGACGCCGTTGCGTCGATCGTACTTCCCGCCCCTCGCGACATCCGAGGAGTTGTAGACCTCGCCTTGGTACCCTCGCTCTTTCCGCCCTCGTAGCTCAGGGGATAGAGCAGTGGCCTCCGGAGCCATGTGCGCAGGTTCGAATCCTGCCGAGGGCGCCACCCGCACCGCACACGGCCGCCGCGCGAGCCTTGGCTCATGGCGGAATCGACCTTCACTCTTCCCGGCCGGGGCGACGTGGCGTTGTTCGTCCGGCACTGGCCTGCGAGGGGCGCAACTCGGGCCGTCGTGCAGATCTCGCACGGCCTGGGTGAGCACTCCGGTCGCTACGCGCGACTCGCCGCCGCGCTCGGCGCGGCCGGCTTCGACGTCTACGCCCACGATCATCGCGGCCACGGGCGCAGCGCTCGCAGCGCGAGCGAGTTCGGGCACTTCGGGCCGGATGGTTGGAACGCATTGGTCGCCGACCTCGTCGCGGTCGGCCACGCCATCGACGCCCGAACCGGCGGCGAGCCGCGGGTGCTGCTCGGGCACTCGATGGGCTCGTTCGCGTTGCAGCAGTACCTGCTCGACCACAGCGACGAGATCGCGGCCGCCGTGTTGACGGGGACTTCCGCAATCGACGCGATCTTCGGGAGCCTCGATCCCGACACCTCCCTCGATCAGATGCCGGGGAACGAAGCGTTCGAGGGACGGACGGACTTCGACTGGTTGAGCCGCGACGCGGCGGAAGTCGACCGCTATATCGCCGATCCAGCCTGCGGGTTCAGCGCCGACGCCG
This sequence comes from Acidimicrobiia bacterium, assembly GCA_035938395.1. Taxonomy (GTDB): domain Bacteria; phylum Actinomycetota; class Acidimicrobiia; order IMCC26256; family JACDBD01; genus JALZAA01. Next base: position 42,621 of record DASZGY010000119.1, read on the forward strand.
ACGCGCTCGGCGACATGGCCGCTGCTGGAAAACAACCCGTCGACGGCGATGCGTTGCGAGGCATCCGCGCCGACCTCCCGATCCTTCTCATGTCGGGGAGCAACGACCCGTTGAGCGGCGCGATGGC
>DASZGY010000120.1:0-8180 GCA_035938395.1 Acidimicrobiia bacterium
AGATCTTCATGTTGCCGAGCATGACGGCGGCGGTGCTGCTCGCGCGTCGTGGCCGTGCGTTCTCGTCCGGCGCCGCGGTCGCGCTCGCGACGCTCGCCAAGCAGACGTGCGCGGCGACGCTGCTGCCGGTGCTCTACCTCCTGTGGCGGCGACGAGGCCGGCGCGGGGCGGCCGATGCCCTCGGCGGCTTCGCGTTGCCGCTGGCGGTCGTCGCGCTCTTGGTCGGTCCTGGGGAGTTGCTGTTCTGGACCACGATCGGCAACGGCAGCTACCTCGGCATCAGCGGGCTCTGGGGATTGGTCCTGCTGACTCTCGTCCTCATGACGGCGGCGTTCGCGGTGGTGAACGCGCCGATCGTGTGGGCGCTACCGCGGGCGTGGCGCGAGCGCCACACCGATGGCAGCGGCGACACGGACCTCTGGCTCTGGCTGCTGTCGGCCGTCGTGTCGGTCGCGGTCGGTCTCCGTTTCTTCGGCCACTACTACCTGCAGCTCCTGCCGCCGCTCGTGCTCATCACCACGGGTGTCCTGATGCGGTCGAGCGGGCGCGCGGTGAAACGCACCATCGCGCTGGCGGCCGGGATCGCGGTCGTGGCCAGCGGGCTTGCGTTCCTCGTCCGCCCCTTCAACGAGAAGGCGCAGTACAAGCCGGTGAGTCAGTACCTGAAGGAGCGCGCCGGGCGCAACGACCGCATCCTCGTGTGGGGGCACGTGCCCGAGATCTACTGGGCGTCCGGGAGGCGCCCGGCGACGCGCTTCCTCACGTCCGGGTTCCTGTCCGGATGGGAGCCCGGCCGGCCCGGGAACGACGCCAGCGTCAAGGACGCGACGCCGGGCGCGTGGGAGCTGTTCTTCGAGGACTTCGCCACGCACCCGCCCACGTACATCTTGGACACCGCCTACTCGGGCATCCGGGGCGCGCAGTACTACATGATCGCCCGCTACCCACCCCTGGCGCGCATCTTGTACCGGGACTACGACTACGTGGAGTCTGTGGACGGCATCGCCATCTACAAACGACGCGCCGATGCGCCACCGCCGTTGACGGCATCGGAGACCGTGAACAGGTCGTAGCCGGCGTGCACCGACTCGCGACCTACACCAGCGGCCACGGGAGCGAGTGGTACCCGGGGTCGGGATCAGGCAGACGCCCCGTCCCGACGAGCTCGTTCGCCCGCTCCCGTACCGCGTCGACCTCGAGCGTCGAGATCAGAGGCGTGAGACGTGCGCCGAGCGGCCCGTCGACGTCGACCGCGACCCGACACACGTCGTCGGCGAGCCGTGGTGACACCGCCTCCCCGGCGAAGTCCCAGATCACGGTGCGGAGCTTCCAGGCGGGATGGAACGTGAGGCCGTGGTCGATCCCGACGATCGCGCCGTCGGGCCGGCTCCGGATGCAGTGACCGCCCTTGCGGTCGGCGTTGTTCACGAGCACGTCGAACACCGCGAACTGGCGGAAGCGGTCGGCGTGCTCTTCGAGCAACGTGAAGTAGTGCTCCTCGGGATCATGGTCGACGAACCGTTGCACCATCCCGACGCCGAGCGGCCCGTCGCGCAGCACGGTCGGCGGCACGAGGCCCCAGCCCAGCGCGTCGGACAGCTCGTACGTCGCGACCTCGCGCTGGCACAGCGTGCCGCTCGGGAAGTCCCACAGCGGACGCTCGCCCCGACGCGGCTTGTAGATGGCTTGCACCTCGACCCCGTCGGCCTGCGCCATGGCCAGCAAGGTGGCGTTCGACGCCCACGGCATGCGGCCGAGCACCTCGAGCTCGCCGCGCGCCAGGACCTCGCCGGCGTCGGCGTCGCTCAGTTCCAGCGGGGGCACCGGTGCCCGGCGGGGTCCATCGGCATATCGCACAGCGGGCACAGCGGCCGGCCCGCGGCCACCGCTTCTGCGCCCTTGGCCGCCATCGCCCGGACCTGCCCGCGGGTGGCGTAGATGCGCGCGACGTACCCCTCTTCCTCCTCGTCGGTCGGATCGGCGACGGCCACGTCGGGAAGGTCGGTGAGATCGGGGGTCGGGTCCTCGGCCTGGGAGGCCAGAGCTTCACCCTCCTCCTCGTCCTCGGACGAGCGCTCGCGCAGCTCGATGAGCACCATCTCGCGCTCCGGATCGAACCCGAGCCCGATCAGGCGCGCCCGGAAGAGCGGCACCGTGGGTTCGCGCAGTCCCGCTTGCCGAACGGTTGGCTCGCGGGGCTGAACCGGCTCCTCCGGGTAATCCTCGGCAATGCGGTCGAGGAAGGCGACGGCCTCGGTCGCGAGCAGCGCCACCTGCTCCTTCTCGACCAGGACCGTGAGCTGAGCGGATTCGGTGCGGGCCTGGAGGAAGAACTCGCGCTCGCCGGGGTCGCCGACGGCGCCGGCGCCGAGACTGTCGACGGTCTCGAGCTCGATCTCGTTCTCATCCATCCGGGACCTCCTTCTTCTCCTCGGGGGGCGGGGGACGCAACTCGTCGAGATTGCCGGTGTCGTTGCACTTGACCAGGGCGGCGCCGTGGGCCGAGAGCTGAAACGCGGTGACCGAGGCCGGTGAGACGACGATGCGCTGGAACTGGTCGAGGTGCAGACCGGTGTAGTGCGCGATGGCGGCCTTGATGGGATCGGCGTGCGATACGACGACGACGAGGTCGCCGGGATGGTCGGCGACGACGGCCTCGAGGCACCCGACGATGCGCGCCTGCATCTCGGTCATCGACTCGCCGCCGGGGAAGCGGGCACGCGACGGCGCGCGTTGCACCGTCTTCCACAGGTCGGTCTTGGCCAGGTCGGCGAGCTTGCCGCCGGTCCACTCGCCGTAGTCGGCCTCGAGCGCGCCCGGAAGCGCGTGCACCTCGACGTCGTGACGCTCGGCCACGGCGGCGGCCGTCTGCGCGGTGCGCTCGATCGGGCTGGCGTACACCGCCGCCACGGGGAGGTCGGCGAGGCGGTCGGCCAGCGCCGCTGCCTGCTTGCGGCCGTCCTCGGAGAGATCGACGCCGGGCGCGCGCCCGGTCAGCATCGGGCCCGTCTGCGCGGTCACGGCGTGGCGCACGAGCACGAGCATCGTCGGCTTGGGTGACTCGGGAGCCGCGTCCTGCCCGTCGGCCGCGGCCGGCGCCGGCTCGGGGGCGCGCGTCTCGGCGGCGCGGGTGTCGGGCGGCGCGGCGGTGTCGGTCACGGAAGCGATGGTACCGGCGAGGTTCGGCCACCCTTTCGTCGGGTACGCGTCCGCACGGTGCGTACAGTGCAGGGCATGTCGGAGCCTGTGGGCCTGAGCCAGGGCCTGCCCGAGACGGTCCTGTCACCCGAGCCTGCCGACGCGCTGGCGGCGCTGGACTCCGCCCTCGCGCTCGACCCCGAGCACCGGCGAGCCGCCGTGTCGGAGGTGGTCGCGCGCTGGCCCCGGTTCCTCGATGCGTGGGCCCGCCTCGGGGAGCTCGCCCGCGACGACGTCGAGGCGTACGCGTGCTTCCGGGTCGGCTACCACCGCGGCCTCGACCGGCTACGCCAGTCGGGTTGGCGGGGATCGGGCTACGTGCGGTGGCGGCACCCGACCAATCAGGGCTTCCTCCGGGCGCTCGACGGGCTGCGCGGCGCCGCCGGCGCGATCGGCGAGCACGACGAGGAGGAGCGATGCGCCGAGTTCCTGCGCCAACTCGACCCGGAATGGAGCTCGCAGCGCGGCTAGCCTCGGTGGCTTCCCACGGAGGCACCCCCACATGAAACGCGCGCTCATCACCGGGATCACGGGGCAGGACGGCCGGTACATGGCCGAGCTCCTGGCCGGCAAGGGCTATCAGGTCTTCGGGCTCGTGCGGGGGCAGGCGAACCCGAAGGCCCAGATGATCCAGGACGAGAACCCGGCGCTCGAGCTGGTCGAGGGCGACCTCCAGGACCTGTCGTCCCTGATCGCCGCGGTCGAGCAGGTGCAGCCGGACGAGGTCTACAACCTCGGCGCGATCAGCTTCGTGCAGCTGTCGTTCAAGCAGCCCGAGCTCACGGCCGACATCACCGGGCTGGGCGTGCTGCGCATGCTCGAGGCGATCCGAGTCGTCGGCGGCGCCGCCAACAACCCGATTCGCTTCTACCAGGCGTCGTCGTCGGAGATGTTCGGGAAGGTGCGCGAAACCCCGCAGAACGAGGAGACACCGTTCCATCCCCGTTCGCCGTACGGCGCCGCCAAGGTGTTCGGCCACTACACGACGGTCAACTACCGCGAGGCCTACGGCCTGCACGCCAACTCGGGGATCTGCTTCAACCACGAGTCCCCTCGCCGCGGCCTGGAGTTCGTCACCCGCAAGGTCACGAACTCGATGGCGCGCATCAAGCTCGGCCTCCAGGAGAAGATCACGCTCGGCAACCTCGATTCGTCACGCGACTGGGGCTTTGCCGGCGACTACGTCGATGCGATGTGGCGGATGCTCCAAGAGCCCGAGCCGGGTGACTTCGTGATCGCCATGGGCGAGACGCACACGAACCGCGAGCTGCTCGACGTCGCAGCCCGCGTCGCCGGCTTCGACGACTGGGGTCCGCTCGTGCAACAGGACGAGCGCTTCATGCGACCGGCCGAGGTCGACATCCTCACCGGCGACGCCGGCAAGGCGCGGCGGCAGCTCGACTGGCAGCCCCGTGTCACCTTCGAGGAGCTTGTTCAGATGATGTACGAGAACGACCTCAAGGAAGAGCAGGCTCGCGCCGCCGCCGCCCGCCGGTAGCACCGCGCCGCCCCTGCATTCGTGGGGTCAGTCGAGCATGTCGGCCGCCTTGCGGGCGGCGACGAGCACCGGGTCCCACACGGGCGAGAACGGCGGCGCGTACGACAGGTCGAGGCTCGCCACCTCGTCGACCGGCATGCGGTTCCAGATCGCGGTGGCGATCACGTCGATGCGCTTCGCTGCACCCTCCGCGCCGACGATCTGCGCTCCGAGGATGCGACCGTCGCGCCGATCGGCGACGACCTTCACCTTGATCGGCGCCGCTTCCGGGTAATAGCCCGCCCTGGTCGTGGACTCGATGGTGGCCGCGACCACGTCGCGGTCCAGCTCGGCGGCCTGGTACTCGGTGAGCCCGGTGCGGGCGACCTCGTAGACGCAGATCTTCGACACCGCGGTGCCGATCACCCCGGGGAAGCGCACGTCGCCGCCGGTGGCATTGATGCCCACGACCCGGCCCTGCTTGTTCGCGTGCGTACCCAGCGCGAGCGCGACGGGCAAGCCCGTGATCCGGTGCGTCGACTCGACGCAGTCTCCCGCGGCCCAGACGCCGCCGGCGCTGGTCTCCATGCGCGCATCGGTGACGATCCCACCCGTGCCGCCGACGGCGACGCCGGCCTCCTTCGCGAGCGCGCTGTCCGGGCGCACGCCGAGGCCGAGGACCACCATGTCGGCGGGCAGTGAGCGGTTGGCGGTGTGCACGGAGCGCACGGATCCGTTCTGTACGTCGAACCCGTCGACCGCCTCGCCCAGGTACAGCGTCACGCCGACGGAACGGAGCGCGTCGGCCACGAGCGCGCCCATGTCGAGGTCGAGCGTTCCCGCCATGGGTTGCTCGGTGCGGTCGACGAGCGCGACCTCGAGCCCGCGCCGTACGAGGGCCTCGGCCATCTCGAGCCCGACATAGCCGCCGCCGACGACGACCGCCCGGCGCGGCTCGCGCTCGTCGACGGCGCGGCGAGCGGTCACGCCGTCGACGAGCGTCTGCACGCCGAAGATGCCCTCGGCGTCGGCGCCCGGGACGTGCGGACGGGACGGCACCGCGCCCGTCGCCACTACCAGCTGGTCGAAAGGCTCGTCGCGCTCGGCACCGGCGGCGCCGTCGCCGGCGAGGTCGCGCACGCGCACGCGCCGCCGGTTCAGGTCGATGGCGACGACCTCGTGGCCGGTGCGCACGTCGATGCCGTTGCGGCGGTGCTCGTCGGGTGTTCGCGCGACGAGATCGTCGACATCGGACACGAGATCGCCGACGAAGTACGGGATGCCGCACGCCGAGTACGACGTGTACGGGCCGCGCTCGAAGGCGACGATCTCGAGGTCCTCGGGATCCCGGCGGCGCCGCGCGCGCGCCGCGGCCGTCATGCCGGCGGCGTCACCTCCGATGACGACGAGCCGCTCGGTCACACGGAGATGCGGATCATGCCGGCGTCTGCGCCCGCAGGCCGCCGAGCGACTCGATCACGGCCTCGGCCTCGGCGACGAACCGCCGCACGAGCTCGCCCGCGGGGACGAGGGCGTCGATGGCGCCCGTTCCCTGTCCGGCCGGGTAGCACTCGCGGTCGGGATCGACGCCGGCGGCCTCGTCCCCACCCGTCAGGTGCAGTGTGCCTTCCTCCACCGCCTTGAACAGCTGCTCCGGGAACGGTCGCAAGTCATCGGGGTGGTCGTCGTAGTACTGCGTGGTCTTGTTGCGGACGGCCCGCAGCGTCTTGCCGGTGAACGCCCGGCTGACCACCGTGCCGTCCTCGGCGGTGCGGAGTAGCGCGTCCTTGTACCCGGGCGTCGACCGCGCCTCGGGCGTCGCGATGAAGCGGGTGCCGATCCACACGCCGTCGGCACCGAGCGCGAGCGACGCCGCCAGGCCCCGGCCGTCGAAGAGTCCTCCGGCGGCGACGACCGGAACCCGGTCACCGACCGCGTCGACCATCTGCGGAACGAGCGGCATCGTGGCGACTGTGCCCGTGTGACCACCGGCCTCGGTGCCCTGGGCCACGACGATGTCGCAGCCGGCTTCGACGGCGGCGATCGCGTGGCGGACCTTCCCGCACATGTTGATGACGAGGACGTTGTTGTCGTGGCAGAGCTTGATCACGTCGCGCGGCACGCCGAGCCCGGCGACGAAGACCTGCGCGCCCTCCCGGATCACGAGCTCGATGTTCGACATCATCTGCTCGGGAAGCGCGGTCAGGAGGTCGACACCGAACGGCTTGGTCGTGGCGGCCTTCACGGCGCGGATCTCCTCGACCATCTCGTCCTGACTCATTGCCGACGCGCCGAGGCAACCGAACCCTCCCGCCTCGGACACCGCCGCGACGAGCCGGTGGTACGACACGCCCCCCATGCCGGCGAGCATCACCGGATGCTCGATCTCGAGAGCGTCGGTCAGCCGTGTCCTCAACAATCTCTCCTGTCGCCGTCGCAAGCTCCGGCTTTGCGGTGACGGTCGGCAGAGCCGCCGTCACCACGTCACGCTAGCTTGGGGTGCATGCCGAACGCGCTCGTCGGCGTGATCATGGGCAGCGACTCCGACCTCGCCGTCATGCGGCCCGCAGTCGACGTCCTCGTCGAGTTCAGGATCGCGTACGAGGTACGCGTCGTGTCCGCTCACCGCACCCCCGACGTGCTCTACGAGTACGCGAGCACCGCCGCCGACCGCGGGTTGCACGCGATCATCGCCGGCGCCGGCGGCGCCGCGCACCTGCCGGGCATGACGGCGTCGATGACGCCACTGCCGGTGATCGGCGTACCGGTCCCCCGCGAGAAGCTCGACGGTCTCGACTCGCTGCTCTCGATCGTCCAGATGCCGCCCGGGATCCCGGTGGCGACGGTCGGCATCGGCGAGGCCCGCAACGCAGGGCTGCTCGCGGTCCGGATCCTCGCGGCGACGAACCCGGAGCTCCGCCGCCAGATGCAGGCCTTCCAGGCCGGGCTGGCCGAGGCAGTGCGGGAGAAGGACGAGGGCGTCCGCAAGCAGTTCGAGTAGCCGGCCCCGTCACTCGATGGTGACCGCCCGCAGAACGTCGAGCTTGGCGGCGCGCCGCGCCGGGAACACGGCCGCGAGCACACCGGCGAAGCCGCCGACGATCACCACGAGGATCAACTGTCCTCCGGGGGCCGCGAACTGCGTGAACCCCTGGTCCTTGAGCGCGACGACCACGGCCCAGCCGAAGAACAAGCCGATCACGAGGCCGAGGACCGTGCCCAGGAGCGAGATGATCACCGACTCCCATCGGATGCTCGAACGCAGCTGACGCCGGCTCATGCCGACGGCGCGCAGGAGCCCGAGCTCACGGGTGCGCTCGTAGATCGACAGGGCGAGCGTGTTGGCGATGCCGATGAGGGCGATGATCACGGCCAAGAGGAGCATGACGTAGATCAAGCCGAGGAGCTGGTTGATCTGCGAGGCCTGCGCATCCTTGAACTGCGTACTGTCCTGGAGCTTGGCGTTGGGGTACGCCTGCAGCGCTCGGTCGATCGCGGTGCGACC
>DASZGY010000121.1:0-44204 GCA_035938395.1 Acidimicrobiia bacterium
GCCGCCGCGGCCGCCTTCCTCACCACCGGCGACGGCGTCGACCGCGTGTCGATCATCGGGTTCTGCATGGGCGGCATGTACACGCTCAAGGCCGCCGCCACCGGGACGTTCGCACGCGCGGTGCCCTTCTACGGGATGATCCGCGTGCCCGACGACTGGCGCGGTCCCGGGCAGCGCGACGCCCTCGCCACCGCCGCGCAGGTGTGCCCCACGCTGGCGATCTTCGGCGGCAAGGACCCGTGGACCCCGCGCGCCGACATCGACGCGCTCCGCGCCGCATGGCGCGACCGCGACGACTGCGAGATCGTCGTGTACCCCGAGGCCGACCACGGCTTCGTCCATGGCCCCGAGCGCCCCGCCCACCGCCCCGACGACGCCGCCGACGCCTGGCAACGCGCGCTCGCGTTCCTGCGTCGTTAGAGGCGTCGGGCGCGCCCGGCACCGGTCACACGGTCGCGCGGTCCTCGAGCGCGGGGCGGTCGAGGAACTTGTAACGGCCCCGACCCTTTACTTCGAGCCAGCCGAGTCGAGCGAACAAGGCGAGGGCTTTGTTCACGCGCTCGCGGGAGGCGCCGACCATGCCGGCGAGCTCTTCTTGGGTGACGGGGAGCTTGAACTCGTCGTCGCCGCCGGCCAGCTCGAGCAGGCGCTTGGCGGTGCGGCCGGGCACGTCGAGGAAGACGGCGTCGGCGAGGGCTTCGTCGGTGGCGCGCAACCAGCGGGCCAGGAGTCGGGTCACCGTCCAGAGCAGCTCGGGGCGCGCCTGGAGCACTTCGCGGACGGGCTGGTACTCGAGCACGATGACCCGCGACTCGGTCAATGCCCGCGCGTCGGCGGAGCGCGGGGAGCCGTCGAAGAGAGGGAGCTCGCCGAACATCGCGCCTGTCTCGAGCACCGCGAGCACCGACTCGCGACCATCGGGGGCCTTCGTCGCGATCGCGATACGTCCGTGCTCGATCACGAAGAGCTCGCCGGCGGTGTCGCCTTGCGTGAACAGCAGCTCGTTGCGGTCGTACGTGCGGTTCGCTGCCTGCTTGCGCAAGTCGTCGAGCACGTCGGCGGGCAGGGCCGTGAACAGCTCCGTCGTGTCGAGCAGCCGTCGCTCGGGCACGCGCCTGCACCTCCTCTTTCGGCTGCACGAGGCTACCCGTACGTAAGGGTCCAAAGGTCTGTCTGGTATCCTTGTTGTCCTTCCCGCCTCTTCCGAGGAGCCGCATGTCCTTCCGCGTTGGTGACAAGGTCGTCTACCCCCACCACGGGGCCGCGACCATCGAGAAGAAGGAGAAGAAGGACGTCTTCGGCGAGAAGAAGGACTACCTGATCCTCAAGCTCGCATACGGCGACCTGACGCTCATGGTGCCGGCCGACAACGCCGAGGACATCGGCCTGCGCGACGTCATCAACGACGAGGAGGTCGAGGAGGTGTTCGCCGTCCTTCGCAAGAAGGAGGCGCGCATGCCGACGAACTGGTCACGCCGGTTCAAGAACCACGTCGAGAAGCTCAAGAGCGGCGACATCTACCAGGTCGCCGAGGTGGTCCGGAACCTGTCGATCCGCGAGAACGACAAGGGCCTCTCGGCCGGGGAGAAGCGCATGCTGGCCAAGGCCCGCCAGATCCTCGTCTCCGAGCTGACCTTCGCCCTCAACGTGAACGAAGAGGCGGCCGAGGGGCGTCTCGACCAGGCGCTCGGAAAGTAGAGCCTCCCGCGGGTTCCCGGTGCCATCCTGACGGCGTGGACAGCGGTAGCCCGACCTGCGGCATCGTCGTCGCCGGCGGCTCCGGGAGCCGCTTCGGTGTGCCCAAGCAGTTCGAAACCGTTGCCGGCGCGCGCCTCGTCGATCGGGCCGTTGACGCCGTGAGCGCGGCGTGCGACGACGTCGTGCTCGTCCTGCCTGCCGGTGTGGCATGGGACGGGCGTCCGGTCGCCGCCACCGTTCCCGGCGGATCGTCTCGCTCGGCGTCGGTGCGCGCGGGGCTGGATGCCATCGCGGCGTCGGCCGCCGTCGTCGTCGTGCACGACGCCGCCCGTCCGCTGGCGCCGCCGGCCTTGTTCGGCGCCGTGATCGACGCGGTACGCGCCGGTGCCGACGCCGCCGTGCCCGGCGTCCCGATCTCCGACACGGTGAAACGCGTCGACGGCGATCACGTCGTCGAGACGATCGCGCGCGACGAGCTCGTGGCCGTCCAGACTCCGCAGGCGTTCCGGACCGACGCGCTCCGCGCCGCGCACGCCGCGAGTGGCGATGCGACCGACGACGCCGCGCTCGTCGAGGCGGCGGGCGGTCGCGTCATGGTCGTTCCCGGCGACCCGCGCAACCTCAAGATCACGACGCCCGCCGACCTCGTCGTCGCGGCTGCGCTTCTCGTCGCCTCGTCCGAGGAGCAGCGGTGAGCACGACCCGAATCGGGCAGGGGTTCGACGTCCACCCGTTCGGGGACGGCGGTGTGCTCGTCCTCGGCGGCGTCGAGCTCGACGGCCCGGCGCTGGTCGGGCACTCCGACGCCGATGCCGTCACGCATGCGGTCGCCGATGCGCTCCTGGGCGCGGCGGCGCTCCCCGATCTCGGGTCGATGTTCCCGGCTTCCGACGACCGCTACCGCGATGCCTCGTCGATCCGGTTGCTGCGCCACGTCGCGGGCCGGGTCTCGGCGAGCGGCTGGCGGCTCGGGAACGTCGACGTGGTCGTCGCGGCCGAGCGTCCGACGCTCGCGCCGCACGTGCCCACCATGACCGACAACCTCTATCACGCGCTCGTCCCGCTCTTCCCGGAGCCCGGCGCGCAGAACCTCGTGTCGGTGAAGCCGAAGCGCGGTGAAGGCCTCGGCGCGATCGGCCGCGGCGAGGGCGTGGCGGTATGGGCGGTCGCACTGCTCGAGAGCGTCGACGCCACATGATCCGGCTGCACGACACGTTCTCGCGCGAGAAGGTCGAGCTCGTTCCCCGCGATGCCGGCCGCGTGTCGATCTACGTGTGCGGGCCGACGGTGTACGAGGTGCCGCACGTTGGGCACGGTCGCGCTGCGCTCGTGTTCGACATCATCCGCCGTTACCTCGAATGGCGCGGCCTCGACGTCGCGTTCGTCAGCAACGTCACCGACGTGGAGGACAAGATCATCGCCCGCGCCGCCGAGGAGGGCAGCACCGAGCCGGAGGTCGCGCAGCGCTACGAGGCCGCGTACTGGGCGGAGATGGACCGCCTGGGCGTACGACGGCCGGACTCTCTCCCGCGCGCCACCGCGTACATCGATCGCATGGTGAAGCTCATCGGCGAGCTCGTCGACGACGGCCATGCCTATGTCGTCGAAGGGCAGGGCGTGTACTTCGACGTCGCCTCCTTCCCCGAATACGGCGAGCTCGCGCACCGGCGCCTCGAGGACCTCCTCGGCTCGGCCGGGGCGCGCGTCGACGTCGACGAGCGCAAGCGCAGCCCCGTCGACTTCGCGCTCTGGAAGTCGGCCAAGCCGGGGGAGCCGGCGTGGGATTCGCCGTGGGGCAAGGGCCGCCCGGGCTGGCACATCGAGTGCTCGGCGATGTCGCTCGACCTGCTGGGCGAGGGGTTCGACATCCACGGCGGCGGCGACGACCTGATCTTCCCCCACCACGAGAACGAGCGGGCCCAGGCCCAGGGCGCCGGCCATCCCTTCGCCCGGTACTGGGTCCACAACGGCATGGTGATGGTCGGCACGGAGAAGATGGCCAAGTCGCTCGGCAACTTCACGACGCTGAAGGACGCCCTGGACGCGCACGGCCCGCGCGCGATGCGCATGGCGGTGCTGCAGACCCACTACCGCAGCCCGGTCGAGATCGGCGACGGCGAGCTCGACGCCGCCGGTGAAGCGGTCGCTCGGCTCGACGCCCTCGCCCGCCGGGCGCGAGTCGCGGGGATCCCCGCCGACGCGCCGTTCGACGAGGACGCCGTGGCCGAGTTCACGGCGGCGATGGACGACGACTTCGGTACGCCGGAGGCGATGGCGGTGGTATTCCGGCTCGCCCGCGACACCAACGCCGCGATCGACGAGGGCGACGTGGAACGGGCCGCGGGGGGACTGGTCACGGTGCGCGAGCTGGCCGGCGCGCTCGGCCTCGAGCTGGACGACGGCTCGGGTGCCGGCGACGCCGAGATCGACGCCCTGGTCGAGCAGCGCAACCGCGCCCGCGAGCAACGCAACTTCGCCGAGGCCGACCGCATCCGCGCCGAGCTCGCCGACCGCGGCATTACGCTCGAGGACACGCCGACCGGCACCACCTGGCACCGGTGACGCCTCGACGGAGCGCCGCCGTGGGCGCACCCGGCGTGGGCGGAGAACGGGTCGAGGGACGGCGAGCCGTGACCGAGCTGTTGACGGCAGGGCGCCGCCGCGTGCGCACGGTGTGGGTCGCGGCGGGACGGTCGGCAGATCTCACCGAGCTCGCCGAGGACGCGACGCGCCGGGGTGTCCCCGTTCAGCACGTCACCCGCGAGGAGCTCGACGATCTCGCCGCGACCGAGGTGCCGCAGGGAGTCGTCGCCGACGCCGATCCGATCGAGCCCACCAGCGTCGACACGTTGCTCGCCGCGCCGGACGCATTCCTCGTCGCGCTCGACGGAGTGACCGACCCACAGAACCTGGGCGCGATCGTGCGCGCCGCCGAGACGGCGGGTGCAACCGGAGTCGTGCTGCCGCGTCATCGCGCCGCGCGCATCACACCCGCGGTCACGAAGGCAGCGGCAGGCGCGATCGAATACCTCCCGATCGCCACCGCCGCCGGTATCCCGGCGGCGATCATCCAGGCAGGTCGCGCCGATGTGTGGACGATCGGGCTGGACGCGGACGGAGACGTCACGGTCGACGAGCTTGCGGTTGCCGATCGCCCACTGATGCTCGTTTTCGGCGCGGAGGGTCGCGGGTTGTCGCGCCTGGCGCGCGAGCGTTGCGATGTCGTCGCCCGAATTCCAATGCGCGGCCACGTCGCGTCGTTGAACGTGGGCGCGGCCGCGGCAATCGCGTGCGCAACGGTCGCGCGTCTTCGCACGGCTAGCCTTTGACGCGGCGCCGGAGTAGCTCAGCTGGCAGAGCAGCTGATTTGTAATCAGCAGGCCGTCGGTTCGAATCCGACCTCCGGCTCAACCCCTGTGTCGCCGTCCCGAGCTCCGGCTTTGCCGGCGGTCGCCAAACCCCCGCCTCCGCGCCCTCTGTCGGTCCTTGCTCCGAAATGCTTGCTCTTGGTGCCATCAGCGACCACTATCGACATCTGATGACTCTTTCGGCGCGCGATCGCGCGATCCTGGATTTCGAGCGGACCTGGCGCCACCTGCAGGGCTCCAAGGAGGTCGCGATCCGCGAGCACTTCAGCATCTCGCCCTCGCGCTACTACGAGGTGTTGAGCGCGTTGCTCGAGGACGCTGAAGCACTCTCGTACGATCCGCTCACGGTCAAGCGTGCGCAGCGGGTGCGCAATCAGAGGCGGCGGGTCCGCATGGAAGGCCGACGCGCGGACCCGGAGTCCCGGTGACGATGGCTTCGCCGGCGGGTAGTGGCACCAGTGGGCGCGGAGGGTCGGGCGTCAACTCGGCGGTGCGAGGCGCGGGACTCGTCGGTCTCGCGGTCGTGCTCGGTATCGTGCTCCTGCAGGTGATCGACAAGGGGCCGGCCGGGAACGGCGCCACCCCGGCCCGCACGAGCCACGCGACCACACCGACAACGGCACCGACACACACCTCGGCGGCTGCCCCCGCGTCGTCCCAGCCCGCAACCACCGCCAAAGCCGGCACTGCCAAGCCGCGGGCCGAGGTGCGCGTCCTCGTCTTCAACGCCGGCGCCGCGTCGGGCGCCGCCGGCAACATGACCAACAAGCTCCGCTCGCTCGGATATCAACTCGCGCCACCGGCCAACACGAACGCGCGCAAAGGCACGGCCGTGCAGTGCACGCAGGGCCTCGACAAGGAAGCTGTGCAGCTCCAGGGTGACGTCGGCGCGGGCACGACCATCGAGCCGTTCGCGAATCCCGCGCTGCCAGGGACCGAGAACGTGAACTGCGTCGTCCTCGTAGGGCAGTAATACCGCGCGTGGGCCTGCCGGCGCCGCTGCTGCCGCTGGCGGCGCATCCACGCGAGGCAGCTGTGCTCGTCGACTTCGACGGGTCGATCTCCGCCATCGTGGACGATCCCGCCCACGCTCACGTCCTGCCGGGAGCGCGTGACGCGCTCGCGGGGCTCATCGGCGTGATCGGCACCGTGGCGGTCGTCAGCGGCCGGCCGGTCGAGTTCCTCGCCCGGGCGATCGACCTCCCGGAGCTCACCCTGGTCGGGCAGTACGGGCTCGAGCGGATGGTCGACGGGCGGGCGGTCGTCGATCCCCGTGCCGAGCCCTACCTCGACCGCGTCGCGGCGGCCGCCGACGAGATCGAGCGTGAGCTGCCCGACCTGCTCGTCGAGCGCAAGGCGGGTGTCGCCGTCACGGTCCACTGGCGTATGGCTCCCGAGCGCGAGGCCGATGCCGTCGCGATCGTCGACCGGATCGCCCGGCACCACGATCTCACGGTGTACCCGACGAAGATGGCGCGAGAGCTGAGACCGCCGGTGCCCGCCGACAAGGGCACGGCGGTGGAGACGCTCCTCGATCGCGCCGCCCACGCCTGCTTCGCCGGCGACGACCGTGGCGATCTGGACGCGTTCGCGGCCCTCGCCCGGCTCGACGCGGAGGGACGTCTCGAGCACGCCGTCCGCATCGCCGTCGGCTCGGCCGAGGCGCCGCCCGAGCTGCTCGCCCAGGCCGACCTCGTCGTCGACGGCCCCGCCGCCCTGGTGTCGTTGCTCGAAGAGCTGGCGCGCGCCGCTACGCGCACGCCGCACTGATCTGCGCCTGCAGCCAGCTCGCGGGCGTGTGCACGGACGCGAGGTCGCGCAACCGGGCGGCCTGCTCGCGCCGGACGTCGGCCGGCATCGACAACGCCGTGTCCAGGGCACCCGCGGTCTGGTCGAGGTCGTAGGGGTGCGCCTCGAGCACCGCCGGGCCGAGCTCGTCGTACGCCCCCGCCTCGGGAGAGAGACACACGACGCCGTCCCGGCGGTTCACCATCGGCCCCTCCTTCGCCACCAGGTTGAGCCCGTCCTTCAGCGGGTTGACCAGCAACGCGTCGTACCGCGCGTACCCGGCCACGCTGCGGGGAAAGTCGTCACGGAGGTCCATCACGACCGGGTCCCACCCGGGTACGGCCCACCGTTCGTTGACCCGGGCCGCGGCCTGGTCGACTTCCTGCCGGTACGCCTGGTACTCGGGGAGTCCTTGGCGGGACTCGTTCAGCATCGCCACGAACACGACCCGCTCCCGCCATTCGGGCGCGCGCTCGAGAAGAAGGTCGTACGCGAGGAAGCCGCGCACGATGTTCTTCGACGGCTCCAGGCGGTCGCTGCGCAGGAGGAGTAGCCGATCACCGAGGTGTGTCTCGAGCGCCTCCAGCGCGCTGCGGCCTTCGGGCGAGTCGATCGCGTCACCGAGGTCGGCGGGGTCGGGACCGAGGGGGGCGGCGAACGTCGCGGCCCGCGGGTGATCGTCGCCGAGGACGACGTCCGAGCACGCCTCGTAGGCGCGGGCCCAACGCCGGCTGTGGAACCCGCACGGCACGGTAGCCATCGACTCGCAGATCGCGCGGCCGACGTCGTCCGGGAGCACACGGATCGAGTTCGGCCCGCAGAACGGCGTGTGCGTGAAATGCACGACCCGAAGGTCCGGCCGGCGGTTCCTGAGGTCACCGGGCACGAGCGCGAGGTGGTAGTCCTGCACGAGGACGATGTCGCCGTTCGACGCAGTCTCGACGACGCGATCGGCGAACGCACGGTTGACGGCAACGTAGGCGTCCCACGCCTCCCGGAAGCGCTCGTCGAACCGTGGACGGCGCGGCAGGTCGAACAGCCCGTGGTGGAGGAACCACAACGTCGAGTTCGACACGATGTCGTAGTGGAGTCGGTGTCGGCGGGGATCGAGGGCGAGCAGCTCGAGCCCGATGTCCGGGAGCGAGGTCGCACCCGCGGCCGCCGCCGCCCGGTCGTCGCCGGTCATGGCGGCGGCCACCCAGCCGACCGGTTGGTCGGTGCCCCCGCTCAAGAGCCGCCCGAGAGTTCCGGCCAGCCCACCCGAGCCGCGACGAGCCCGGAACGAGCCGTCCTCGGCGCGGACGAAGGTCGCCGGCCCGCGATGGGAGACGACGATCACCCGCGGAGTTCCGTCAGCAGGCGGAGCCAGTCCTCGAGCTCGCGCGTCGACAGGAAGTTCGCGCGCACGTGCTCCTTGCCCTGCGTGCCCATAGCGTCGGCGCCCACGGGATCGGCGAGGAGATCCACGGTGCGAGCCGCGCACTCGTCGACCGATCCGACGAGGTAGCCGTCGTAGCCGTCGCGGAGCTGGAGCACGATGCCGCCGGCGCGCCCACCGATGACGGGTCGGCCCTTCCAGAGTGCCTCGCTCACGGTCAGGCCGAAGCCCTCCCGCACCGACTTCTGGATCGCGACGTCGGCGACGCGCTGGAACGCGTTGATCTGCACATTGCCGACCTGATGGAGGTTCGAGAGCGTGTGGATGTCGGGGTCGCCGGCCCGCTCCTCCTGCACCGCCTCCCAGACGCGGAACCCTTCGGGGTCGTCGGTGGCCATCGAACCCGCGAGCAGTAGTTGCGCGTCCGTGACCTTCTCGCGGACCTCGCGAAACGCACGGATGACGCCGACAGGGTCCTTCCAGGGGTCGTACCGGCTCACCTGGCACACGATCGGCCGGCGGACGTCGAGCCCGTATTGACGGCACAGCTCCTCCGCGAACGGGAGCGGCATATCGAGGTTCTTCACCGAGAGCGGGTCGATCGACGGGTGTCGCTCGAGCACTCGTTCCATCGACAGCGAGTCGGGGACGAACTCCTTCATCGTCCACACGGACGCGTCGTGGAGCTCGACGTACGGACGAAAGAACTCCCACACCGACGGGTTGGCGTCCGTGAGGTCGATGTGGCAGCGCCACACCCACTTCGTGTCCGGCGATCGAAGTGACGAGTCCCGGACGTAACTCCGCAATGCGACCGGCTGCGGATCGTGCGCGACGACGACGTCCCATTCGCCTTCGAGGCGCAGAGCGTTGTCGAGGACGTGCTCGAGGTAGATGCGCTGCTTCCGGTCCGACCAGTCGATGTCGGCCCCCTGGAGCGCGTTGTGCACCTCCTTGGTGATGCCGAAGAAGTCGTCGCTGCCGCTCATCACCTGCCAGTCGGCGTCGATGCCGACGCTGCGCAGAAGCGGGACGTGCGTGGCGAGGATCTCGGCCACGCCACCGCCGTACGCGGTCGCGTTGATGTGCAGGACCCGGCACCCGCGGAGCGGCGCGGCCAGCGCCTGGATGCGCTCGACCACCTCGGGCCCCACGATCTCCGCGTACTCGCCGAGGTCCTTCTCGAGGAGCGGGACACGTTCCGGCACTCGGTGCAATCTATCTACCGTGGCTCTTGCGATCGTGGCTCCCGACAAGTTCCGCGGGTCGCTCACCGCGGCCGAGGCTGCCGAAGCCATGGCCGCCGGACTGGAGGCGGCCGGGCTCACGGCGCGCCGGATACCACTCGCCGACGGCGGGGAAGGGACCCTCGACGCCCTGCTGGCGGCACGGGGCGGGTCCACCCGTACGGCCACCGTGACCGGCCCGTTGGGGGTGGAGGTCGAGGCGCAGTGGGCGCTGCTGCCCGACGGCACCGGCGTCGTGGAGATGGCGCGTGCCAGTGGTCTCTCGCTCGTGACCAGCCGGTCGCCGTCGCAAGCTCCGGGCATGCGCAACGACCCGTTGCGGGCGTCGAGCCGCGGGACCGGCGAGCTCATCACCGCCGCGCTGCGCGCCGGCGCGCGGCGTGTGATCGTCGGCGTGGGTGGCAGCGCGACGACCGACGGAGGCCTCGGCGCCGTCGACGCCCTCGGCTGGTCGCTGGCGGGCCACGATGTGACGGTCGCGTGCGACGTCGCCACACCGTTCCTCGACGCCGCGACCGTGTACGGGCCGCAGAAGGGCGCGACGTCCGCCCAGGTGTCGTTGCTGACGCGCCGGCTCGCTCGACTCGCCGAGGTGTACCGCGATCGCACCGGTGTCGACGTCACCACCCTCGAAAGCGCGGGTGCGGCCGGTGGGCTCGCGGGCGGCCTCGCCGCGATCGGCGCACAGCTCGAGCCCGGCTTCGAGGTCGTGGCGCGCGCCGCCGGTCTCGACGACGCCCTCGAAGTCGCCGACATCGTCGTGACGGGCGAGGGGCGCCTCGACGCGACGAGCTTCGAGGGCAAGGTCGTGGGCGGCGTGGTCGAATGGGCCGCTGAAGCCGGAGTCAGGAAGCGCGTGGTCATCGTGGGACAGGCGACACCCGAGGGTCGTGACGAGCTCTCCGTGCTCGGCGACGTGGAGCTGTTCACTCTGACCGACCGTGTCTGGCAGGCCGGGGACGCGTTCGCGCGCGCCGCGTTGCTCGTGAAGGAAGCGGCGATCGAAGCCGGACGGCACGCGCTGGCGGAGGGGTGATGCCGGTCGACGTCGCGATCGTCGGCGCCGGCTCGGCCGGGAGCGTGCTCGCCGCCCGGCTCACAGAAGATGCCGGCCGGAGCGTCGTGCTCCTCGAAGCCGGGCCCGACTATCCGCCCCCCGCCGACCTGCCGCCGGAGATCCGAAGCGGCCTCCGCCCCGTGTTCACCCATGACTGGGCGTACCGCGCCGAGACCGCCCTCGACGGCCGTGTGGTCGATGCGAACCGCGCCCGCATCGTCGGCGGCTGCTCGGCGACCAACGCCGCCTTCGCGTTGCGGGGGCGTCCCGAGGACTACGACGGCTGGGCCGCGCGCGGCTGCACCGGCTGGTCGTTCGTGGAGGTGCTCCCGTTCTTCCGCCGCCTCGAGCGCGACCTCGACTTCGACGACGACTGGCACGGGCGAGACGGCCCGGTGCCGATCCGGCGCGCCGCGCCCGATGAGGTCGCCCCGGTCCACGACGCATTCGTCGCCGCCTGCGCGAACGCAGGCTTCGCGATTGTCGACGATCTCAACGCGCCGGGCGCGGTCGGCGCCTCCCGGCCTCCGATGAACCTGGTCGACGGCGTGCGACAGAGCACAGCGCTGACGTACCTCGCGGCAGCGCGGGATCGTCCGAATCTGACCGTCCGCGGCGACGCGCTCGTCGACCGCGTCGAGCTCGACGGCGATCGCGCCACGGGTGTCCGGCTCGCGGAATCGGGCGACGTGATCGAGGCCGATCACGTCGTGCTCGCTTCCGGGGCCTACGGGAGCCCCGCCCTGCTGCTGCGTTCGGGCATCGGCCCCGCCGCCCACCTGCGGTCCGTGGGCGTGGATGTCGTCCTCGACCGTCCCGGGGTCGGCGCCAACCTCACCGAGCACCCGCTGATGCCGAACGTGTTCGTGGCCCGGACACCTCCGCGAGCGGACCGCGCGGTGTGCCAGGCGATGCTGACGGCCGCCAGCTCGACGGCCGACGGCGTCTACGACCTCCATGTGTTCCCGTTGTTCAACCCACCCGAGATCCAGGGCGACCCGCCTGTGGTTGTGATCCTCACGTCGGTGATGACACCGCGGTCACGGGGCACGGTGCAGCTCCGCTCGTCCGACCCCCGTGATGCCCCGCGCATCGATCTCGGCCTGTTCAGGGATGCGGGCGACATGCCGCGCATGGTCGACGCGATGCGCGTCGTGCGACGCCTCGCGGCGACCGAGCCGCTCCGTGGCCTGCTCGGCGACGAGCTGATGCCAGCAGCCGACGCGAGCGACGACGACGCGCTCGCGGCCGCCGTGCGCGCCGGCTGCGAGATCTACCACCATCCTGTCGGCACCTGCCGCATGGGAACAGCTGAGGATCCCGACGCCGTCGTCGATTCCCGGGGAGCCGTGCACGGCATGCGCGGCCTCTCCGTGGTCGACGCGTCGATCATGCCGTCGATTCCCGCCGCCAACACCAACGTGCCGACGATCATGATCGCCGAGCGGTGCGCGGGGTGGCTCCGAAGTGAAGAGGGCCCGTAGCGCGCTACGCGGTCTGCTCCCGGCCGAACTTCGCGCAGTAGTCGGGGACGGTGATCATCGGCGGCCGCTCGCGCACGACGACGGGGATCCGCTCGGGCGCCAGGTCGTCGTCGTAGCGCACGAGCTCGGCCGCGAACGGCGGGTCGCACGCGTCGAGGCCGGCGCGGCGGAGCGCGGTGGCGAGGATCGCCAGGGCCTGCGGGCCGAGCTGGTCGAGAGGCCGGTTCCGGTGCGCGCGCACCCCGAGGTTCACCTGCGTGACCGACTGGATGCCGAATCGGTGCACGACGTCGATCAGCAGCCCGATCTCGACGCCCCATCCCTCGACGAACGGAACCGTCTCGATGATCGAGCGGCGTGCGGCGTACTCGCCCGACAGCGGTTGCACGAACCGGGTGAGCAGCGGAAAGAGGTACGACAGGACCGGCCGGGCCATGAGCTCGGTGACGCGTCCGCCACCCGTCGGGTCGTCGTGCAACGGGCGCCGGTAGAAACCTTTGACCATCCCGACGGCGGGGTCGTTCAGCAACGGTGCGAGCAAGCCGGTCACGAAGTCGGCGCGGAAGTTGCGGATGTCGGCGTCGACCCAGCACAAGAGGTCGCCGTGGCAGACGTACAGCGACTTCCACATCGCGTTGCCCTTCCCGCTCCCGGGAGGAAGCTCGGGCAGGAGCTCGGCGACGGAGAAGACGCGCGCTCCTTCGGCGCGGGCGGCGTCGCCGGTCGCGTCCGTCGAGCCGTCGTCCATGACCACGATCTCGTCGACGAGCTGGAGGTGCTCGACGAGGCTTCGGCGCACCGTCGCGACCACGCGGCCGACGGTGGCTTCTTCGTCACGCGCGGGAAGGCACACCGACACCGTGTGCCCGTGGCGGGCCTTGGCCGCCACGAGTGCGGTGAGGAACCGCGACTCCCGAGACCTCCTCATGCGGCTCAGATTACGCAGGGCGCGCAAGTGGCTTTAGCGAAGCTACAGGGGTGTAGTACCTTTTCGGCCGTACGCGCTCATCAAGAGCGGCTGAGGGACAGGCCCAACGAAGCCGCGGCAACCAGCGTGAAGAGCAAGTGATCGCCAGGTGCCAATGCCTGAACGATGAGTCGCCGATGAGCGGATCTCCGCTCGAGGTGCTCGAGAGCGCGTCGAGAGGGGCGGGTCGTCCGTCCCACGGAGGACCGCGAAAGGAGCGTCGGCGTGGCGTACGTGCAGAATCTTCGATGCCGGGAGTGCGGCCGCGAGTACGAGGTCGCCCCCGTCTTCACCTGCGAGTGGTGCTTCGGGCCGCTCGAGGTGAGCTACGACTACGACGCGATCGGGTCGGCCATCAGCCGCGAGAAGATCGCGGCCGGACCGGCGAGCATCTGGCGCTACGCCGATCTCCTGCCCGTCGACCGGGGCCACGCGGTCGACCTCGGCGCCGGCTTCACACCGCTGGTCCGCGCCGACCGCCTCGCCGCCGCTCTCGGGCTGGGCGAGGTGTGGGTGAAGAACGACACGCTCAATCCGACGAACTCGTTCAAGGATCGCGTGGCGTCGGTCGCGCTCTCGAAGGCCCTCGAGTTCGGCTTCAAGACCGCCGCCTGCGCCTCGACGGGCAACCTTGCGAACTCGGTCGCCGCCCACGCGGCTCGGGCCGGGTTGCGCAGCTTCGTGTTCATCCCGTCGAACCTCGAACGGGCCAAGGTCGTCACGACGGCCGTGTACGGCGGCAACGTGATCGCGATCGACGGCAACTACGACGACGTCAACCGACTGTGCGCCGAGCTCGCGGGCACGTACCGCTGGGCGTTCGTGAACGTGAACGTGCGACCCTTCTACGCCGAGGGCTCCAAGACGCTGGCGTACGAGACCGCCGAGCAGCTCGGCTGGGAGACACCCGACCACGTCGTCGTCCCGGTCGCGAGCGGGTCCTTGCTCACCAAGATCCGCAAGGGGTTCGACGAGCTGCACAAGGTCGGACTGATCGAGCAGCCTCCGAACGTGCGCGTCTCGGGGGCGCAGGCGCTCGGGTGCTCACCGGTTGCGACCGCGTGGAGCGAGGGTTCCGACACGATCCGGCCGGTCAAGCCGGACACGATCGCGAAGTCGCTGGCGATCGGGAACCCCGCCGACGGCTACTTCGCGCTCGACGCCGTGCGTCAGACCGAAGGTGGGCTGGCGGCCGTCAGCGACGGCGAGGTCGTCGAGGGGATCCGGCTGCTGGCTCGCACCGAAGGAATCTTTGCCGAGACCGCCGGTGGCGTCACTGTCGCGTCGCTCAAGCGTCTCGCCGAGGAGGGAGTGGTTTCCGCCGACGAGCGCGTGGTCCTCTACATCACCGGACTCGGGCTCAAGACCCTGGACGCCGTCGAGGCCGATCCGACCGCGACGATCAGCCCCACGCTCGATGCGTTCCACGAAGTCTTCGGACCGAGCGAGATCGAGGAGTAAGGAGCCCCCATGGCGGTCAACGTTCGGATCCCCACGCAGCTGCGTGAGCTGACGGGCGGCGCGGCCGAGGTCGACGTCGAGGGGGCGACGGTCGCCGAGGTGCTCAAGCAGCTCGAGGCGACGCACCCCGGCTTCGCGGCACGCCTCTACGACGAGAAGGGACAGCTGCGCCGGTTCGTGAACGTGTTCGTGGCCGACGAGGACATCCGCTTCCTCCAAGGGCTCGACACCCCGGTCGCCGAGGGCCAAGTGGTCAGCATCGTCCCCGCCGTCGCCGGCGGGTAGCGATGCGCACCCCGGGCGGGGTTGACCGTCCGGGAGAGGTTAGTTAACCTCCCCTTACTACCTGACGGGCAGTCAGATGCCGGGGAGGCGCGTTGTCCGAAGGCCAGATCCTGTTGCTCGGGGCCATCGCCGGGTTCACGATCTTCCTGGGCCTGCCCGTGGGCCGGCTCCGCAACCTGTCCATGCCGGTGCGGGCGTTCCTCAACGCCATCGCGGCGGGGATCCTCGTCTTCCTGCTCATCGAGGTGTTCAACCACGGGTTCCAGCCGGTCGAGCACGCGGTCGAAGAAGGCGAGTGGGCGACGCTGGTCGGCAAGGGCACCCTGTTCGCGGGGCTGTTCGCGCTCGGCCTGGTCGGGCTCGTCTATTACGACCGGCGGCTCTCCTCCCGCGCGCCGGACCGCCCGATCGGCCCCGGCGCCGCGACTGCGGCGTCCATTCGGCTGTCGTCACGCGTTCATCACCTCTCGGAGCCGAAGCGCCTCGCGCTGCTGATCGCGGTCGGGATCGGCTTGCACAACTTTTCCGAGGGGCTCGCAATCGGGCAGTCGGCTGCGAACGACGCGATCAAGTTGGCTCTGCTGCTCGTCATCGGCTTCGGGCTGCACAACTCGACCGAGGGCTTCGGCATCGTCGGGCCGCTGTGCGCAGAGGCCGACCGTCCGAGCTGGCGGTTCCTCGGTGCGATGGGCCTGATCGCAGGCGGCCCGACCTTCCTCGGCACGCTCGTCGGCCAGTCGGTCGTCAACGAGACGCTGAACATGGCGTTCCTGGCCCTCGCCGCGGGGTCGATCCTCTACGTCGTCGTGCAGCTCCTGAACGTCGGCTTCAAGCTGGGGCACAAGGAGATGCTCATGTGGGGGCTGTTCGCGGGCATCGTCCTCGGCTTCGGCACCGACCTGGTCCTCGTGGCCGCGGGCGCGTAGCGCCGGGCGACAGCGCGGCTGCGTCAGGCCGCGGGCATCACGAACATCAGCTCGGCGAGCCGGCTCGGGATCGTCCGCTCGCCGGCCGCCGTCTTCACGACGACACCATCGGGTGCCGGTCCCACGACGATCGCCTCCGCGCCGGGAGTCAGGAGCGCCCCCGCGAGCAGCACCAACGCGTCGTCGTCGAGCTCGACCTTCTCGCTGATGCGCGACACCTTCACGGGGCCGGGGGCCACCCGGCTCAGAGGAGCAGACCCCCGGACGTCGACCTTGTGCGTGGAGCCCGGGATCGGGTTGCCATGAGGGCACGTCGCCGGATCGCCGAGCAGCTGCACGAGCTTCGCCTCGACGTCGGCGGAGATCGCGTGCTCCCACCGGTCGGCCTCCCGATGGACCTTCTCCCACTCGAGGCCGATCACGTCCGTGAGCAGCCGCTCGGCCAGGCGGTGGCGGCGGACGATCGACACGGCGAGCGTGCGCCCCTTGGGGGTGAGGCGGAGGCTGCGGTCGTCGAGCAACTCGGCGTAGCCCTGCTCGACGAGCCGGTTGACGGTCTCGGACACGGCCGGCGCCGAGATGCCGAGCCGCTCGACCAGCCGGGCCCGGATCGGAGGGATGCCCTCCTCCTCGATCTCGAGGATCGTCTCGAGGTACTCCTCGGTCGCGTCGTGCAGCTCGGCCACGACCGAAGAATAGGGCCGGGGCCCGGTGATCCGGTGCGGGAAGTTCGCCACAAGTTCCGGCCACCGACTTGCACTCCCACGGGGTGAGTGCCATATGCTGTTAGCACTCGAATCCGTTGAGTGCTAACCGACGCGCCCTCACCTGGAGGGCGCCGCCCCAGGGGGTATGGACGTATGCCGAAGCAGATCGCCTACAGCGAGCAGGCCCGCCGGGCCCTCGAGGCAGGCATGAACAAGCTCGCCGACTCGGTACGGGTCACCATCGGCCCCAAGGGCCGCAACGTCGTGCTCGAGAAGAAGTGGGGTGCCCCCACGATCACGAACGACGGCGTCTCCATCGCCAAGGAGATCGAGCTCGAGGACCCGTACGAGAAGGTGGGCGCCGAGCTCGTCAAGGAAGTCGCCAAGAAGACCGACGACGTCGCCGGTGACGGCACCACGACCGCCACGGTCCTGGCCTGGGCGATGGTGCGCGAGGGCCTGCGCAACGTGGCCGCCGGCGCCAACCCGATGAGCCTCAAGAAGGGCATCGAGGCGGCTGTCGAAACGGCCGTCGGAGAGATCCAGAGCGGTGCCATCGAGGTGAAGGCGGACCAGAAGCAGATCGCCAACGTCGCCGCGATCTCGGCCGCCGACCCGGACATCGGCGGGATGATCGCCGAGGCGCTCGACAAGGTCGGCACCGATGGCGTGATCACCGTCGAGGAGAGCCAGACCTTCGGGATGGAGCTCGACCTCGTCGAGGGCATGCGCTTCGACAAGGGCTACATCTCGCCGTACTTCGTCACCGACCCCGAGCGGATGGAGGGGGTGCTCGACGACGCCTACGTGCTCCTCGTCAGCACGAAGATCTCCGCCGTCAAGGACCTGCTGCCCGTGCTCGAGAAGGTGATGCAAGGCGGGAAGCCGCTCGTCATCATCGCCGAGGACGTCGAGGGTGAGGCGCTGGCGACGCTGGTCGTCAACAAGATCCGCGGGACGTTCAAGTCGGTGGCCGTGAAGGCGCCGGGCTTCGGCGAGCGCCGCAAGGCCATGCTCGAGGACATGGCGATCCTCACCGGCGGCACGGTGATCTCCGAGGAGGTCGGCCTCAAGCTCGAGAACGTCGGGCCCGACCTGCTCGGCACCGCCCGCAAGGTCGTCGTCACCAAGGACGAGACGACGGTCGTCGAGGGTGGCGGCAGCCAGTCCGACATCCAGGGCCGGATCAACCAGATCCGGGCCGAGATCGAGAACACCGACTCGGACTACGACCGCGAGAAGCTCCAGGAGCGCCTGGCGAAGCTCTCGGGTGGCGTGGCGATCATCAAGGTCGGCGCCGCGACCGAGGTGGAGCTCAAGGAGAAGAAGCACCGCATCGAGGACGCCGTCCAGACCACGAAGGCTGCGGTCGAAGAGGGCGTCGTTCCCGGCGGCGGCGTGGCGCTCCTGCGGGCGCAGGCAGCGCTGCTCGCGGCGGCCGACAAGCTCGAGGGCGACGAAGCCACCGGGGCGAAGATGGTGTCGCGTGCGCTCGAGGAGCCGCTCAAGCAGATCGCGGTGAACGCCGGCTACGAGGGCGGCGTGGTCGTCGAGAAGGTGCGTGCACTCAAGGGCTCCGAAGGCCTGAACGCATCCACCGGCGACTACGAGGACCTCGTCAAGGCGGGCGTCATCGACGCAGCCAAGGTGACGCGCTCGGCGCTGCAGAACGCGGCGTCGATCGCGGCGCTGTTCCTCACCACCGAGGCGGTGGTGGCGGACAAGCCCGAGGAGAAGCCCGCGATGCCGGCGGGCGCCGGGGGCATGCCCGGCGGCATGGACGGCATGGGCGACTTCTAACACTCGTACCACCGGTCCACGACCGAACCGCAGTGGGGCGCCCTTCCGGGCGCCCCACTCGCGCGTCGGCTACCTTTTGCGTCGCCTTGTCCGGAACGAGGCAATCGCCCACCCGGAGGTCGACCATGCCGAGGCCCCTCCGCTCCACCGCCGCGATCGTCGCGGCGTCCCTCGCTGTGAGCGCGAGCGCGGCCGTCGCCGGTGCTCAGCCCGGCAGCACCTACGCCGTCAAGCGGATCGAAGACGCGGTCGATCGCACGACTCAGGAACGTTCGGCCAACGTCCAGACGACCATCGTCATCGACACCAACCGTGAATCGGCCCGCATCACGGCAGGCGGGGCCATCGACTTCCACGGCGATCGTGGCATCTTGCTCATGGACTTCTCCGATGCACCCCCGTTCCAAGGTGTGGCGAAGATCGAGTACCGCTTCATCGGCGGTGTGGTGTACGCGGATCTCGCCGCGTTCGGAGACGCCGCGAACGAACTGCCGGAGGGGAAGCACTGGGTCAGAATCACCGCGCAGGACCTGCGCGGTGACCTTGGTGTGAACGGGCGTGGGAGCCGGCAAAAGCCGATATACGAGCTCGAGTCGTTACGCGGTGTGTCGAAGGACGTCGAAGACCTTGGCACAGAAGACGTCCACGGTTTCCCGGCCAGGCACTACAAAGCGACGATGGATCCGAAGAAAGCAGTCAAACGACTCCCGAGGAAGGCGCGCGACAAGGCGGCAAAGAATCTCCGTCAGCAGCTCGGTGATCAGCCCCTTCCACTTGAGGTCTGGATCGACGCTCAGGGACGAGCCGTGCGGACTCAGCTGGAGTCGAACCTGGCGAACCGGCCCACTGCAACGGCTGCGGGGGAGACGGGCACGGTGCGAGAGACAGTGGAGTACTTCGAATTCGGCGCCCCGTTCTTCGTGTATGCGCCGCAGAAGGCAGAGACCGTCGACTACGCGGACGTGCTGGGCCGTCTCAACCCGGGCTCCGTGGTCTGACACCCGATCGCAGCGAGGAGCGGCGGTAGCCTCGGCCCGTGGAACCCGTTGAGCCGTCGGAGGGATGGGGCGTCCTCCATCTCTTCTTCAAGCTGGACCGCGCCCGGGCCGACGCCGAACCGGGCGGGACGAAGCGGATCCTCGATGCCATCGCGTCGCTCGAGTCCGAAGGGCACCAGGTGCTCGTGTTCACCGTGCTCGGGCACAAGGCCGAGCTCGGCCTCGTGGCGCTCGGGCCCGATGTCGCCCGACTGCAGGCGTTCCAGCACGAGCTCACAGCCGCCCCGCTCTCGCTCGAGTGGTCGTACGTGTCGCTCACGGAACGCTCCGAGTACACCGACGACGAGGAGCGCGCCCGCCAGCGCCTGTACCCCACGCTCCCGCGCAAGCGGGCGATCTGCTTCTACCCCATGTCGAAGCGACGCGAAGCCGAAGCGAACTGGTACGAGCTTCCGTTCGACCAGCGCAAGCAGCTCATGGGCGGCCACGCGCGCGTCGGCCGGGCCTACGCCGGGCGGGTGCTCCAGCTCATCACCGGCTCGACCGGCCTCGACGACTGGGAGTGGGGCGTCACGCTGCTGGCCGACGACCCCGCCGCGCTCAAGGAGATCGTCTACGAGATGCGCTTCGACGAGGTGTCGGCGCGCTACGCCGAGTTCGGGCCGTTCGTCACGGGCCTGCTTCTCGACCCGGCCGAGGCGCTCGACCGGATCGGGATGCCCGACCGGTGAGCAGCCTCCGCCTTTTCGTCTCGTTCCCGGAGGAACTCGTCGATCGCCCGCTCGTCTACGAGATCATCAAGAAGTTCGACGTCGTCCCCAACATCCGGCGCGCCAACGTCGAGGGGCACTCCGGGTGGCTGATCCTCGAAGTGAACGGTGAGCAGTCGCAGCTCGACGCGGCCATCGCCTATTTCGAGGGACTCGGCTGCACTGTGAACCGCATGGAGGGCGACGTCCTCGAGAGCTGAGGCGCGTTCCGAATGCGCATCCTGGTCACCGCAGTCTTCGAACAGCTCGTCTACCACTGCACGTGCATCGACGAACGCGACCCCGCTCATCCTCGTCTGGAGGTGGACGCGATCCTGCGGGACGGCGACGCCGACGGGCCCCTGCTCCTCCCGGTTGCCGATTACAAGCGGATGGCCGGCTTCGACACCGCCGACGCGCGGCTGCCCGCCTTCCGCTCCGCCGGTCGGACCGAGAGGCGCGACGGCGTCGAGTACCTCGTCTTCCCGGTGTGGGAGCGGATCGAATGACGGACGCGGCGCGCGAGGACGAGGCGCGCGCCCTCGCCCGTCTCGACGAAACGGGCGCCGCCATCGTCGCCGGAGTCGAGCGGCAGGTTCCGGGATGGACGCGTGCGCAAATCGAGCGGCTGCTCGATGCCTGGGGTCGCGCGCCCGCTGATGCCCGCGTCCGCGCCGAGGCGCAGTCGGCCGGCGCGGGAGCCGCCGCCGAGCGTCGCATCGTCGCCGAGCTGCGCGCCCTCTTCGCCGTCGATCCGGCGCAGCAGCGCGCGACACCGCTCGAAGTCGTACGCACCGCGTATCGCGAGCCGACGGCGGTGCTGGCGGAGGTGGGTGTGCCTCCAATCGTTCGTGACGAGTTCGACGAGCGTGCGTGGCCCGACGACCTCTACGGGCTCGTCCCGCGCACGCTCGGTGATCTCGGTGACCCGGAGTTGGCGCCGCTGCATCTCGCATGGGGGATGGCCAAGGCGACGGTTCTTCGAGCGCGCCGAGGCGTGTAGCGCGCAGCAGTTCGAGCGCTTCCGCCTCTTCGTCCCCTTTGCGCCTGGTGGACCAGGCCGTTCCCGTCGTAGCCTCGCCGCCGGGCTGGGTGAACGACCGCGCGCGGAGGCGCGCGCGGAACAGCGAGCGCCGTACCGGGCCCGCCAACGATGGGCATGCGACAGCGCGAGCGGCAGGGAACACGAAGCGACGGCGCCGCGGCGACCGATACTGACCGTGCCGCGATCGAGCACGCCCTCGGAGCCGCGTGGCTGAACGCAGCGCTCGACTCGACGCTGGGGTTCGTCGCCGTCCACGACGTCGACGGCACAGTGCGATACGTCAGCCCGAACGTCACCGCCGTGCTCGGTCACGCGCCCGAGGACCTGACCGGGCCCATGCGGAACCACTTGGTTCATCCCGACGAGCGCCAGGCGGTTCTCGAGACGATGACGCGTGTCCTCGAGTCGCCCCGACGGGTCGAGACGCTCAGTTTCCGCGCCGCGCACGCCGACGGCTCCTGGCGCTGGCTCGAGACCCAGGTCGTCAACCTCGTCGACCACGCCGGAGTTCACGGTGTGGTCACGAGCTCGTGGGACGTCACCGGCCGCGGCGAGGAGCGCGAGCACGCGGAGGCGGCGCGCCGGTCCGGCGAGGAACGCTTCCGCGCGCTCGCGGAGCATTCGACCGACATCCTGGTGGTGTACGACGCCGACGGGAAGTTGAAGTACATGAGCCCGTCGGCCGAGCGGTTCTTCGGCATCGACGCCGAGGACGCGGTCGGACATCGCTCCCTGCTCGAGTACGTGCATCCCGACGACCGCAACGTCCGCACCGTGCAGTCGCTTCGCGCGCAAGCGGGCACTGGCCCGCCGCGGCTCGTCAGAGTGCGAAACCATCGCGGCGAGTGGCGGTGGCTGGAGGCGGTCACCACCAACCTGCTCGACGACAAGAACGTCCGGGGATTCGTCACGAACAGCCGCGACGTCACGGCGCAGAAAGAGGCCGAGGAGGCGATGCGCGGCAACGAGATGCGCTTCCGAGCCATGGCCCAGCACGTCTCCGACATCGTCGCCGTGCTGAATGCCGAAGGCAGGATCGTGTACTCGAGTCCGTCGACGACCCGGATCCTGGGCTACGAGGATGACGAGTGGCTCCAGCGCGATGCCCTGCAACTCGTCCATCCGGACGATCTCCAGGAGATGCGGCGCATCTTCGACGGCGTGCTCGCGAAGCCGGGCCCCACGAAGCCGACTTGGGTTCGTGTCGCCCACGCCGACGGCTCGTGGCGGTGGCTCGAGGCGATCGCAAACAATCTGCTCCATGAGCCCGCCGTCGGCGGCATCGTGATCCACGCCCGGGACGTGACCGAGCAGCGCGACGCCGCCTACGCGCTGCGGCGCAGCGAACGCCGGTACCGCGGCATCGTCGAGGACCAAACCGAGCTGATCTGCCGGTACCAGGCCGATACGACGCTCACGTTCGTGAACGAGGCGTACGCGCGCGACCACGGCAGGTCTGTCGACGAGCTCGTCGGGACCCCATTCGTCGACGTGATCCCGGAGGAGGACCGCGAGTTCGCGCTGAGGACGATCGGGTTGCTCACGCCGCAGAACCCGGTCGTGACCTACGTGCACCGCGTCCGAACGGCCGACGGTGACATCCGCTGGCATCAGTGGACGGACCGGGTCGTCCTGGACGACGAGGGAGGTATCGCCGAGTACCAGGCCGTCGGCCGCGACATCACCGACCAGCGCCTTGCCGAGGAAGCGGCGGTCAAGAGCGAGGCGCTCGCGAACGAGCAAGCCCGCGTCCTCCAGCTCATCACGACGAGCGCGCCACTCGACGAGATCCTCCAGGAGATGTGTCGTGTCGTCGAGCTCCACGTCACCGGGGCCCGATGCTCGATCGAGCTGCTCAACGAGGACGGCACGACGGCCCGCAGCAGTTCCGTCACCGCTCCACCCGAGCGCTCCTGGTCCAAGCGGATCGCGTCGTCCGTCGACCGGCGAACGCTCGGCACGCTCTCGCTCACCTACGACCACCCGTGCCGGCCCGACGTCGAGCACAAGAAGGTCGTGGACCTGTTCGAAGACCTCGCTGCGATCGCGATCGAACGCAAGCGATACGAAGCGCGCCTCGCGTACCAGGCCCAGCACGATCCGCTGACGGACCTCCCGAACCGCTCGTTGTTCCTGGAGTTCCTCCAGCTGGCCCTGGCCCGGACTCGTCGCCGCCACGACACGTTTGCGGTGCTGTTCCTCGACCTCGACCGGTTCAAGGTCGTCAACGACAGCCTCGGCCACGACGCCGGCGACGAGCTGCTCGTGGCGTTGGGACGGCGACTGCGCGGCGTGGTCCGACCCGGTGACACGGTCGCCCGGTTCGGCGGCGACGAGTTCACCGTCCTGTGTGACGACCTGCCGTTGTCGAGCGCCCGCGACTACGCCGCCGACGTCGCCGAACGGCTGTTGCAGACCATCCGCCGTCCCTTCCTCCTCGACGGAGAGGAGCAGTTCCTCTCCGCGAGCATCGGAATCGCGCTCGCCGGACCGGGGACGGAACGGCCGGAAGGACTCCTGCGCGACGCCGACGCCGCGATGTACCGGGCCAAAGAGCGCGGCAAGGACCGCTGGGAGCTGTTCGACGAGCTCATGCGAGCCACGGCCCGCGAACGACACGAGACGGAGAACGCGCTCCACCGCGCCCTCGAGCGGGCTGAGCTGCGCGTCCACTACCA
Source organism: Acidimicrobiia bacterium (assembly GCA_035938395.1). Taxonomy (GTDB): domain Bacteria; phylum Actinomycetota; class Acidimicrobiia; order IMCC26256; family JACDBD01; genus JALZAA01. The sequence goes on from DASZGY010000121.1 coordinate 23,637, forward strand.
GCCGGTGGTGTCGCTGCACGACCGGAGCTGCATCGGCGCCGAGGCGCTCGTGCGCTGGGCGCATCCCGACCGCGGGCTCCTCGAGCCGGCGCAGTTCATCGATCTTGCCGAGGAGACCGGCCTGATCGTGCCCGTGGGCCGGTGGGTGATCGAGGAGGCGTGCCGCCGCTCACGCGAGTGGCGCATGGAGCACGGGCCGGGATTCGTCGTGTCGGTGAACCTGTCGAGCCGGCAGCTGTCGAACCCCGACCTCGCCGAGCACGTGCGATCGGCGCTCGACGAGACCGGCGCCGACGCCGCCGGGCTGTGCTTCGAGATCACCGAGAACGTGCTGATGGACGACGCCGAGGCGACGATGGGCGCCATCACGGCACTGAAGCGCCTCGGCGTCGGGCTCAGCATCGACGACTTCGGGACCGGCTACTCCTCGCTCGGCTACCTGAAGCGCTTCCCGGTCGGAGCGGTCAAGGTGGACCGTTCGTTCATCGACGGGCTGGGCTCGGACTCCGAAGACTCCGCGATCGTCGCCGCCGTGATCGGCCTCGGCCACGCGCTCGGCCTCACCGTGACCGCCGAGGGCGTCGAGACCGACCGCCAGGTGTTCGAGCTGGCGGCGCTGGGGTGCGACGCCGCGCAGGGCTACCTCTTCGCCCGGCCCGGGCCGGGCGCCGACGTGGCCGCCCGGATCGACCGGTCGGGGCTCGCCCCACTCGCGTCCCGGCCGAACTGACCGCGCGCGGCGAACGGTCGTCGAACCCGCGTAGGTCCACGTCGCGCCGCTGAGCCTTTCATCTAGTCTCCCGCCGTCACGGGTGGATGAACCGGAGGTGACGGGTGGAGACGGTCTGGGATGCCGCCGCGGCCGCGCAGCGAGTGAGGATCAACCCGGGCGACACGGCCTGGGTGCTCGGCGCCGCCGCCCTTGTGATGTTCATGACGCCGGGGCTCGCGCTCTTCTACGGCGGGATGGTGCGGGCCAAGAACGTGCTCGGGATGCTCATGCAGAACTTCTTCTGCCTGGGTCTGATCAGCGTCATCGTCGTCGACGAGGACGCAGCTCCGCCGCCGACGGTCGTCGAGGTGCGCGCGCCCGACCACGTCGGCCTGCTCGCGCGGGTGCAGCTCACGCTCGATCAGCTCAGAGCGACGCTGCCGGCGCGGTTGACGAGCGAATACTGGTTGCCCGAGCCGGCGTGAGACCCGCCCTAGGCTCCGTCGCAATGGATGAGCCGTTCGCCGTCTCCGCGGCCGACCTGTTGCGCTGGGCAGAGTCGCTCTCCGGGATCGCGCGCACGGGCCTCGGGTTCACCCAGAGCCTCTACGAGAAGGAGCGCTTCCAGGAGGTGCTGAAGGTCGCGGCCGACATGCGAGCGGCGGCTCTCGAGGAGGCCGAAAGCGACGCGCTGTTCGAGGAATGGTTGGCGTCCGTGGGTGAAGGCGTCGCCGGGTACGTCACGCCGAAGGTCGCGGTCGCGGCCGTGGTCGGCAACGAGGCCGGCGAGATCCTCCTCACGCAGCGGTCCGACTCGGGCGTGTGGCTGTACCCGGTGGGGTGGGCCGATGTCGGGTACTCGCCGTCGGAGGTTGCGGTGAAGGAGGTCTACGAGGAGACGGGCATCGAGGTCGAGCCCGTGTCCCTCATCGCCGTGTTCGACGGCCTGCGCCTCGGCTTCGCGCGCGTTCCGCTGTACTCGCTCGTCTTCCACTGCCGGATGCTCGGCGGCGAGCTTCGGGGCCACCCGCTGGAGACGCGGCAGGTCGGGTTCTTCGCCCGGGATCAGCTGCCACAGCCGCTCGCGGGCGGCGCCCGGTGGGTCGACACCGCGTTCGCCGCCATCGAGGGCGAGACGCGGCCGGCCGACTTCGACGCACCCCGCACTCCTCCCTGGCGCGGGAGCTGATCGTCAGCCCGCGGCGCGCTCGAGCTCGCTCATCGTGAACAGCGCGCGCAGCTCGACGTCGACGTCGGCGAGGTTCTTCGCGCCGCCCGCTTCACGGTCGATGACGCAGACGGCGTGCTGGACGAGCGCGCCGCGCTCGCGCAGATCACCGCACGACGTCACGACCTGCCCGCCGGAGGTCACGACGTCTTCGACCACCGTGAGGCGACGTCCGTCGAGCTCGCCGCCCTCGGCCAAGCGGCACGTCCCGTACGTCTTGGCCTCCTTCCGGACGAACAGCGCCGGCAACCCGGTCAGCTGCGACAGCATCGTCGCCAGCGGCACCCCGCCGAGCTCGAGGCCCGCCAGGGCGTCGGTCCCGGGCGGAAGCAACGGAACGAGCACCTCGCCGATCTCGCGCAACAGCGACGGGTCGGATTCGAAGAGGTACTTGTCGAAGTACTCGTTGCTGACCGCGCCCGACCGCAGCCGGAACTCGCCCGTCAGGTGCGTGCGCTCGTAGATCGTCCGAGCTAGGAGATCGCGGTCCACGGACGCGAGCTTGGCACGCGTCGCATCAGACGCGGAGCTCCTCCAGCAGGAGGCTGACGATCGAGACGTCGCCACGCGCCCGCTCCCACGCGTCACCCACCCGTTCGTGGTCGACAAGGCCGGCGGCGTCGGGCGGTCGGCCGACAGCGGCGGTCGCCGCCTGCGCGAGCGTGGCCGGCTCGACCTCGTCGCCGTAGGCGGCGAACGCCTCGAGCCCCTCCCACAGCGAATCGACGGCGCGGACCTCCTCACCGAGCGAGAGCGCGCCCGGGTCGCCGCCGGCACGCAGTTGCGCGACCACGCGCTCCCACAGGTCGTAGTGCGAGAGCTCTGCGGGCGGCCGGTACGAGGCGACCGGGTGCAACCGCCACTCCAGGGCGACGCCGCCGGGCCCGTTGTCGAGGAGCCACGTCTGCGAGCCGTTCACATAGCTGTCGACCGGTGGCCCGAAGTGCTCGTCGAGCGCGAGCACGAGCTCGGGCGACGAGCGCCAGACCGCGCTCGCGGTGCGCATCGACGCCGAACCTAACATCTGCGCCCGTGCGTAGATCTCGACTCATGACGACGTTCGCCGTGTCTACCGTCGCCGCGGGCATGCGGGCGCGGACTGCGTGCGGCGGGTCGAACGACGACCCCCGGCGAGGGCCCCGACCGCGCCGCGCAGCCCGTAGCTAGGCTCGCCTCATGACCGAGCTGTGGGAGCACGACGCGTTCGAGCTCGCCGATCGGGTCCGTGCCGGTGAGCTCTCCGCCCGGACGCTGCTGGAACTGTCGCTGGAACGGATCGAGCGCTTCGATCCGAGGCTCAACGCCGTGTGGTTCCTCGATCCCGATCAGGCGATGGCCGACGCCGAGCGGGTCGATCAGCGTGTCGCCGCCGGCGACGACCCCGGCCCGTTCGCCGGCATCCCGATGGGCGTCAAGGAGCTCGCCCAGGTGCAGGGCTGGCCCGACACCAACGCGTCCGTGCCGTACGCGGAAGCGGGCGCGGTCGCCGAGTTCGATTGCGCCGAGGTGCGGCGTCTGCGCGAGGCGGGCGCCGTCCTGGTGGGCCTCACCACCGCCCCGGAGCACGGGGCGGTCAGCTTCACGGCGAGCAAGTTGCACGGCGTGACCCGCAACCCGTGGAACCTCGACCGCACACCCGGCGGCTCGTCGGGCGGGTCGGCGGCGTCGGTGGCGGCCGGGGTGTTCCCCGCGTGCACCGGCAGCGACGGCGGCGGGTCGATCCGGATCCCGTCCTCGTACTCCGGCTTGTTCGGGATGAAGACGACGTTCGGGCTCCTCGGCGTCGGGCCCGAGCCGTTCAACTACTCGATGACGTCGGTGCACGGTCCCATCGTGCGCTCGGTGCGCGACGCCGCCCGGTACCTCGACGCGACGGCCGGCCCGACACCCACCGACCCGACGTCGCTGCCGGCACCGCCGGTCCCGTTCGAGGATCTCGTCGCCTCCGGCGAGGCGACCGAACGCCTCCGCGGAAAGCGCGCGGCCTGGTCGTCGACGCTCGGGTACGCGGGCACCGATCCCGAGGTGGAGAAGCTCGCGCACGACGCCGCGATGACGCTCGTCGCCGAGGCGGGCCTCGAGCTCGTCGACGTTCCGATCGAGATGCCGAAGCCCGGCGTCGCGTGGGGGATTTTGTCGTCGCTCAACACCGCCGCGTTCCACCTCGACTTCGAGAGCCAGCACCTCGACGAGCTCGACGAGGTGCACCGCGCCGGCGTCGAGATGATGATGAACCTGCGACCGAGCGGCTTGTACAAGGCGATCCGCCGACGCCACGAGCTGATGCTCGCGTCGGCGCGGATCTGGTCCGACGTCGACGTGCTCCTCACGCCGACGACGCCGACCACCGCCTTCCGGGCCGAGGGGACCCTCCACGGCACGGTCGCCGGCCGCGAGGTGAACCTGATGGGCTTGTCGGCCGCGTTCACCGCGCCGTTCAACATGACGGGCCAGCCGGCGGCGAGCATCCCGGTCGGCCTCGTCGACGGTCTTCCCGCTGCGCTCCAGGTCGTGGCCGCCCGCCACGGCGACGACCTCTGCCTCGGAGCCGGCGCGCTCCTCGAGCGCCTGCGGCCGTGGCCGAAGTTCGCCCCGCTCGCGTACGAGTAACCGGCCCCGGGAGGGCTTGACCAGGCGGTCAAGTAACATGTAGTCCGTGACCGACGTCGCGCGTCGGCCGGGTGACCCCGACGGGGCATCCAGGCCGCCGAAGCCGAAGAAGCAAGAGCAGGAGCCGGCGAGCGAGGAGATCGTCGAAGTCGCCCCCGGCATCCTGCGCATGCAGCTTCCGATCTGGATGCCCGGCCTCGGCCACGTCAACACTTACGGCCTTGTCGACGAGCGCGGCCTCGCCGTCGTCGACCCCGGGCTGCCCGGTCCGCAGTCCTGGAAGGCGCTCAAGACCCGGCTGAAGGCCGCCGGCTTCAAGCTGCGCGACATCCACACCGTCGTCGTCACGCACTCCCACCCCGACCACTTCGGCGGCGCCGGTCGCGTCGCCCGCGAGGCGCACGCGGAGCTGGTCACGCACCGTGCGTTCACGACGTGGTCGCTCGACCGCAAGACGCGCAAGCAACAGGCACGTCTCTCCCGGCGCGAAGCGGAGGAGCTCGAGCGGGACGCAGCCGCCGTCGCCGAGAGCGTCGACGTGTCTCCCGACGAGTTGCCGACCGTCGCCGAGGTCGGGGAGTACGACCGCGACCGCGACACGGGCGACCCGCTGCTCGACGACCCGACCGTCGAGCGGCAACGCCAGTCCGTGCCCTGGGGTGGGGAGACGCCGTGGGGTGGCAGCAAGCACCCGATGCCACCGTTCCGGCGCCGGGTGATGATCCGGGCGATGGGCATGCTGTTCACGCCGCCCGACCCGACGCGTCGCGTTCGTCACGGCGAGCGCGTGCGACTCGCCGGGCGCGACTGGATCTCGTTGCACACGCCGGGTCACACGCTCGACCACCTGTGTCTGTACGACGAGGAGCACGGGATCCTCCTCGCCGGCGACCACGTGCTCCCGTCGATCACGCCCCACGTCTCGGGCGTCGGGAACGGCGCCGACGCGCTCCGCAGCTACATCGCCACGCTCGATCTCGTCGCCGACCTGCCGGGCGTCCGTCTCGGTCTTCCCGCGCACGGCCATCCGTTCGACGACGTCCCCGGGCGCGTCGAGGCCATCAAGCGCCACCACCAGGAGCGCATGGACCTCCTCGGCGCCGCGTCGGCCGCCCTCGGTCCGGCCAACGTGCAGGAGCTCTCGCACGAGCTGTTCCCGAAGAAGCACTGGGGCGTGATGGCCGAGAGCGAGACGTTCGCCCACCTCGAGCACCTCGTCCTCGAGGGACGCGCCGAGCGTCACCGCGAGAACGGCAAGTTCATCTACACGGTCGCTCCCGCTTCCTGACCGGCCTAGGGTCGGGGGCGTGCCGACCAGCGCCGACGACCCCACCGCCGAGGCGACCGACCTCCTGCGCGACCTGATCCGCAACCAGTGCGTGAACGACGGCCGAGTCGAGTCGGGCCAGGAGACCAAGAGCGTCGACCTGCTCGGCAACTACCTCGAGGGCGCCGGCCTCGACATGGAGCGCTACGAGCCCCAGCCCGGCCGCAGCAGCCTCGTCGCCCGGATCGAGGGCAGCGATCCGCAGGCGCCGTCGCTGCTCCTGATGGGGCACACCGACGTCGTGCCCGTGAACCCGGACGGATGGAGCCGCGACCCCTTCGGCGCCGAGATCGTCGACGGGTTCATCTGGGGGCGCGGCGCCGTCGACATGCTCAACGAGACCGCCACCATGGCGCTGGCGTTCCGGCGGCTCGCCGACTCCGGCTTCAAGCCGCGCGGCACGCTCACCTACCTCGCCGTCGCCGACGAGGAGGCGCTGGGCACGTGGGGCGCCAAGTGGCTGGTCGAGAACGAGCGCGACGCCGTGTACGCGGACTACGTACTGACCGAGTCGGGCGGCTTCCAGATCCCGACGTCGGTGGGTGCCCGTCTGCCGGTGATGGTCGACGAGAAGGGCACGTACTGGTCGAAGCTCACTGTGCGCGGGACACCCGGGCACGCGTCACAGCCCTTCCGCACCGACAACGCCGTCGTCACCGCGGCGGAGATCGTCCGGCGCCTGCACGAGTACCGGCCCCCGACCCGGATCCACGACACGTGGCGCGGGTTCGTCGAGGGCATGCAGTACCCGCCCGAGTTCCGCGACGCCCTCCTCAAGGACGACGAGCTGCGTGATTTCGCCGGGACGCTTCCCCTCGGGCTGTCACGCGTCGTCTACTCGTGCACGCACACGACGTTCGCGCCGACCGTGATCCACGGGGGAACGAAGACGAACGTGATCCCCGACCAAGTCGACATCCAAGTGGATATCCGCACGCTGCCCGGCGAGACCGAGGAGGACGTCCACCACCATCTGCGCGAGGCGCTCGGCGATCTCTATCCGACGGTTGAGATCGAAGGCAACGACGACCCGTCGACGGCGTCGCCGATCGACACCCCGTTGTGGGACGTGCTGGGGCGTGTGAGCGGCCGGCTCGTGCAGGGCTCGGCGCTGGTGCCGTTCGTGATGGTCGGCGGCACCGACAACCGGTTCTTCCGCCGCGCCGGCTCGGTTGGCTACGGGTTCGGCCTGTTCAGCGAACGCCTCTCGTTCGAGGATTACGCCACGATGTTCCATGGCAACGACGAGCGCATCGACCAGGAATCGCTCGGCCTGTGCACCGCGCTGTGGGAAGAGGTCGCGAAAGAACTCCTCGGCTGAGCGGACGCGGCGGCGCTCAGCTCAGCCTGGTCGCGGTGGACTCGTACCCGCCGCCGGGCCACGTCCAGCCGCCGCTGAGGGTGTTGCCGTCGTCGGAGAAGGTCCCCCGGTAGTACGCCGGTGAGCCCTTCTCCCCGCCCCAGATCGTGAGGGTGTCGCCTTCGAACTCGTACACGTAGTCGAGCGTGTTCCCCTCGTTGTCGTAGAACCGCGACCTGATCTCCGGGCTGGTCGCGCCGTCGAACGGCTTCAGGTGCCCGATGACCTCGAGGCCGATCACGGTGTGTTCGCCGTGCTCGAGGCGCGAGCGCTGCAGAAGGAAGAAGCCGCCCTCCATCCACTCGTACGTGGTCGTCCCGGCGGTCTCGCCGGAGAAGCTCCAGGTGCCGACCAGGCGGTCCAAGCCGACGAGGTCCGGGCTCGGCACCGCCTTCGCGTCCTGCGCACCCTCGTCGGACATGACCGGCTCCTAGTCGTCACCCCGGTCGCGGAGGAACTGCTCGACCTCGTCGGCGAGACCCTCGCCGGAGGGGATGTCGGTCTCGGCCTCGGTGTCGTACCGCTCCTCCAGCTGTCCGACGTAGGAGCGGACGTCGTCGTCCTGGGACACGACCTCGTCGACCCGTGTCTGCCACGCCTGCGAGAGCTCGTCGAGGTCGCCGAGCTCGAACGCGGTGCCGAGCAGCTGGGCCAGCCGGTCGAGCAGCGCGCGCGTCGCCAGCGGGTTGGGCGGCGTCGACACGTAGTGCGGGACCGGCGCCCACAAGGACGCCGATGCGACGCCGGTGGCGCGGGCGGTGTCGTGCAGGACGCCGACGATGCCGGTCGGCCCCTCGTAGCGCGAGCGCTGCAGGTGGAGGCTCGCCATGAGCTCGGGGTCGGTGGTCGCGCCGGTGACGCGCACCGGCCGTGTGTGCGGGACGTCGGCGAGGAGGGCGCCCAGCGTCACGACCATCTCGCACCCGGTCTCGCTGGCGACGCCGAGCACCTCCCGGCAGAACGACGGCCAGCGCAGGTTGGGCTCGATGCCGCGCAGCACGACGAGGTCCCGTGCGTCGACGGGCACGGCGAAGAACTCGTTGGCCGGCCAGCTCAGGTCGCGCGTGACGCCGTCGACGAGCTCCACGGTCGGGCGGGCGGACTGGAAGTCGAAGTGCTCCTCCGGGTCCATCGAAGCCATCTTCGTGGCGCCGAACTGGCGCGTCAGCCACCCGGCGGCCTCGGACGCGGCGCTCGCGGCGTCGTTCCATCCTTCGAAGCCGGCCACCAGGACCGGACGCCGCAGCTCCGGGCGTTGTTCCCACGCAAGGCTTGCCATCACGTGAGCTTACGGCCGCGGGACAGCCTTACCCGCGGGTGCCGCGCAACTGGCTGAAGTCGACCGGGTAGCCGCCGCCCTCCACGATCGTCTTCGCGATCGGCTGGATCAGCGAGAAGAGCTCGCCGGCGCGGTCGCCGAGGCGTTCGATGACCTCCCGCTCGGCAAGATCGGTGCTGTGCTCGATCTCGGCGCGGAACGTGCGCCCGGCGTCGGTCATCTGGCCTTCGCCGTCGAGCAGGCCACGATCCTGCAGCCGGCCGCGGGCCGCGTCGACCTCCTCGGCGTTCCAACCCCGGGTGAACACGTACGCCCCGGGCTGCAGACCCCACGACAGCTCCGTCAGAACGGTGATCTCGCACGAGTCGGTGCGCGAGATCCAGGCTGCGATGTGCCCGTCGCCGCGGTGCTCGCGCACGAGGTCGGCGGCGTGCCACAACTGACCCATCGGCGTGTCGGGCACAGGTTGCACGGACAGGCCGGAGTAGAGCATGCGGCCCGACGGGTCGACGGCGTCGGTGAGCGAGAAGAGGATCTCCGTCGCCTGCTTCACCTCGGGCCCCGGCTCACCGAGCAACCGGTTCAGCTGGTCGGTGGCGCCGTCCCTCCGCGCCGCCAGCAAGTGCTCGGGGTCGGTCTTCGACCAGCCACCGGTGACCGCCTGCTCGACCACCGCGGGCTTGAACGCGCCGAAGGCGGCGGTGACGACGCTCCAGGGCGCCTTCCCCAAACACGCGCTGCGGCTGCAGAAGTAGCCCTCGAAGTAGTTGAGCCCCAGGGCCTCGTAGCGTTGCTGCGCCTCGGGCGCGAAGTACACCCCCGCTGCGATCGGCTCGACGAGGTTGCGCAGCCGGCGAGCCGTCTCGTGCAGGTCAGAGCCCATGGTCCCCCTTCGGTCTCCGGGCGCCGCCGGTTCGTCGCGGCGGCTATCGGCGGATGACCCGGTTCCGCAGCGTACCGATCCCGGCGATCGTGATCTCCACGACGTCGCCGTCCTCGAGCCACCGCTGCGGGCTGCGGGCCATGCCGACCCCGCCCGGCGTGCCCGTGAGGATCACGTCGCCCGGCTCGAGCGTGAGACCTTGCGACAGGTGCGCGATCAATTGCGGGACGTCGAAGACGAGCTGGTCCGTGTTCGAGCACTGCAGGGTCTTCCCGTTGACGCGCGTCTCGATGTCGAGATGACCCAGGTCGAGCTCGTCCGGGGTGACGAGCGCCGGGCCGAGCGGGCAGAACGTATCGAACGACTTCGACCACACCCACTGGCCGGTCGTGAACTGGTGATCCCGGGAGCTCACGTCGTGGGCGCACGTGACGCCCTCGATCACGTCCATCGCCTCGTCGGCGGGGACGTCACGGGCCCGATGCCCGATGACGACGGCGAGCTCGCCCTCGTAGTCGGGCTGCGTGACGTGCGGCGGGATCATGATGTCGGCGCCGTGGCCGACGACCGAACCGGTCGACTTCACGAACACCACCGGCTCGGTCGGGATGGGCGCACCTGTCTCGGCGGCGTGATCGCGGTAGTTCAGGCCGATCGCCCAGACCATGCGCACGTGCTCGACGGGCGGGTCGAGATTCATGTTGGTGGCGAGCGCCGCCGCGTCCTCGGCCTCGACGACCTGGCGTTCTCCCGCAGTCCATATCCATCGCACGTGCGGATCCTAAATCCCCGCGATGACGCGCTCAGCCGTCTGTCATGCTCGCGGCATGCCTCCCCTCGACGGCGACGTCCTGCGCGCTCGCGGGCTCGTCAAGCAGTACAAGCGCATCCGAGCCGTCGACGGCATCGACCTGACGGTCGGCGCCGGTGAGCGCGTCGCGCTCCTCGGGCCCAACGGCGCCGGCAAGACCACGACCCTGCTCATGCTCCTCGGCGTCGTCACGCCGGACTCCGGTTGGGTCGAGATCACCGGGTTCCGGCTGCCCCGCCACCGGAGCGCCGCCGCCGAACGCGTCGGCTTCGCCGCCGGCTACCTGCCGTTGCCCGAGCGGCTGCGCGTCCGCGAGTTCCTGTGCCTCTTCGGGAAGCTCTACGGGCTCCACGACCCGACCCCCCAGGTCGAGGCCGGGCTCGAGCGATTCGACATCGCGCACCTCGGCGACGCGATGGGCAACGAGCTCTCCTCGGGTCAGCGCACACTGGTCGGGATCGTCAAGGCGGCCCTGCACTCGCCTGCGCTCCTGATCCTCGACGAGCCCACGGCGTCCCTCGACCCCGATGTCGCGCTCAAGGTCCGCACCGGGCTGAACCGGCTGTGTGCCGAGGACGGCGCCGCGCTCCTCGTGACGAGCCACAACATGGTCGAGGTCGAGCGCCTCTGCGACCGGGTGGTGTTCATCTCGCAGGGGACGATCGTCGCCGACGGCCGTCCCGGCGAAGTCGCGGCCCGGTTCGGGCGGGACGACCTCGAAGGCGTGTTCCTGCATCTCGCCGAGGAGCGCGAGGAGCGCGTGCCCGAACAACGGAGAAGGAGGGGAGCGTGAGCTGGCTTCGGATCCGGGCGGTGGCGCGCCGGCACGCGTACGTGCTGCAACGGTCGCCGCAACGGTGGTTCGACGTGGTCGTGTGGCCGGTCGTCGACGCGTTGCTCTTCGGCGCGATCGGCGTCTATTTCGCGCGCCAGTCGGGCGCAGGGTCGAAGGGCGCCGGCTTCCTCCTCGCCGGGATCCTCCTCTTTCACGTCGTGTTCCAGGCCGAGATCAGCCTGGCGACCGGCTTCATGGAGGAGACGTGGTCGCGCAACCTGCTGAACCTGCTCGTGACGCCGTTGCGCGAGGGTGAATACGCAACCGGCGTGGTGCTGTTCGGGCTGGCGAAGCTGGCGATCGGCGTCACCGTCGTCGGGCTCGTGGCGCTCGGGCTGTTCGCGTTCAACATCACCGACGTCGGCCTCGCGTTGGTGCCGATCGTCGCGTTGTTGCTCGTGGTCGGCTGGTCGGTGGGCATGATCGTGATCGGCCTGATCCTGCGCGTCGGGCAGGGCGCCGAGATCCTCGCCTGGGGCCTGCTGGCGATGCTCATGCCGCTGTCGGGGATCTTCTACCCGGTCAGTGCGCTGCCCGGCATCCTCCAGCCGATCGGACGCGTGCTCCCGCTCACGCACATCTTCGCCGCGGCGCGCGCTGTCCTCGATGGCCACCCCCTGCCGTGGGACGAGCTCGGGATCGCCGCGATCGGCGCGCTCGTCCTCGCCGTCGCGTCGGTGTGGTTCGTCGTGCGGATGCTCTCCGTGTTCCGCGCCCGCGGCTACATCAGCCGCTACGTCTAAGGGCGCGGCGCGTCAGCCGCGCAGCGCCGGGATCGACGACCGGTTGGCCTGCTCGAGGGCCTCGTCGACGAGGCTCTTGACCATCTCGCCCATGTGCTCGAAGCCCTCGCCGAGCGTCTTGCCCATGCGGTACCGCGCCGCGATCCCCTCGACGATGATCGCGAGCTTGTAGAACGCGAAGACGACGTAGAAGTCGAGGTTGTCGACCGGCCGCCCGCTCTCCTTGGCATAGAGCTCGACGATCTCGTCCCGGCTCGCGAAGCCGGCCTGCTCGTCGATCGCCTGACCGGTGGCGATGATCTGGGCTTCGGACTGGCCCCAGTAGAGGAGGAACAGCCCGACGTCGGCGAGCGGGTCGCCGAGCGTCGACATCTCCCAGTCGAGGACGGCGGCTATCCGGCCTGCGTCGTCGTCCGCCAGCATCGTGTTGTCGAGGCGGTAGTCCCCGTGCACGATCGTGGGCGGCCCCGACTCGGGCAACGCGCGGCGCAGCCGTTGCGCGAGATCGTCGATCGCGGGGAGGTCTTCGGCCTTGGACCGCTCCCACTGCTGACCCCAGCGCCGCAGTTGGCGCTCCATGAACCCGTCGGGATGCCCGAAGTCACCCAGCCCGACGGCCTCGTAGTCGACGCCGTGGATGCGAGCGAGCACCTCCACCAGCTCGCGGGAGCACGCCGCCGCCTCGTCGGGCGTGAGCGTCGCCAGGTCTTCACCGGTGCGGAGAATGCGCCCGTGGACGCGCTCCATCACGTAGAACGGCGCGCCATTCACGTTGTTGTCCTCGCAGAGCGCATACGTCCGGGGGACGGGAACGTCGGTGTCACCGAGCGCGGTGATGACCCGGTACTCGCGCACCATGTCGTGCGCGGTCGGGAGCACGTGACCGAGCGGCGGGCGGCGGAGGACCCACTCGTGCACGCCGTCGGTGATGCCGTACGTGAGGTTCGAGCGACCGCCGGCGATCAGCTCCGCCGACAGCGGGCGGTCGTCGGCTCCGGCGACGTAGTCGGTGAAGAACGCGCGCAACGCGTCGAGATCGACGCCTTCCGGACCCCCCGTGGTCACGCCGGGCAGCCTATGCGGGTGCCCTTCGGATCTGCGTCAGGCGACGCGGGGAGCGCGGGGCCGCACGGGGCTACCGGCGCCCTTCGGATAGCGCGCCACCCGTCCGACGGGCATGTCGACACGGAACCCGGCCGCGGCGCGCTCTTCCTCGGACTCAGCGCCCCAGAAGCCGTACTCGCGGTGCTCGCGCGCCCAGTCGCGGCATTCCCGCATCACGGGACACGCCCTGCACACGGAGCGGGCCTGGCCCTCGCGCAGGACGCGGGCCTCGGGTCGCTCGCCCGCGGGCGCGAAGAACAGCTCGCTGCGACCCTGGCAGGACGCGTCCGCGGTCCACGCCAGGGGTCCGCTGAAGATCAAGTTGGAGATCGTCTCCACGGCCGCCAAGGCCGAACCTCCGCTGTGGCCCTACGAGAAGGAGGACTCCGGGGAGCCGGTGGGGGGCTACCGACCCCCCGAGTCGTCCTGAACCCATCCTGACCGCTGGCCTCGAATCTGTCCAACAGTTAGGATTGATGGAACCCATCAGCTCCTCTGATGGACAGACAGGCGAGCAAAGGGGCAAGGCGATGGAACTCCGGCACCTCGACACCTTGCTGGCCATCGCCGAGCAGGGCTCGTTCACCGCCGCCGCCGACGTGCTGTCGACCGTCCAGTCGAACGTGTCCGAGCAGGTCCGACAGCTCGAGGAGGAGCTGGGCGCCGATCTGCTGGTGCGCGGACGGCGGGGAGCGACGCCGACGGAGTGCGGGGCCGCGGTGCTCGAGCGGGCGCGCCGGATCCGCCGGGAGCTCGAGGCCATGCAGGCCGACCTGTCGATGCTGCAGGGATTGCGCACGGGGCACGCCAGCCTCGGCATCGTGGGGACGGCGAGCCGCTGGATGATCCCGGCGCTGGTCGCCGACCTGCGGTCCGAGGCCCCAGGTGTGCAGCTCCGCATCAACGAAGGCGCGTCCGAGCGGCTCGCGTCGGAGGTCCTCGCCGGCGAGCTGGGCCAGGCCGTCGTGACCGAGCCGATGACGTCACCGCGCTTGGAATTGGAGCATCTCCTCGACGAGACGCTCGTCGGATTGGTGCCCGGCGACGCGACGGAGTTCGGGCCGGAGCCGGTGTCGCTCGGGCGCCTCGCCGCGTTGCCGATGATCCTGCCTCCGGTCGGGAACCCGTTGCGCCGCGAGGTCGACGACGCCGCCGCCGCCAGCGGGCTGAGCATCGCGGTGCCGGTCGAGGTCGAGGGCATCAGGCTGATCGCCGACATGGTGGCCGCCGGCGGTGGCGCGTCCGTGCTGCCCGAGACGGCGATCCCCCCCGAGCTGACACGTGTCCGCCGTGTCGCGCTCCGCGACGTTCCGCCGCGCCGGTTGGGGCTGATCACCGCGCGGGAGTCCTACCTTTCGCTGGCCGACCGCGCCGTGCGTGACGGCGTTCGCAGGCTCGTCGCCCGGCATCGGGACGAGCAGGCGGCGGCAGCCGCCGCGGCCGGTGCGGCGAGGTAGCGTCACCCCGCCGGAGGGAGGGACCCGTGGCCGACGAGCCGCAGCGACCGCAGGGGCGGTCTCTGAGCCGCGAGAACCAATTGCGAATCGTGGCGCTGGTCATCGCGGCACTGCTCGTGATCTTTGCGTTCCAGAACACGAATCGGGTCCGGGTGTCGTTCCTCTTCTTCCACTGGGACGCCAGAGTGATCTACCTGATCATCGTGTCGGCGCTCCTCGGGATGCTCCTCGCCTACCTCCTCGGGCGGCGGCGCCGCCGCGCGCGGCGAGGCGAACGAGAGAACTGACAGCCGCGCGAGCTAGCGCGGCTCGAGCAGGAGGCGCGTCCCGGCCACGGTCCGCTCCCCGAGCGGGCCTTCGCCGACCACGTCGGCTTCGAGACGGTCGACACCCGGCGGGCGGCCCGGCCGGTCCTCCAGCTTCACGCGCCCCGCTCCCGGCCATGCCAGCTCGACCCAGCCCTCGCCCCCGGCAACCTCGTCGCCCTGGAGCAGGCCCGCGAAGAATCCGAGGGTCGCCGGAAGTGACGGCGTGGCGATCACGACGCGCCGAAGGAACCCGGCCCGGTCGCCTCGCGGGGGCGGGTCCGGCCACCACCGGGGATGGCCGTCGGCGCCCTTCCGCCGCGAGCGGTCGATCTGCTCCGCCAGCGTGCCCCAGTCCCCGTGGGCCTCGGCGAGCTGCACGACGGTGCCGTGCGCCTCGCGCGGATGGAGGAACGCCTCCTTCCAGTCGGGGTCGGACAGGTCGACGTTGACGGGGCGGTAGCCGGCGCTGCGGACGCGTTCGAGCGTGGTGGCGAGGTCGTCGACCTTGAACGTGAGGTGGTGCGGACCCGCGCCGTGCCGGGCGACGAACCGCTCGAGGAAGTCGTTCCGTTCGGTGTCCCAGGGCTCGAGGAGTTCGATGTTCATTCCTCCCGTGGCGTCGCCCAGCCGCAGCTGCATGGGCCGGAACCCGACGCTGTTGCCGCCGAACAAGACGGTCCCGCCGAGCTCGCCGACGAGGACGTCGAGGGCGTCGCGGACGTCGCGCGTCGCCAGGGCTACGTGGTCCAGGTCCATGCAGGGTTCCTTGCTAGGGAGTGGCCGGAACGGGTGGGCCCTGACCGGCGCGGGTCACGGTGCGAGCGAGCGCATACCCGATGCCGAGGACGGCGAAGCCCCCCGCCGCATCGAGGACGTAGTGGTTCCCGGTGAGGACGATGGCGGTCACCGTGCCCAACGGGTACAGCACGAATGCGATCTTGACCCACCGTCGACGCGCCCGGGGCACCATGACGCACGCGCACCAGAGCGCCCACGCGCAATGCACGCTCGGCATCGCCGCGAACTGGTTCGAGATCTTGCTCACCGCACCCGAGTTGAACGACCAGAACGTCGGGTACTTCGCCAGCGTGTCGACGAAGCCATAGCTCTCGGGTAGGAGGCGCGGCGGCATGAGCGGCCACAAGATGAAGCCGATGAGCGCGAGCCCGGTCGTGATGGCGAGCGTGTTCCGCCAGAGCGGCCAGTCGTCACTCCACCGCCGGAACAGGAAGATCCCGACTCCCGCCGTCACGACGAAGTGCAGCGATCCGTAGAAGTAGTTGCAGACCACGATGAGCGGCGTGAAGTGCAGGGCCCATTGCTGGAGGACCTGCTCGTGGTTGATGCCGAGGACCTGCTGGATGCGGATGAGCTCCTTGGCGTGCGTGAACGCCTCGGCCGTCCCGCCTTCGTTGGCGTTCCGGATCGCCGAGTACACGAGGTAGAACACGATGATGGCGAGGATCTCGAGCCACCAGTAGATGTAGTGGCCGTCGCGGAGCCGGCGTCCGCCCGGCAACCGAGGGAGGATGCGGCCTTCGGGCCGCTCCAGGATGCTCACTGCCTGGTTTTGGCGCCGCCCGACCCGGTTGCCGAGCGCACTGCCCGCTGGCCCATCGCAAATGCCGGCGCGCCGATCAGGCTCACGATGAGCAGCATCCCGTACCAGAACAGGCCGAGCGCGACTGCACTCGAGGTCGACACGCCGAGCGGGTGCAGGAGCAGCACGAGCAGGCCCTCGCGGACGCCGAACCCGCTCACGGAGAGCGGGACCGTCTGTCCCATCGCCACCGCCGGGATGAACGCGATCACGGCCGCGTTCGGGATCGAGATGTCGAGCGCCTGCACCGCGCAGTACACGGCGGCGACGACGGAGAGTTGGTAGACGAGCGCCGCGCCGAGCACGCCGAGCGCCTCGCGAGGTCGGTGTCGGAGCCGGTCGATGCCGACGTGCACCGCGCCGATGAAACGCATCCAGTTCTCCCGCTCGGCGAACCGACCCGCGATCTTCGGACTGCCGGCGACCAGGAGGATCAGGCCGAGGAGCACCAGCGTGCCGAACGCGATCGCGAGTGCGATCCACGCGTGGTTGTTGTCGAGCAGTGATGGACGGAGCAGGAAGCCGAGGAACACCAGCAGGGGGAGCGCAATGAATCCCGAGAGCCGTTCCAGGACGACCGAGGCGAACGCAACGCTGCCCGAGCCCGTCGTCGTCGCGCCGCGGCTGACGCGAACCACGTCACCGCCGATCGTCGAGGGGAGCACGTTCCCGACGAACTGCCCGGCGAAGTAATGCTTCGTGAGCGTCCGCAGCGGGACCCGGACGTCGAACACTTCGAGCACCCGTTGCCAGCGCCACGCCGAGAGGACGATGCCGAGCGCCGTGATGACGAGGCCGGCGGCCAGGAACACGAGTGTCGAGATGTGGCGCCGCTCGGGGAGCAGGTCGTCGAGGTGGATCTTCGTGACCAGCACCGCGAGCAGCGCCGCACTGACGATGACACGTAGCCATCGGCCCAGAGACTGGCGGCGTGACGTTGCCGCGGTGTCGGTCACGGCCATCGGCGTAGCCTACAAGCGCATCCTGCCTGCCCCGACGGACGTCGGGGGGCAATGGACGCGCCGTTCGGGAGGGAATGGGAATGCGCGTGACCATGGACGACGGCGTTGCTCTCGAGGTCACCGACACCGGGAGCGGACCGGGGCTTCTGCTCGTCCACGGCTTCGGCGGGGCGAAGGAGGACTTCGCCGACCACGTCGACGCGTTGGCGGCGCGACACAGAGTGGTCACCTTCGACCACCGCGGGCACGGCGAGAGCGACGGCCCATCCGACCCGGCCGCCTACTCGCTCGACCGGATGGCCGCCGACGTGTTGGGCGTCGCCGACGCGATCGGCATCGACGCCTTTCGGTTGCTCGGGCACTCGATGGGCGGGATGGTGGCACGGCGGGTCGTGCTGGCCGCGCCCGAGCGAATCGACGCGCTCGTCCTGATGGACACCTCGCCCGGGCCGGTGCCGGGCCTCGACCCCGACCTGGTCGATTTCGCCGCCGGGATCGCGCTCGCCGATGGCAAGGACGTCCTCAAGCCGATGCTCGACGCGGCTGCGACGCTCGAGACGCCTGCCTACGCGCGCCTGCTCGCGGAGCGGCCGGGGTTCGAGGAGTTCGAGCTGCGGAAGTGGGATGCGCTCTCCGGTGTGATGTGGGCGACGATGGCGCGCGAGATCGCACACCAGCCCGAGCAGCTCGCGCTGCTCGCCGGCGTGCGATGCCCGACGTTGGTGATCGTGGGGGAGGAGGACGCGTCGTTCGTGGGGCCGTCGCGCGACATGGCCGCCACGATCCCCGGCGCCGAGCTCGTCGTCGTGCGTGACGCCGGCCACTCGCCGCAGTTCGAGAACCCGATCGCGTGGTTCGAGGCGGTGGACGGCTTCCTGCTGGGCATCGAGCGCGCGCCGGCGGCGTGAGCGAGCAGCTCGAGGCCGACGGCGGCCGGCTGGCAGCCGAGACACTGCGCCGCCACGACGTCGACACGCTCTTCACCCTGTCGGGCGGGCACCTCTTCCCGCTCTACGACGGGTGCGTGAAGACCGGCATCCGGCTCGTCGACACGCGACACGAGCAGACGGCGACGTTCGCGGCCGAGGGTTGGGCGAAGGTGACCCGCCGGCCGGGTGTCGCCGCGCTGACCGCGGGCCCGGGCGTGACCAACGGCATCAGCGCCATCACGTCCGCATCGCTCAACGGGACGCCGATGCTCGTGATCGGCGGACGCGCGCCGCAGGCGCGCTGGGGAGCCGGGTCGCTGCAGGAGCTCGACCACGTGCCGATCGTCGCGTCGATCACGAAGACGGCCGGCACAGCACCTTCATCCGAGAAGATCCCTGGTCTCGTCGACGCGTCATTGCGCGCCGCGCAGACACCTCATCGTGGCCCGGCGTTCGTCGACGTCCCGCTCGACGCCTGGGGCACGGCATCGGTCACGCTTCCCGATCCTCCCCGGCCCGCCGAGCTGGCGGGCGCCGCGCCCGACGCCGACGCGATCGCCGCCGTGGCCAAGCTCGTCGCCGAGGCCGACCGGCCCGTCCTCATGGTCGGCGCCGACGTCTTCTGGGCGCGAGGCGAGGACGCCCTGCGGGCATTCGCGGAGGCCGCCCGGCTCCCTGTGTTCGCCAACGGGCTCGGACGCGGCCTGCTCCCGGCCGACCACGAGCTCGCTTTCTCACGGGTGCGGGGCGCGGCTTTCGCCGAGTCCGACCTCGTCGTGGTGGCGGGTGCGCCGCTCGACTTCCGTCTCGGGTTCGGGCGGTTCGGCGATGCCCAGGTGGTGCATCTCGCCGACTCCGCCGGCGGCGTCGGCACCGGCGTGGAGCTGGCGGCGGGGGCCGCGGGCGATCTCGCCATGATGCTCGCCGCCCTGGCGGACACGACGCGCGTGCCGTCACCGAGCCGGGAGCGCGATGCGTGGGTGACGCGGCTTCGCGACGAGGAGCGCGCGCGCCGCGCCCGCGAGTCCGACGATCTGGGCGTCGACGCGTCGCCGATCCGGCCGGCGCGCGTCTACGGCGAGCTCCGGCGCCGGCTCGACCGCGACGCCATCGTCGTCGGCGACGGTGGCGACTTCGTCTCGTACGCCGGCAAGTACGTCGACACGTACCAGCCCGGCGGCTTCCTGGACCCCGGGCCGTACGGCTGCCTCGGCACGGGGTGCGGGTACGCGCTCGCCGCCGCCCTCGCACATCCCGGGCGGCAGGTCGTCGTGATGTGGGGCGACGGCGCACTGGGGTTCTCGCTCGGGGACCTCGACACGCTCGTGCGGTTCGGCGCCGACGTCGTCGGGATCGTCGGCAACAACGGGATCTGGGGCCTCGAGAAGCATCCGATGCAGCTCATCTACGGCTACGACGTCGTCGCCGAGCTCCGTCCCGGGACGCGCTACGACGAGGTGATGACCGCCCTCGGCGGTCACGGCGAGCTCGTCGGCGAGCCGGACGAGATCGGCCCCGCGCTCGACCGGGCGTTCGCGACCCCGGGTCCCTCGCTCGTGAACGTCCTCACCGATCCCGAGGACGCGTACCCGCGCTCGAGCAACCTCGCGTAACTACGCGGACCCGCTTGTCGGAGGCGCGTCCACGAACCCGAAACGACCGCCGCAAGGGCGCCACGTTCCGTTGATCTCTTGCAGACGGATCCGCACGACGTCGGCATTGTTCCCGTTGTTGTTCGGGTTGAGGTCGGCCTTGACCGTGGCGCGGCTGCCGTCGAGGCGCACGTCGAACGGGGTGACGTCGTACTCGCTGAAGGAGAAGACGAACGAGTCGACGGTCCGGGCGAGCGACTGCGGCGAGCCGTCGACCTTCTCCTGCGCGCAGAGCTGGTCGAACGCCGCCTGGTAGTCCCCGTGCGAGATGTCGCGCAGGTAGTCGTTGGCGGCGTCGATCGGTGGCTTGACCTTGTTGATCCAGATCGTCCCGCTCGCGACCGCGAGGCCGAGGATCACGACGACGGAGCCGACGAGCAGGTAGATCCAGACGCGCCGGCGGCGCGGCTTGGGGGGCCGCGGAGCCCACGACGCGGGGGGCGGTGGCGGTGCTGTCCACGGCGCGGACGGCGGGGTTGGCCCGGCCACCGGCCTCAGCCTCCGGCGGCCTTCTCGAGGAAGCGGGCCCGTTCGACGACGACCCGGGTGATCTTCCCCGCGGCGACGAGCCCGCGGGCGTCGGTGACGGACACCCGGAAGGTCAGCCGCCGGCCCTGCACGGCCTCGAGCATCGCCTCCGCCTTGACGTGACTCCCGACCGCGGAAGGCACGAGGTGGTCGAGCTGGACGCGATAGCCGACGGTGGTGGTGCCCTCACCGAGGCGGTCGCCGACGGCCAGGTCGGTGGCCGACTCGGCCAATCCGACG
>DASZGY010000122.1:0-19892 GCA_035938395.1 Acidimicrobiia bacterium
GCGCCTTTCCGGGCGGAGCCTCCGCGTTCGGGGGACTGTGCCAGGCCTGCGAGCAACAGTTCGTGGGCTCGAGCTTCCTCGCGGAGCTCAACGCCGGCGGCGACACCGTGCCCGGTCCGATGTACACGGTCATCGAGACCAGGTACGACACGGTGGTGACGCCCTACTCGTCGGCGTTCCTCTCGGGGCCGAACGTCACGAACATCACGCTGCAGGACCAGTGCGCTCGCGATCTCGTCGAGCACGTGGGGATCATCTACGACGCGGTCGCGCTGCACGACGTGCTCAATGCCCTTGATCCCGCCGGCGCGACACCGCCCGCGTGCACGTTGGTTCTTCCCGGCCTCGGCGGAGGGGGGTCGCTCACCGGGATGTAGGGAGCTTCGTCAGCTCTCCGTTCCGGTGTCGGCTCGCTCCTTCTCCGTCTCGCCGTCCTCTTCAGCCGGAGGCGGGTTCGGCGGCTTGCTCTTGGCCGAGGTCTTGCTCGCCCCCGTGGGCTTGCTCTCGACCGTCTTGTCGCGGTCGCTGTCCGGCTGTGACGTCTTGCCGTCGGGCGTCGGGGTGTCGTCGGGATCCGCTTCCGGCGCCAGTGCGCCGAGTGGGGCGACCCGTGGCGGCTTCTGCGCTTCCTTCGCGTCCTTCGCAGCCGGGTCTTCGACCACCGGGATCGGCTTCGTCGCCGGTTCGTCGACGCCCGGCTCCTCGGCGACCTTGGCCGTAGGCTCCTCGACCGGCGCTTCCTCGACGAGCATGTCGTCGGTCGGTTCCTCGACGGGCTTCTCCGCCGTCGGTTCCTCGACGTCCTCGACCGCCGGTTCGGTGATCGCCTTCGCGACCTCTTCCGCGCTCGGTTCGTCCGCGGGCAGTTCCTCGGCCGGCTTGTCGGCGGCCGGTTCCTCGACCGGCTCCTCGGCCGCGGGGGACGGCTCCGCCGGCGGGATGTCGGCCTTCTCCGCCGCGGTTGGCAACTCCGCCGCCGGAACGTCGAACGTCTCGGTCGGCGGCGGCGGTTGCATCGCCGGCGCTTCGGCTGCCTCGACGGGTGGGGCCGCGTCCTTGGCCTCGACGTCGGCCTTCTGCTGGGCCTCCGCCTCCACTTTCGCGTCCGCGTCCGCCTTCGCCTTGGTCGCAGCAGCTGCAGCCGCCGCGGCCGCGGCCGCCGCCGACTTCGCCGCCGCCTTGGCCTCGCTTCGCTCACGGAAGCGCGCTCGCGCAGTGTGGCCGAATCCGGCGACGTTCTTGCCGAGCTCGCTGCCCACTCGGCTGACGCTCGCGATGGCGGGTCCGAAGACGGGACGCGCTTCGCGCTCCGGCGCCTTCTCGCCCGGCGCACGCGCGAGCTCGGCGCGTCGCGTCATCACACCGCCCGCGAACGTCGCCAGGGCCGAGATGGACAAGGCGAGGTAACCAATGCCGAGGGTCCCGCCGGCGCGGTCCTGTACGACATAGCTCAGCGCGAGCAGGATCATGAACGCGCCGACGGCGAGCCGCACCTGCTCCCACGTGAAATTGAGGAACGGCGAACGTGGTTCGTGACCCCTGATCAAGGTGAACAGCGCCTCGACACCGATTACGAAGCCGAGCAGCGGGATCAGCGTCGCGGTCGGGAACAGCCCGCGGCTCCATACTGTCGCGTTGACGTCACCGGTGAACGTGTAGAAGGGGAGGAACGACCCGAGTATCGCGGCAAGCCCCGCGAGCGCAAGGACAAACCACCCCGGTTCGGCTCGTTTCATGACGGTCCAGGCTACCCATGGACGGGACGGCGCCCACATGCAGGGTGGGGATCGCCGTTCGATCCGGCGGGTCACGCCCTCGTCCTGGCCTCGTTCATCATGCGGATGGCGCCGACCAGAGAGCCGATGGCGCCGATCGGCACGAACCAGGAGCCGAAGCCGAGGCTGGTTGCGGCAGGCTTGTCGGCAACCAGGAACGCGATCGCGAGTTCTCCACGGTGACGACCTTCGTCGCAATGAAGGTGCCCCAGGGGGGACCCCGGGCGGGGAGAGGCTCGCCATCTCGTTTCGGCGATTACAAGATCGCGTGCCGGCGGGCGGGCCTCGGGTAACTTGCCAATGTGCGGCGGATCGGGGTGCTCGCGTCGGGAGGCGGAACGATCCTCGCGTCGCTGATCGAGGCCCGGCTCCCGATCGGCGTCGTCGTCGTCGACCGACCGTGCGGCGCGATCGAAGTCGCCGAGGGCGCCGCCGTTCCCGTCGAGCTCGTCGAGCGCGAGAGCTTCGGGCCCGACTTCGACCGGCGGGCGTACACCGAGCGGGTCGTCGACGCGCTCAAGCGCCACGAGATCGACCTCGTCGCCATGGCCGGTTTCATGACGATCCTCGAGGATCCGATCCACGACGCGTACGGCGACAGGATCACGAACACGCATCCGTCCCTCCTCCCGGCGTTCAAGGGCGCGCACGCGGTCGAGGACGCGATCGCGGCCGGCGTCAAGGTGACCGGCTGCACGGTCCACGTCGCCACGATCGAAGTCGATCACGGTCCGATCCTCGCCCAGGAGGCCGTGCCGGTCGTGCCCGGCGACACTCCCGAGACGCTCCACGAGCGCGTCAAGGAAGTCGAGCGGCGCCTCTACCCGCAGGTGCTGCGCGCTCTGCTCGAGGAAGAGGAGTGAGGACGTGAAGCGCGCCCTGCTCTCGGTGTACGACAAGACGGGCCTGGTCGAGCTCGCACGCGGGCTCGTCGACCTCGGCTTCGAGCTGGTGTCGTCCGGGAAGACGGCCGCCGCCCTGGCCGAGGCGGGCGTCCCGGTGACAACTGTCGAGGACGTCACCGGCGCCCCCGAGATGCTCGACGGCCGGGTGAAGACGCTGCACCCCCGCATTCACGCGGGCTTGCTCGCCGATCTCGGGAACGACGGTCACCGCGCCGACCTCGAGGCCCAGGGCATCGCGCCCATCGAGCTCGTCGTGAGCAACCTGTACCCGTTCCTCGATCGTCCGGACATCGAGACCATCGACATCGGCGGACCGGCCATGGTCCGCGCCGCGGCCAAGAACCACGCCTGGGTCGGCGTGGTGACAAGCCCGGACCAATACAACGCCGTGCTCGCCGAGCTCCGGTCGAACGACGCCGCGCTCTCCGAGGAGACCCGCCGTCGACTGGCGCTCGAGGCGTTCGCGCACACTGCCGCGTACGACGCTGCCATCGTCCGCTGGCTCGAACGTGACGAGCTGCTGCCCCGCCATCTCGTCCTCGCGCTCAAGCGCACCGACGACGAGTTGCGGTACGGCGAGAACCCGCATCAGCGCGCCGCTCGCTACCGCCGCGCCGGCACCACCAGCTGGTGGGACGCCGTCACGCAGCACAGCGGGCTCGCGCTCTCGTACCTCAACTACTACGACACCGAGGCGGCGTGGCAGCTCGCGCACGACCTCGGTGAGACGCCGGCGTGCGCCATCATCAAGCACGCCAACCCGTGCGGCGTCGCCGTCGCCGCCGACACCGCAACGGCGTACCAGCGCGCGCTCGAGTCCGACGAGCTGTCCGCGTTCGGCGGGATCGTCGCGCTCAACCGTCCGATCGACGACGCCACCGCCGAGCGCATGGTCGCCGGGCCGCAGGCCGACGTCATCGTCGCCCCGGCCTACGCGCCCGGCACGCTCGACGCGCTCGTCAAGAAACGAAAGAACACGCGTCTGCTCGAAGCGCCCGCCCCCACCCGGGACGAGCTCGACTTCCGCCCGCTCACCGGCGGCTTCCTCGTTCAGGAAGCGCCGCACTTCGCCGCCGGCCGCGACGCGTGGCGGGTCGTCACCAAGGTCGCGCCCACCACCGAGCAGTGGCTCGACGCCGAGCTGGCGTGGAGGGTCTGCGGCCACGTGAAGTCGAATTGCGTCGTGCTGGTCAAAGACCTGCAGGCGGTCGGCATCGGCGCCGGCCAGCAGAGCCGCGTCGGCGCGGCGGAGATCGCGGCGAAGAAGGCCGAAGGCCGGGCGCGCGGCGGCGCCTCCGCCACCGACGGGTTCTATCCCTTCCCCGACGGCATCGAGGCGGCCGCCGACGCGGGCGTCGCGGTCGTCGTGCAGCCAGGCGGCTCGGTGCGGGACGACGAGAACATCGCCCGCGCCGACGAGCTCGGCCTCGCCATGGTCCTGACCGGAGAAAGGCAGTTCCTGCATTGAGCGCGCAACTCCTCGACGGCAACGCGTTCCTGGAATCGGTGAAGCGCGACCTCGCCGAGCGGGTGAAGCGGCTCGGCGACCGGGGGATCACGCCCGGGCTCGGCACGATCCTCGTCGGCGACGACGAGAGCAGCGCCGTCTACGTCCGCCTCAAGCACGAGAACTCGGGTGAGATCGGGATCGCCTCGTTCGGGCGGGAGCTTCCGGCCACGACCACACAGGAAGAGCTCTTCGCCGTCATCCGTGAGTACAACGAGAACCCCGAGATCGACGCCTTCCTCGTCCAGCTGCCGCTGCCGAAGCACCTCGACGAGGAGGAGACGTTGCGGGCCGTCGACCCCGGCAAGGACGTCGACGGGCTCCACCCGGTCAACCTCGGCAAGCTGGTCATGGGCGTCGAGGCTCCCCTCGCGTGCACGCCGGCGGGGATCCAGGCGCTGCTCGTCTACTACGGCGTGCCCATCGAGGGGCGACACGTCGTGATCGTCGGCCGGGGCCTCAACGTCGGGCGTCCGCTCGCCAACCTGCTCAGCCTCAAGCGGCCCAATGCCAACGCCGCCGTGACCGTCGTCCACACCGGTGTCGGCGACCTCGGGCTGTACACCCGGACCGCCGACATCCTGGTGGTGGCGGCGGGCAGCGCCGGCATCGTCACGCCCGACATGGTCAAGCCGGGTGCGGCGGTCGTGAGCGCGGGGGCGACGTACGAAGGGCGGCGCGTGATCCCCGACGTGGAGGAGTCCGTCGCCGAGGTCGCGTCGTGGATCACCCCCCGTCTTGGTGGCGTCGGACCCACGACCCGCGCCATGCTTCTCAGCAACACCGTGGACGCCGCCGAGCGGCGATCATCCCGCTGAGCGGGGGGCGAGGCGAGGGAGCACGACCTGAGCGCACAGTTCGACACCCCCGCGCCTTCGCCCACGGCGTGCCCGTTGTGCGGGGCTTCCGTCGCGGCCGACGCGATGCGCTGCGGCGAGTGCGGCTACCACCTCGCCGGCGTGGACGGGCGGCCGGGACCGTTCAACCGCCGCGCCATCTGGTGGTCGGCGGCGGGGCTACTGGCCGTCTACCTCGTCACGCTGCTGGTGGTCGCGCTCGCCCGCTGACGCCTCGGTGAGTCCTGAGCAAGAAGGAAGCGGAGGCGTCCCGGTACGATCCGCTCATGACTCCCGAGAAGATCACCCTCGCCGACGGTGTGCTCCGCGTCCCGGAGGAGCCGATCATCCCGTTCATCGAGGGTGACGGCACCGGCGTCGACATCTGGCCCGCGTCCAAGCTCGTCTTCGACGCCGCCGCGTCCAAGCACGGCAAGACGATCTCCTGGAAGGAGGTGCTCGCGGGGCAGAAGGCGTTCGACGCCACCGGCGACTGGCTCCCCGAGGAGACGGTCCAGGCGTTCCGCGACCACCTCATCGGCATCAAGGGGCCACTCACGACTCCCGTCGGGGGCGGCATCCGGAGCTTGAACGTCGCGCTCCGCCAGATCATGGACCTGTACGTGTGCCTGCGGCCGGTGCGGTGGTTCACGGGGGTGCCGTCGCCGGTGAAGCACCCGGAGAAGGTCGACATGGTGATCTTCAGGGAGAACACCGAGGACGTCTACGCCGGCAAGGAGCTCCAGGAGGGCACGCCCGAGGTCAAGCGCCTCATCGACTTCCTCCACGACGAGTACGGCTGGGAGATCCGGCCCGACTCGGGCATCGGCATCAAGCCCATCTCGGAGACGGGCTCGAAGCGCCTGGTGCGAGCGGCCATCGAGTACGCGGTGAAGCGCAAGCGCAGCTCGGTCACGCTCGTGCACAAGGGCAACATCCAGAAGTTCACCGAGGGCGCGTTCCGTAACTGGGGCTATGAGCTCGTGCGCGAGGAGTTCTCGGACGTGGCGGTCGGCTGGGACGACTGCGGCGGGAACCCGGGCGAGAAGATCCTGGTGAAGGACAACATCGCCGACATCACGTTGCAGCAGGTCCTCACCCGGCCCGACGACTTCGACGTCATCGCCACCACCAACCTGAACGGCGACTATCTCTCCGACGCGCTCGCGGCGCAGGTCGGCGGCATCGGCATCGCGCCCGGCGGCAACATCAACTACGTCACCGGGCATGGCGTGTTCGAGGCGACGCACGGCACGGCGCCGAAGTACGCAGGACAGGACAAGGTGAACCCGGGGTCGGTGATCCTCTCCGGTGTGATGATGTTCGAGCATCTCGGCTGGCAGGACGCCGCCGACGACATCGTTCACGCGCTCGAGGCGACCATCGCCGACAAGATCGTGACCTACGACTTCGCCCGACTCATGGAGGGCGCAACAGAGGTCAAGACGTCGGAGTTCGCGGCCGCCATCTGCGACCGCCTGTAGGCACGAACCTCCGGTGTGATCCTCGCCGAGCTCAACATCCGCCACACCCGGCGGCATCAGCCGACCCGGCGCGTGGCGCTCGGCGACCACTATCTCCCGACGAGCGGTCCCGCATACGGCGCAGTACTGCTCGGCGCGGTCGTCGCGGAGAACCTCGACGGGCTCGACGACGAGCAGCGCGACCTCCTGCCCCGCCTCCTCGCCGACGCCGAGGACGGCCTCAGCGTGCCGCGCATCGCGCTGCGCCACCGCCTCCAGACCGACACGCACGGCCTCGACCGGTCGCGCCACCGGATCATCGCCGACGGTGGACCGCTGGCCCTCGAGCTCGACACGCACGGCTGGCCCACGCCGCAGGTGCTGGGGGCGGTGATGGCGGCGGCGCAGCTGCCGGCGTCGGCGCGCCGCCCGGCCTTCCGTTCCATCGCGGCGGCCGTCGCCCGGCCCGGCATGCCGCCCGAGGGCCTGGAGGTGCGCCGCCTCCTCGAGGGCGTGCCGGGATTGCGGCCCTACGCGCCCGGCGCGGCGGCGCGGCCGAACGGCGACGGCGGCGACATCGAGGTGGAGGCGTGGCGGGGCGTGCCGGCGGAGCGGCGCTGGGCCATGGAGGTTCTCGGCGTGAGGGCCGGCTCCCGGGTGGATCGCGAGGACGTCCAGCGCCGCTTCCGGCGCCTGCTGCGCCTCGCCCATCCGGACCACGGTGCGGCCGATATCGGAGCGGCCGAGCGGATCGCCGAGCTCGCCGAGGCTCGGGAGCTCCTTCTCGCGGTGCTCGACCACGAGCGGTAGCTTTCGGCCCGATGGCGAAGCCCCCCGTTCACGTCACCGTCACCGGCGCCGCCGGCCAGATCGGGTACGCGCTCGTCCATCGCGTCGCCCACGGCGACCTCCTCGGGCCCGACCAGCCGATCGTCCTGCGGCTGCTCGAGATCGAGCCGGCGATGTCCGCGCTCGCAGGCGTCGTCATGGAGCTCGAGGACGGCGCCCACCGGCTCCTCGAAGGCATCGAGGCGACCGCCGACCTGAAGACGGCGTTCGACGGCGCGTCGTGGTGCCTGCTCGTCGGGTCGGTCCCGCGCAAGGCGGGCATGGAGCGCCGCGAGCTGCTGACCGTGAACGGAGGGATCTTCAAGCCGCAAGGCCGCGCCATCAACGACCACGCCGCCAGCGATGTACGTGTCCTCGTCGTGGGCAACCCGTGCAACACCAACTGCCTGATCGCCCGATCGAACGCACCCGACGTGCCCATCGACCGGTGGTTCGCGATGACGCGCCTCGACGAGAACCGGGCGAAGAGCCAGCTGGCGAAGAAGGCCGGCGTCGCCGCCCGCGAGGTCACGAACATGGGCATCTGGGGCAACCACTCCACGACGCAGTTCCCCGACTTCGTGCACGCCCGCATCCGTGGCAAACCCGCGCCGGACGTGATCGGAGACCTCGAGTGGCTGCGCGGTCCGTTCATCGAGACCGTCCAGAAGCGCGGAGCGGCGGTGATCGACAAGCGCGGTGCGTCTTCGGCGGCGTCGGCGGCGCACGCCGCGCTCGACTCGGTGCGCAGCGTCGTGGACCCGACGCCGGCGGGGGACTGGCACTCGCTGGCGGTTCCGAGCCGCGGCGAGTACGGCATCCCCGAGGGACTCCAGTTCGGCTTCCCCGTTCGGAGCGACGGCGCGACGTGGGCCATCGTCGACGGGATCGAGCACGACGAATGGGCCCGCGAGAAGATCAGCATCACGACGAACGAGCTGCTCGAGGAACGCGACGAGGTGCAGGAGCTGCTCGGGGCGTGACCGCGAGCTGGTGGCGGCAGGAGTCTCCGATCGGGACGCTCACGGTGCTGGCCACGGACCGCGGCGTGCAGCAGATCGACCTCGGGCCGGCTGCCTTCGACGTCGATGCGCTCGAAGGATGCGACGACGAGGTCGCCCTCGAGCTCGACGAGTACTTCACCGGCCGCCGGCGCCGGTTCACGATGCCGATCGACCTGTCCAGGATCGACGCCGGGTTCCCCCGGACCGTGTACGAGACCCTGCGGCTGGAGGTCGGCTGGGGCGAGACCGTGTCCTACGGGGAGCTGGCCGAGATGGCCGGACGCCCGCGCGCGGCCCGCGCCGTCGGCAACGCGATGAGCCGGAATCCGGTTCCGATCGTCGTACCGTGCCACCGCGTCGTCGCCGCCGGCGGCCGCATCGGCGGGTACGGCCCGTCGGGTGTGCCGACCAAGCGGTTCCTCCTCGCGCTCGAGGGTGTGGAGCTCCCCGCATGAGCCCGGAGCCGCGCGAGCGCACGCTCGAGCTCGACCGTCTCGTGAACTTCAGCGATGCGGTATTTGCGATCGCGGCGACGGTGCTGGTGCTCAGCATCAGCTTCTCGCTCCGGCTCAAGCCCCCCGATCTCGACCGGAAGCTCTGGCGCGAGTTCGGCGACGTGCTCCCGCAGGTCCTGGCCTATGCGCTGAGCTTCTTCGTCATCGCACGGAACTGGCTCGGACATCACCGGGTGTTCAAGATGATCCGGCGCATCGACGGGCAGTTCATCGCGCTCAATCTCGTGGTGCTGGGGCTGATCGCGCTCGTCCCGTTCCCAACCGAGGTGTACGGCAACTATCCGAGCCAGCGGCCGGTGCTGATCGTCTACTGCGTCGCCGTCTCGGCGCCGAGCATCGCCTCGGCCGTGCTGTTCAGGTACGCGGCGCAGGACAACCGGTTGATCGATCCATCCACGCCGCGCGAGTGGGTGATCCACTCGCAGCTGCGGTCGCTGAGCATTCCGGCCGTGTTCCTGAGCTCGATCCCGATCTCGTTCATCGCCGTAGGCCTCGCGCAGCTGTGGTGGCTGTGGATGATCCCGCTGCGGGTCTTCTTCACGCGCCGCTACGGCAAGATCACCGACGTCTGGGACGGCTAGGCCGACCAAGCCGGGGACTTGCGGCTAGGGCGAGGGCTTCTCCACCGGCTTCTCGGCCTCGGCCGGCTGGCGCGCGGGGGCGGGCTTCTCGGTCTCGGGGCTGGTCAGCCCGAGCTCGGAGCGCAGCTCGGAGAGACGCGCCTGAGCCTCGGCGCTGGCCTGCGCCTGCTCGACCTCGAGCATCTTGGTGTCGACGTTCGTCGAGGTGAGGTCCGACATGCCCTGCGCCTTCGCGAGGCGGCGTTCGATCTTGTCGCGAACCTGCTCGAACGTCGGGACGTCTTCACCGACGGTGGCCGAGAGCGTGCTCATCGCCGTGTTCATCTGCTCCTGCATCTTCGCCTGGTCGAGCTGCGACAGGAGCTTCTGGCGCTCGGTGAGCTTCTTCTGCAGCGCGGCCGAGTTCTGCG
The DNA here is from genome assembly GCA_035938395.1 of Acidimicrobiia bacterium. Taxonomy (GTDB): domain Bacteria; phylum Actinomycetota; class Acidimicrobiia; order IMCC26256; family JACDBD01; genus JALZAA01. The sequence continues at coordinate 9,825 of DASZGY010000122.1, forward strand.
CCACCGCCTGCTTGGCCTGCTCGGCCGCCTGCGTCGTCTGCTGGAGCTGGTTCTTGAGGTCGGCCACCTGCTTCTCGAGGCCGATGATCTTGTCGGCGAAGGCCTCGGCCGCCTGCGTGTAGCTCGCGACCTTGTCGGACTTGCCGTCGCGGTTCGCCTCGTCCGCGAGCAGCAGCGCCTGGCGCGCCGACGCGTTCGACTTCTCGTACTCCTCGACGGCGCGCTCCAGACGCATCTGCGTCTGCTTCTGGTTGGCGATGACGTTGGCGGCCTGCTCGGTCAGACGGCGGTGCTGCTGTTGCGATTCCTCGATCGCCTGCTCGAGCTGGACCTTCGGGTCAGCCGACTCCTCGAGCTTCCCGGAGAGCTTCGCGCCCAGGTACTTCCACCACCGCCGGATCGCTTTCCACATATGAAGGCGATCCTACGCCGTGCCCGTGGCGGTCGCCCCCCGGCTCGCCCGGCCCGCCTCGTCGAGTGCGCCGCGGAGCGACTCCATCTCTCCTACGAGGTCATCGACGTCGCCTCCCAGGCCGGACAGCGCGGTGGCGTCCTCGGCGGAGAGCGCCAGCTCCACCGCCCGCGCCACCGCCTCGTCGAGCCGGGCGTTCAGGAGCTCGAGGCGAGACCGGGCGTCTTCCGCGACTTTGCTCAGCCGTTGCGCCGACAACACCTGGGCCTGCAGCGCCTCGAGCTTCTCGAGCGCCTGGTCGTCCATGCCGCACTTCTTGAGCTCGTCGGCGAGCGCGGGATGGTCGTGGATGGTCTCGCCTTGTTGCACGCGCTCGCGGAGTTCGGCCGGGACGCGGTAGTTGTCGAGCCCGTGCATGAGGTCCGACCACGCGACGCCGGTCTGGAGCCCGGCCAGTCCGGTGTCGAGGGCGGCGCCGCGCCGGCCGATCCGGTAGCACTCGCGCACGCCGGCATCGAGGCGGGCGCCGATCTCACCCAACCGGTCGTGCAGCGGCCCCGGCTCGGCGGTCGCGACCGCGCGCCCGTACCGGCGTTGCGCCTCCATGGCGTCCTTCACATACGCGCGCCACGGTTGCCCCAGGCCGGCGAGGTCGATGCGCTCGGGCCGCGGCTTGCGCGGCAGGCCGAACGCCACCCGAACCCCGTACGCGACGGCGCCGACGAGGATCGCGAGCGGCAGCCCGGCGCCGATGAGGACGCCGGCGGCGGTGCCGGCTCCCGCGAGCAACAGTGCCGAGGGAGCGGTGACGGCCTCCGCCGTCTTGCGGTTCTTGAGGTGCTCCGGCAGGCGGTCGATCACGCTCATGCGCGTCAGAAGTTACTCACGACGGCGAGGAACACCTTGTTGATGCTCTTCGGGTCGGCGGCGTTGTAGACGGTTGCGTTCGTCGCCTCGGCGATGCGCTTCAGCGTGGGCAGGTCGGCGTCCTGCCCGTAGGCGATCGGGAACACCCGCACCGGATTCGCGACCTGCCCCTCGTTGCGCGCCCGCAGCGAGCGCAGCAATCCGTCGAGATCGGTGTTGCGCTCGTCTTCGTTCTTGCCGTCGGTGAGGAGCAGGACGGCGTTGATCCGCTGGGTGTCGAACGTCTGGACCAGTTGGTCGTCGGCGGCCTTCGTGACCGTGTACAGCGGCGTCCCCTGAGTCGGCACGAGATCGTTGATCTTCGCAGTCATCGCCTCTCGTTGCGGGCCGATCGGACCGATCGGCACCAGCTCCAGGTAGTCGGTGGGCTCCTGGCGGCTCACCCCGGTCGAGAAGATCCACAACCCGACGTCGTCGTCGGGCTTGAACTGGCCGAGGGCGGCGACCGCCGCCTTCTTGACCAAGTCGAGCTTCGAATCGCCGCCCCGACCGTTGGCGGGCTCTCCCATCGAGCCCGACACGTCGATCACGATGAGCACGCGCGCCGCCTTGCGGTTCTGACCCCACCGGTCGATGAGGCCTACGAGCACCGGCGGCGACGGCAGCTCGAGCGTCGTCTGCGGCTGGTTCGGATCGACGCCGTACTTCGCGGCGATCGGCGCGCCGATCGCCACCTTCGGGTTGCCGGGCCGGAACCCGAACTTGAGCACCCGCTTCTGATTCCCCGGCTGCTCGACGTACTGCTGGAACTTCGCTGCGGCCTTCTTCTGTTTCGCGCTGACCCACGGCGCGTCGACTGTGATGAACGGGCTGTCCGAGAAGAGCGTCCCTTCCTTGGGGTAGATCGCGACCAGCGGCACGTGCGGCGGCTTGGGATGCTCGCCGGGATCGAGGATGCCGTCGGGGTTGCCCTTGTTGAAGTCGATGACCGACTTCTCCTCGACCGCCACCGCCGACACGTACGTCAGCCCGGTGCCGCGCTGGTCGGCGCGGTAGAGGTTGTTGAGGAACGTGAGCGTCGTGTCGCCGTAGTGCACCACCGACGATTCGACGCCGCGCGCGAAGTCGTCGACCTCGGGGCGATTGAGGTCCTCGAGGGTGAGCCCGTTCGTCTTGCCGGACGCGGCGTAGTACTGGGCGATGGTGGCGTTCAGCGCGCTGGTCGAGAAGTTGGGGTTGGTCTTCCCGAGCCGGAACGGCCCCCACTCGGGATGCCCGTACGCGCCCCACCCGTCGGGGTTGCGGGCCAGGGCGAGGATGTCGGAGTACCCGAGCGGCGTGTTCGGATACCCGAGCGCCTCGGCCATCGGCTTCGGCATCGCGATGACGAGCGGGGTGAGCTGCAGCGGGGTGCCGGCCGGGGCGATCGCCTTCTTGCCCGCATCGGCCCGGCGCTGGTTCACGACCTGACCCCACGCGCTCGACGCGGGCGACCACACCACGGGGCGGGCCCCGTTCGCCTTCGGGTTCGGCCAGTCGTCCGCCAGCAACGACGCCGCCTCGCCCGACGACTTCGACACCACGTGCACGGCGATGCACTGTCCGTCGAGGTTGGCGCGGTCCGAGTCGTTGAAGCGCTTGGCGAGGTCGGTGAGCAGATCGACCTTCTCCGGCGACACCTGCATGTCGACACTGATGCAGTCGGCGGCCCGGGCGACCCCGGGGGTCAGCGCCTGCACGGTGGCCGCGACCGCGAGCACGGCGAGCGCGGCGCCGACGGCGCGTTTCACTTCGGCACGCCCTGCCAGGTCTCCTGCAGCGCCACCAGCGATCCCGGGTCGGTCGGCAAGCCCGAGCCGCGCGGCAGTGCCGGCGTGTCGCGCACGCCCCGAGCTGCGGGTTGCCCCGGCACGCGCCAACCCGCGCGCGCCAGGGCGGCGGCGAGCTCGCTGTTGCCGGCCAGGCCGTCGGCGCCGTCCCGGTTCGGGCTCGCGGCCACCGCGGCGACCACGACGTCGGCGGTGACCACGGGCTCAGGGTAGAGGAGGGTCAACTGCTGCCGACGGTCGGGCGCGGCCGCGGCCAGCGCCGGTCCGGCATCGGCTTCCGTGGTGCCGACCATGTCGTAGGTCGCGGTCGGGAGCTGTTGCAGCATGGCCGCGAACGGGCCCTCCGCCGACGGGGCGAGCTTCGGCACCGCGCGCTCGAGGCCCGCGAGCCAGTCGAGGTACTCGTTGTTGTCCTGGAGGTCGGAGCGCGAGTAGTCGCTGTTGTCGAGGAACTCGCTCGACGCCTGGGAGAGGACGAGCAATGACGTTGCGTTGACGGTCGGATCGCCGTATCCGGGCTTCACCGATCCCCACGCCGCCTGGCCGCCGGGGAGGTCGGTCCAGGGCCGCCCCGCGACGGCGCCGATGCACTTCCAGTCGATCGCGTTGTTGCACGGCGGGGTCGCGTCGAGGGCCGGCTTGCGGTCGGCGCGCAGCGCGACGACCAGCGGGGAACGTCCGATCGCGTCCGACGGCTTCGCGAACAGCGGCCGCTTCCCACGCCGCTGCACGTCGACCATCTGCGCCCACGGCGACGGCGCCAGCCACGCGTCGAAGTCCGGTCGCTGGTTTTCCGGCAGAGCCACGAGCGACTGGGCCGTCGTTCCGGCCGGCTCGACCGTCACGGAGACGTCTCCGTTGTGCTCGGCGAGCTGTGTGCACGCGGCCTCGAGCTCCGTCGTGCACAGCAACCGGACGGTTCCGCTGCCACCACCGCCGTTGCCTCCGCCACCGAAGGGCCACTCGCCCTTCACCGCCAGCGCCACGAGCACCAGCCCCACCGCCGCAAGCGCCGCGCCTACCCGTCGCACGGACGGAGGTTAGGTGCCGTTCAGTCGGGAATGTCGGCGGCGGTGAGTGTCATCAACTGGTGATCGGTCACCGACGGCAGGTCGACGACGCGGCTCGCCTGCCGGGTGACCGACTGCTCGAACACGTTGCGCACGAGGCGCGCGTTGCCGAAGCTCGGTCCCCGGGGTTGCCGTGCCAGCCACGCCCGGAGCCGCTCGCGCCCCGACGCGTCGAGCTCGTAATGACTCGTCTTCGCCATCGACTCACAGATCGCGACCATCTCGTCGTCTGTGTAGTCGGGGAACTCGAGCGTCTTCGGGAAGCGCGACCGGATGCCCGGATTGGCGTCGAGGAACTCGGTCATGGGTGCCGGGTAGCCGGCGACGATCACGACGACGTCGTCGCGATGGTCCTCCATCTGCTTCAGCAACGCCGCGATCGCCTCCCGGCCGAAGTCCTGCTCACCGCCCTGCACGAGCGCGTAGGCCTCGTCGATGAACAGCACGCCGCCCAGCGCCTGGCGCGTGATCTCGTTCACCTTCGGGGCGGTCTGGCCGACGAAGCCCGCCACCAACCCCGACCGGTCCGTCTCGACGAGCTGGCCCCGCGAGACGACCCCCAGCGTGTGGAAGATCTGCGCCAGGAGGCGCGCCACCGTGGTCTTGCCGGTGCCGGGGTTGCCGACGAACACGAGGTGACGGCTCTGGTCGACGACCGGCAGCTTGCGTTCGCGTCGCAGGTTCTCGACCCGGATCAGGTTGGTCAGCAGCCGAACCTCGGTCTTCACCGCGGCCAGGCCGACGAGCCGGTCCAGCTCGGCCAACAGCTCGTCGAGCGGGCGGGCGGCGGGCGTCCGCCGGTCCTCGAGCGGCTCCGGCTCGCCGACACCGCGCGGCATGTCGGCGGGCCGCTCGACCTTCGCTGCCGCCAGGCGCCGCAGCATCATCGTCCGGAGCGTGTCGACGGCGAGGAGCCGTTCGCGGGTTGGCACCTCGTCGAGCGCCGCGCCCGCGTGCGCGACGCGGAGCGCGGCCTGGTAGTAGCGCCACCCGTTGCTCGTCCCGTTCCGGCTGTCGGCGCTCACGACGGTCTCGAACAGAGGCGACGGTGTGATCGGCCACGCCCGGTACTGACGGATGGCGTCGCCGCCCCGCAGCTGCTGCGGTGTCGCGCCGCGCAGCGAGTCGAACCACGGTGACAGCGCGACGGCGAACGCTCGCAGTTCGCCGTCGCTGTACCTGCCGTCGCTGGCGATGACGGACGCCGCGATCGCCTGCGCCTCGAGGGCGGCGTCGCGCTCGAGCGTGCCCGTGGGCGAGCTGCCCTTCCCGAGCTCGGCGAGCACGGCGGTGACCTCGTCGACGAACTGGCGGACAGGCTCGCCCAAGACGCTCGCGCCGTTGCTCATCGTCGCTCAGCGCGCCGCGAGCGTGGCCGTGAGCCATGGGACGACCGCGGCGAGGAACTGGTCGGGGACCTCCAGCTGCGGAGCGTGCCCGCAGTCCTCGATCATCTCGAGCGCCCATTCGGGGCGGCGCGCCGCGAGCGCTCGGGCGGCGGCCGCCGGGACGAGCCGGTCCCGGTCGCCGTGCACGATCAGCGTGGGGGAGGTCACTCGCTCCTCGTCGGCGCGCATGTTGCGGGTGAGGTACCAGAACAGCCCCCGGGCCGACTCGGCGTACGCGGCCGGCGCCTCGGGGAACGTGCGGCGCGTCCGGGCCAGCTCGACGAGCCGGCGGCGCAGCTCGGGGTCGAGGCGCGTGGGGTCGCACAGCGTCCAGCTCATCGTGTCGTCCACCAGCCGCTCGGGCCCGAGGAGCCGACCCCGCGCGGCGAGGAACTGCGCGCCGACGATCGGGACGAGCATCGGCGCCAGGCGCGCCATCACCGTCCACTGGGCCGGGTTCATCGCCGGTCGAGGCAGGGCCGGGTCGACGAGCACGAGAGCGCGCACGAGGTCGGGGTGGCGCGCCGCCAAGCCGATGCCGAGCGCGCCGCCCATCGAGTTGCCGGCGACGGCGGCCGGCCCGGACTGCTGGAGCAACGCTCTGAGCACGCGGCCGTGGGTTCCGAGGGTGGCGCGGCGACCCGGCGGGATCCGCGTGAGTCCGAACCCGGGGAGGTCGACGGCGGTGACGGTGGCGTGCAGGCGCTCGGCCAACCCGGGCGCGCTGGGCTCCCAGCTGATCGTGTGGCCGCCGAGACCGTGGACGAGCAAGACGCGCGCGCCGTTGGCTCCGTCGCCGTTGCCCCACTGGACGGTGTGAACACGGAAGCCGTCCGCCTCGAGCCACTGCTCCTGCCCGCGATCTGTCATCGTTCGCGTTCCAATCCGAGCGCGGCGAGCAGATCCTCGTGGAGCTCCATCCAGACCGTGTGGTACGAGTCGACGCGTGGTGACGTGAACCAGTCGCGCTCGCCGTCGACGACGCGCCGCCGCGCCGCCCGCAGCCGTTCCCGGTACGGCGCGAAGTGGGGAACGGAGCCGCCCAGCCGCCGCAGCAGAGGACCGGCGCGTTCGTCGAGCGCCGTGAGCCGGTCGATCACCGACCAGTCGTATGCAGCGTCAGCGTGGTCGTTCGGCGCGCCTTCCGGTCGCACCTGCCAGTCGGTGCAGACCCGGAGCACCTCGCGGTTCAGGGGCCCGAAAGACTCGTACACGCCGGCGCACTCCGACTCCTCATGCGATCCCGGTCGGAGTCGTGTCCGTTCGCGCAGTGCTCGCACGCGCGCGGCGCGTTCCCTCCCCTCTGGCATGGAGAGAGGATCGCGCAGCAGGCGCGGGCGTGTGGAAAGCTCGGCCGTGTGGGGCATGAGGTCCTGGGACGGGGCACGAAGGTGTTCGAAGCCGCGCCCGTCCAAGGCGAGTGGCGGCGCCTCGAGGAGCCCGATGACGTCCTCGAGCTCATGGACGAGTCCGCCGCCGGCGTCGTCGCCTGCGTGACCGACGCCGGCGCGACGTTCCTGGCGCCGATCTTCGACGAGCTGACCGCAGTCGTCTGCCTGTCGGGCACACCGGTCAGCCACATCGGCATCGTGAGCCGCGAGTACCAGGTCCCCTGCGTCATGGGCGCAACGCTCGACGCCGAGCCGGCCGACGGCGATCGCGTCGAAGTCGACTGCAGCGGCGACGACGGCATCGTCCGCCTCGCTCCATGAAGACCGACGAGGTGAACCGCTGGATCGAGTACCACGGGAAGATCTCCCGGGCGATGACGGCGGAGCGGACGGCGCTCGAGTCGGCGCTGATCCCCGTCACCGCCTACATCCTCATCGCCTGCATCGAGTGCTACCGCCGGTATCCCGAGATGATGCAGGAGATCACCGCCGCGACCTCTCCCGAGGCGCTCGGCGCGGCGGGACGGTCGCCCGGGAGCCAGATCGACGCCGTCCACCTGTGGTCGATCGCGAACTTCCCGCTGCTCGGCCGCCAGGTGCTGGCGCCGTTCGGGCTCGTCGACCTCGACCGTGATGTCCCCGCGCTCGCGACCGTGCTCGACTTCTGGAAGCGCGCCGCCGGCGCCTTCCGCGCCGACGGGGAGCTGCAAGCGTGGGACGCCGGGCTGCGCGTACCGCGCTACGGGCCTGACGTCGTCGACGCGCTGGTCGCGGGCTCGCGAACGGCGGGCGACGAGGAGCGCCGGCACCTGATCCGCTTGAACCGCCTCCTCACCACGTTCCTCTTTCTCCTCTACTTCGACACACGCGCCGGGTACCAGGACACCGGCCCGTACCCGCTCGCCGACGGCCGCGTCCTCCTCGTGCGCGACTTCAACCGGTTCGGGGTGAGCCACTTCCCGTGGAGCCGCGACATCTGCGCCGAGCTCCCGTACTCGAACCTCACGTTCGCGCTGGTGCTCGACGGCGACGTGCGCGTCACGACGAACGACTGGGGGACCTCGACCACCGACCCGCCCGACTACTTCGACCACCTCTCCGCAGCCGGCGTGTTCACCGCCGACGACGGCGCGCTCTCGCCCGTCGCACCGGACGAGCTCGATGGCATCACGCACACGGTGAAGGACGCCCAGCGGAACCTGTACCGGCGCATAGCCGGCATGAGCCGGCGCGAGAAGCTCGACGCCGGCGCGTACGTCTACTTCACGTTCCTGCGACCGTTCGCGGAGACCGCCGGCGTCGACGACCGGCTCGACTGGACCGTGCCCCGCGACAGCCTCGACGTCTACGAAGGGCTTGCGACACTCGACAAGATGCCCGACGTCGAAGCCGACGACTCCATCCCGTACTACACACCGGTACCCGAGACGGGAGTGGCACCGTGATCAAGAGCGGACCCACCGACGAACGCCGTCACGAACCCGCCGACGGCCTCTATTGGAACGAGTCGTGGTACTTCGACTTCTCACGCGCCGACGGCACCGGCGGGTACGTCCGCCTCGGGCTGTACCCCAACCAGCAGGTGGCGTGGTACTGGGCGTACATCGTGTCGCCCGAGCACGGGCTCGTCGTCGTACGTGATCACGAGGTCCCGCTGCCGCGCTCCGACGCGCTCGAGGTCCGGGCGGACGCCCTGTGGGCCGAGTGCGTGTGCGAGACGCCGATGGAGCACTGGGGCCTGGGCCTCGAGGCCTTCGGCGTGCGGCTGGACGAGCCCGGCGACGCCTACCGGGGCGAGATCGGCGAGCGACTGCCGGTCGGGCTCGACCTCGAGTGGGAAGCCGCGACGCCCGTCTACGACTACCCGTATCCCGACGAGACTCGCACCGCCCACTACGAGCACGCCGGGGTTGTGCACGGAGAGCTCCTGATCGGCCGGGAGCGCATCGAGTTCGAGGGGCGGGGCGAGCGGGACCACTCGTGGGGAGATCGCGACTGGTGGGTCTGGGGCTGGCACTGGACCTCGTTCCAGATCGGCGACAGCTTCGCGGCCAATGTCGTCAAGGCCGACGAGATGGAGGGTGGGTGGGGATACGTCTGGGACGACGCCGAGGGCGTGCGGCCGGTCGAGCACTTGATGCTCGAGACGCATCTCGGCGCCGACGACGTCCCGACGGCGGCCCGGTACGTGATCGACCACGAGCTCGAGGTCGACGTCGAGGTGCTGGCGCCCGCGCCCGTTCCCTTGCTCGCGCCGGACGGACGTACCTCGCGATTCCCTCGCGCGCTCTGCGCGTACACGACCAGCAACGGGACCGGCACCGGCTGGTGCGAGTGGCTCCAGGTCGGCTTGCCGTTGGGCGGGAGATAAACCGGCGACTTTCGCGCTCCGGGGCACGCGAGACTGACGCCCATGTTCCGCGGGCAGATCGTCGCCATCTACACGGCGCCCGAGAAGGGCGCGCCGATGGAATCACGCGACGGCGTCGACGCGACCGCCGGCGTCGGCCTCGACGGCGACCGCTACGCCGCCGGCGAAGGCAAGTACACGCGCTCCGACGACGACGGCAAGCGCGCCATCACCCTGATCGAGCGCGAGGCCGTCGCGGCCGCCGGCCGCGAGTACGAGATCGAGATCGGCGAGCACGAGGCGCGCCGCAACCTCGTGACCGAGGGCGTGCCCCTCAACCATCTCGTCGGCCGCACGTTCCGGGTCGGCGATGTGGTGCTGCGCGGCTTCAAGCTGGCCGAACCCTGCACGTACCTCGAGGGGCTGACGCGCCCCGGGGTTCGACGGGCGCTGGTCCATCGGGCCGGCCTCCGGGCCGAGATCGTCGAAGGCGGCACGATCAGCGTGGGCGATCCGGTCGAGGTCGTCGAGGCGGAGCCCGAAGCCGAGCCCTAAGCTTCGACACTGCGTGAAGCGCTTGGTGCTCGTGGTCGCATGCGCGGCGCTGGCGTTCAGCGCGTGCAGCGGCGGGTCACACGATGCCGGCACGGCCAGCAAAGGCGGCAACACCACCGGTCGGAACCGAGTCGAGCGGGCTTCCACGGGCATCGGAGCGGCGGGACGGCGCACGGTCGTGGTCACGCCGCCGCGGACGCGGGAGG
>DASZGY010000123.1:0-7623 GCA_035938395.1 Acidimicrobiia bacterium
CCCCCGACCCGCCGAACCTGCCTCTCTCACCCTCTTGGCGCCGTCGCAAGCTCCGGCTCTGCGGCGACGGTCGGCAAAGCCGCCGTCGCCGCTAGGGCACATAGACCCCGAGGAAGCTGAGGACGCTGTACCCGACCAGCCCGGCCGCCGACAGCGCGAGCACCGGCCGTTCGACGTCGGGCCGTTCCGTGACGAGCGCCACCGCGAGCACCAGCGGGAAGGCGCTCATCGCATAGCGCTCGAGCGAGTCGAGGTTGCGGGCCGAGAGGTTCACCACGAGCATCGCCGCCGCGTACGTGCCGTACGAGGCCGGGAGGCGCCTCAACAGCACCACGATCAGCACCACGAACGCCGCCGCCCAGAGCACGTGGAGCCCCGAGCCGAACCGGTCGCCGTGGACGAGGTCGCCGATCCCGTCGAAGGTCCGCGTGAACGGGTCGACGAACCCACCGCGGTGGGTCCGATCGTTCTGTATCCGTAACGGGAGCCAGGCGTCGCCGTACGCAGAGCGCACCCAGAGGAGGTAGAGACCGCTGCCGACGGGTGCCGCGAGCACCGCGCCGACGCGCTCGACCCGATCCCGCGCCGACGCCGCCGGCCACGCCCGCGCCGCCTCGATCGCGGCCGGGATGGCAAGGAGCACGCCCACCGGACGGGTGAGCCCGGCGAGCAGACCGAACGGCACCGCCCACGCGAATCGCCTTCGCCGCAGGGCGAGGAACATCGCCACCGACACCAACATGAACGTTGCTTCGGCGTAGCCGAGGACGAGTGCAACCGCCGGCGGGAAGATGGCGGCGAACCATGCTGCTCGCACGGCCGTGCGCTCGTCGCCGGTCTCCCGGCGCGCCAGCCGGTAGAGCAGCGCGCCGAACAGGAGTGCCGAGCCGTTCGCGACGACCAGGAGAGCGAACGCGTCGTTGCCGACGAACACCGCGCCGAGCCCTCGCGCCAGGAGCGGAACGAGAGGGAAGAACCGCAGGGCGCCCGACCCCACCGCTCCGTACCCGTGCTCGGCGATGTCGCGGTAGAACGCGCCGTCCCAGGCGAACAAGCCCTGGCCGAGCTGCACCGGCCGTCGAGCCCCCTCGATGTGGTCGACCCCGAATCGCGTGAGCGCGAGCGATCCCACCACGAACACCCGGGCCAGTGCCCACGGCACCAGCGCGGCGCGCAGATCCCGCCGTACGAACTCCCGAACGGCGTCGATCACCGGGCCGGGAACTCGAACAGGCCCATGAACTCCGGGAACTTGTCGTTCGCCTGGACAAGCGGTTGTACGCCGGGGCGGGCCGCGCTCAACGACTGCAGCACTGCGTCACAACGGCCCTCGTTGCCGCCTCGGTACTGCACGGCGACGACGTACCAGATCGTGCTGTTCGGACCGGCCCGGTCCAGGACCCGCTGCGTGAACTCGTTGGGATGGACACTATGGCGGCGCTGCTCGTAGTCCACCCAGTCGACGAGCTCCGGCCTGTCCCCCACCGGGAACGTGAGCTGCACGAGGCCGCGCTTGCCCTCGAGGAGCCTGCTCACGCTGGGCCCGAGCTGGTCCGGGCAGTACAGGACGACGTCCCCGGGCTTGGCGCCCGCTCGGATCGGATTCGCGATCTCCGCGGCCTGGGTGCGGTTGTCGACCACCGTGCGCAATCCGCTCCCGAGGCCGATGATCACCACGATCGCCAGCAGGACGGCCCGGATCCGCTTGTCGGTGAACACCGTGACGCCGTACGCGATCACCAGGACGAACAGCGGATAGAGGATCGACGCGTACCGGCCGGCAAAGGTCCCGCGCGTGACGAACGCGAACGCGCCGCCCAGAAGGAGCGTGGCCGCCCAGGTGAGCGTCTCGGCTCGGACGCCGGGACGCGTCCGCACGTCGAGCTCGATGCGGTTCCGATCGATGGCGCGCCCGAACAGGGCGACGATCGTCAACATGATCAGGACGACGAGGAGGGCGTACGCCTCCGAATGCTCGCCGCCGGCGAAGTCCCGCAACGCGAACGCGAACGACGCCGTCATGAAGATCGGGTCGCCCCACGGGGTTCCGGTGTGCTGCGACTGGTACAGGAAGGTCGGGACCCACGGCAGGAATGTGATCGCGCCGGCGACCAGCGCGACGAGCCCCGCGCGCGCGGCATGGCGTCGGTCGGGGTCCGAGCCCCGCCACGCCTGCCAGATCAACAGCGCCGCGACCACCGCGATCAGATAGAAGGACCAGTAGTGCGTGTACAGCAGCAGGCCGGTGATGAGCGCGACGACGGCCTGGCGGCCGAGGGACGGTCGTTCGAGGAGCCGCCGGACGGCGAGGTACCCGACCGTCACGAGCAGCATCACGAGCGAGTACATCCGCGTCTCGGAACCGAACCCGATCGCGAACGGCGACGACGCCAGGATCACCACGGCAATCCAGGCTCCGGCCCGGCCCGCGATGCGGCGGCCGGCAAACCACATCGGCACGAACGTCGCGACCGACAGGACCCCGGACAGCGAGCGCACGGCGAAGTCGGTCGTGCCGAACACGTCCGTCCACGCGTGCAACATGAAGTAGTAGAGAGGCGGCGCGCCGTCGTGGCGGAGCCAATCGGGAATGTCCCCGTACGGCAGGCGCGAGATGTTGACCGAGAGCGCCTCGTCGAGCCACAAGTCGCTCCGCGTGGCGAACCGGAGCACGATGCCCGCCACGATCACGAGCGCCGCGGCGGCGATGACCCACCTCGCCGGCGAGGTCTCCTCGGCGGGGCCGGCGCCGTCGGCTGGGCTGGTCGCGCGCGCGGGTGCCTCCGAGGCCACCTTCATCGCACGGACGGTAACAGCCGCGACCTGATCAGGCGGGTTCGTCCGCTTTCTTGAAGTCCCACCACTGGATCTCGACCATCATCGGGAGCAGGTACCGAACGTAGAAGCTTGTGATCGCGAGCATGCCGTGGTCGGTGACCTCCCGGTCGACGATGTCGACCCGGTCGTCACGAGCGTGGAACGCCTTCGCCCGGCCGAGCATGTCGTCGAGCTCCTGCTCGGTGTCGACCGAGAGGCCGAAGTGGTCGAGCCGCGGACACGCCATGGGCGGGTCGTCGGCGATGAGGAAGACGAACTGCTCGTACGTGTACGCCGACAGGACGAGCTTCTTGCCGTCGACGGTCTCGGTCGGCAGCTCCTTCCAGCCGAAGACCTCGTCGTAAAAGCGCACGAGGTCGCGTCGCGCGTCCTCGCCGAGCAGCTCCGACGGGACGCTCATGGCCACGTGGTTGAACCGCGGCGTTCGGGTCGGGGTCGTCATCGTTCGCCTCCGTTCCCCCTGCTCGGGGCGATCATCACCTTGGCCGGGAGCTCGCCCGACACGAGTCGCTCGACCGCGTCGTAGAGGCCCTCGAGCGGGACGTCGTCGGACTCGATGAGCACGTCGGTCGGGAAATCCGGCGACGCGAGCAGCTCGAGCGCGCGCGGGAAGCCGTCGGGGTCGTAGACGAACGCGCCCGTGATCACGAGCTCGTTGAGTGTGATGCGGTTGTTGTCGAACCGGGGCCAGTCCATGCCGGCGCCGACGAGCACCAGCGTCCCGCCCCGCTTGAGTTGGGAGAGCCCCGCCTGCATGGCAGCGGCGTGGCCCGAGCACTCGAGCACGGCGTCGAACGGGTCGTCGACGAGGTCGAACGGCATCGCCGGCTTGCCCAGCTCGTCCGGCGCAACCACGACCGCACCCAGGCGGTCTGCCAGCGCCCGCCGCCTCGGGTGCGGCTCGCTGGCGACGACGTCGGTGACACCACGGGCGCGGGCGGCGGCGATCGTCAGCGCGCCGATCGGCCCGCACCCGGTCACCAGGATGCGCTGTCCGGCGCGAACGCCGGCGCGGGTCAGACCGTGGAGCGCGACCGCGAGCGGCTCGGCGAGCGCGGCGGCGCGCATCGACAGGCCCCGCGGCACGCGCAGGAGCTCCGGCTCGCGCACGCGCACGAAATCGGCGAACGCGCCCTGGAACTCGCCGAGGCCCGGGTTGCTGCGCCCGACGCACAGCTGCGGCCGTCCCGCGAGGCAGTACTCGCACTCGCCGCAGCGCTCCGACGGCCCGCCGACGACCTCGTCGCCCGGCGACCACGTCGTGACGTCCTCCCCCACCGCGACCACGCGGCCCGAGAACTCGTGCCCGCCGATCGAGTTCGGCGCGCCCCACCCGTCGACGAACATGTGGAGGTCGCTGCCGCAGACGCCGCAGTGGCTCACCTCGAGCAGGACGTCGTCGGGGCCGAGCTCCGGGACCGGCCGCTCCTCGACGACGATGTCGCGCGGCCCCCGGTAGACGGCCGCGCGCATTGCTCCCGGAAGGGCTCGAGTGGCGTTCCCTGACACGAGTGTCAGAGCGTAATAGGGTCCGGCCGCAGGGGGAATGTCGCGCCGGTCTACTTGTCCGACCACAGGTGAGGCGGGGCAGACTTGTCCTGTCGAAAGGGCTGACACATGAGCGCTGACCTGATCATTCGCGGCGGCACCGTGATCGACGGCTCCGGTGCCCCGGGCCGGCAGGCGGACGTCGCCGTCACCGGCGACCGCATCACCGCGATCGGTGACGACCTCGACGGTTCGCGCACGCTCGACGCCGCCGGGCACGTCGTCGCCCCCGGGTTCATCGACATCCACACGCACTACGACGCGCAGGTGTTCTGGGACCCCGCCCTCACCCCGTCGTCGTGGCACGGCGTGACCAGCGTCGTCGCCGGCAACTGCGGCTTCTCGCTCGCGCCGTGCCGGCCCGAACACCGGTCGCTCATGGTCCACACGCTCGAGCACGTCGAGGACATGAGCCCCGCCACACTCGAGGCGGGCGTGCCGTGGGACTTCGAGACGTTCCCGGAGTACCTCGACTCCGTGGAGCGCCGCGGCACCGTCATCAACTACTCCGCGTACCTCGGTCACACCGCGCTGCGGCTGTGGGTGATGGGCGACGAGGGGTACGAGCGGGAGGCCACCGACGACGAGTTGCTCCGGATGCAGGCCGTCCTCCGCGAGGCGGTGGAGGCGGGCGCGGCCGGGTTCGCATCCAGCTCGTCGGCGACGCACTCGGGCGACGGCGGACGGCCGGTGCCGTCCCGGATCGCCGACGTGCACGAGCTCGAGATCATCATGACCGCGCTGGATCAGGCCGGGCGCGGCGTCGTCGAGCTGCTCCCGGGCGAGAAGATCAAGCACAAGGACGTCTACTCGCTTCAGCGCACGATCGGCCGGCCGTTCACGTGGACCGCGCTGCTCACGATCAAGGGCTATCCGTGGCACGAGGGAATGGCCGAGCTGAACCACAAGGAACGCTCGACGGGCGCGGACGTGTGGCCGCAAGTCTCCGTCCGTCCGCTCGTGTTCTCGATGAACATGGTCGAGCCGTTCACGTTCAACATGAACCCGATCTTCGCGTCCCTGATGGACAAGACGGTCGAGGAGAAGCTGGCCGCGTTCCGCGACCCCGAATGGCGCAAGAAGGCCCAGGAGGAGCTGGACGAGCCCCGGTTCTTCAAGCCGAACTGGGAGAAGCTCTCGGTCAGCGAGACCACGAGGTTCCCGGAGCTGATCGGCAAGCCGGTTGCCGCGCTCGCGCGCGACCGCGGCGTGCCGCCGCTCGACGCCATGCTCGACCTCGCGTGCTCGGAGAACCTCGAGACGCGCTTCCGCAGCATCCTCGCCAACGACGACGAGGACGCCATCGGATGGCTGCTCCAGCAGGACGGCATGCTCATCGGCTTGTCCGACGCCGGCGCGCACGTCAGTCAGCTCTGCGACGCCTGCATGTCGACCGACCTGCTCGGTCAGTGGGTACGCGACCGCGGTGCGCTCCCATTGGAGGCGGGCGTGCGCAAGCTCACGGGCGAGCCGGCCGACGTGTACGACCTCCGCGACCGCGGCTACGTCCGCGAGGGCATGACCGCCGACCTGGCCGTCTTCGACCCCGAGACGGTGGCGCCCGGACCGCTGCGGCGCGTGCGGGACTTCCCCGCCGACGGTGAGCGGCTCGTCGCCGACGCCCCGGTCGGCATGACCCACGTGATCGTGAACGGGACGCCCATTCGTGTCGACGGCGAGCCCGTTCCCGACGCGGTCGACTCGAAGCCGGGTCGCCTCCTGCGAGGTTGACGGCCGGCCGCGGTCAGGGCCGGTGAATACTGCTCGCCGGTCGGCCGAGGAGGCCGGCGAAACCGCGGATCCGAGCGCGCGCCGCCGATTCCGCCGTGCCGCGCTCTTCGGCGGGTTGCTGGCGGCGCTCGTCTTCTTCTGGATGGTGAACGCGGGCCAGCTCAACCCGTTCCACGCCGAGCGCTTCGGGAACTTCTACGACATCCAGGCGCACAGCCTGCTCCACCTGCACTGGGATGTCCCCGCCAAGCAGGTGGCGTTCGAAGGTTTCCTCGTCGACGGCAAGACGTACGTCTACTTCGGTCCCGTCCCCGCACTCCTGCGTCTCCCGGTGGTTGCGGTCACGGACAGCCTCGACGGTCGTCTCACGCAGGTGTCGATGCTGGCCGCGTTCGCAGTTGCACTCGTCTTCCTCACCCGTCTGAGCTGGCGCATCCGCGGCCTCGTCCGTGGGGACGCGCCGGTGTCACGGGTCGAGCTGTGGGCGGTCGGCGGGTACGTGTTCCTCATCGCGACGGGCTCGGTGATGCTGTTCCTCGCCAGCCGCGCGTTCGTGTACCACGAGACCGAGCTGTGGGGCGCTGCCCTCGCGCTCGCCGCCTACGACGCGATCCTCGGCGTCGTTCTCGAACCGTCGCGTCGGTGGATCATCCTCGCCGGCATCTGGACCAGCGCCGCGTTCCTGACGCGCGCCACCGTCGGCGCCGGGCCGCTCGTCGCGCTCGGGATCGTCCTGGCTGCGGTCTTGCTACGCCGCCTGTCAGCGCGCCGGCTCGCGGCTCCGGCGCGATGGCTGGCGGCGCCGGACAGGCTCGGGTCGTCCTCGTTGATCTGGTGGCTGGCCGCCGCGATCGCGGTGCCCGTCGTCCTGTACGCCTACGTGAACTACTCGCGCTTCGGTTCCTTCTTCGGGCTGCCCCTCGACGAGCAGGTGTACTCGCAGTTCAACCCGGCCCGCCGGCGCGCCCTCGCCGACAACGGCGGAAGCCTGTTCGGCCTGAAGTTCCTCCCGACGCAGCTCCTCCAGCTCGCCCGGCCCGACGGCTGGCGCTTCGACTCGTTGTTCCCCTGGATCGCGTTCCCCGGCCCGGCCACCGTCCTCGGCGGCGTCACGTTCGACACCCGGGATTGGGCGTCGAGCATCCCCGCCACGATGCCGGCGCTCACGGTGCTCGGCGGCACCGGCGTCGTAATGGTCGTACGCCGCGCCGGCGTCGCCGCGGTGCGGGCGCCGCTCATCGGCGCAGTGATGGGGGGGCTGGCCACGTTGACGATCGCGTTCGTGGCCAACCGGTACATGTCGGACCTGCTCCCCGCCATCGTGCTCGCGAGCCTGGTCGGTTTCCACGCGCTTCTCGGAGCGGCACAGCGTGCGCCGAGGCCGAGGTGGACGCGCGTCTTCGCCATCGTGGTGCTCGTGTTCGTCCCGATCTCGCTCTGGGTCAACTTCGCGCTGGCGTTCTCGTACCAGCGCGCGCTCTACCCCCAAGCCGCCGGCGAACGTGC
>DASZGY010000124.1:0-2941 GCA_035938395.1 Acidimicrobiia bacterium
ATCTGTCCGTGCACGTGGTCGAACCTCGCTCACAAGGCGACCAGGGACGACTACTGCCGGTTCGCGCTGGCGTTCGATGTCGAAGACGGCGAGATCGAGGGCGTCGACGTCTCCGGCAGGTCGTTCGTGATGATTGCGGACACGCCTCCGAACATGGCCGACGGCAACTGGAAGGTCGGTGTCATCGTCGACGACGGTGCGAGCGAAGAGCAGGTGGGCAAGTTCGGGCAGGTGCTGTCGGGCGCGCTCGGCGGGCCGCCGGCGGCGTTGGGACCGCTCCTCGGCGAGTTTCTCGGCATCGAGCAGGGGTCGATCAGCATCGAGCACGACGGGAAGAACCACCGGATCAAAGTGGGTGAGCTCGTCGATTACTCCGGCGAGCGGGTGACCATCGAGTCCGGCGACCAGGTCACGCTCACGAACATCGTCGCCCACCCGGCGGGACCGACGCTCGGTCTCGCGCCTGTGTCGCGCTCGCAAGTGTCCGCATTCGGCATCGAGTACTCGGGACAGGATCTCAGCGGGTTCGCCAACCGCTTCAACTGGAACGGATGATGGCAGCCGTCACCAAGGCGGCTTCGCCGCAAGCGCCGGGCACCCTCGCGCGGCCACGCAACGCGATCCTCGTCGGCCTGCTCGTGCTCTCGGCGATCGGCTGGGCCCTGGTGGTCTGGCAAGCGGGCTCCGACTCGTCGATGTCGATGCGCGGCGGTACGGCCGGCAGCATGGAGACCGGCCTCGACCTCACGATGGGCCTGGCCGCCCCGCTGTTCCTCGGCATGTGGGTAGCGATGATGGTGGCGATGATGTTCCCCGCGGCCGCGCCGATGATTCTGCTGTTCGACCGGGTCGAGCGCGGCAAGCGCGAAGCCGGACGGTCGTTCGTGCCGACTGCGTACTTCGTCGGGGCGTACCTTGCGATCTGGACCGCATTCGGTGTCCTCGCGTTCGCGCTTGCCGTCGTCGTCGACCGTCTCGTCACGAATGCGGGCTGGGATACGGGACAGTGGGCGCGCTTCGGGGGGATCCTGCTCATCGCGGCCGGCCTCTACCAGCTCACGCCGCTCAAGGACGTCTGCCTCGCCAAGTGTCAGTCGCCGCTGTCGTTTCTCATGACGTCGTGGCGGGACGGCAAGGCGGGAGCGATCCAGATGGGGCTTCTCCACGGCGGGTATTGCGTGGGTTGTTGTTGGCTCCTCTTCGTGATCCTGCTCCCGCTGGGCATCATGAATGTCGCCGCGATGGTCGTGATCGCTCTCCTCGTCTTCGGCGAGAAGGTCCTCCCCGTGGGCAGCGGACTTGCCCGCGCCGCGGCAATCGTGCTCCTGGTCTACGGCGTCGTGGTCGTGCTGAGCCCCGGCGCGTTGCCGACAACGGTCGGCTAGCAACGCACGCGAGGTCGAGCAATCAGGGGTTCAGCGGCGCGAGGGCGTCGGCGGCTTTCGCCAACGCAGCAAGGTGGTCGTCGACCGAAGCCAGTCCGGCGCCCATCGTGTTGACGCCGAGGTGCGTCGCGCCGGCGTCGCGCCACTTCCCCGCCTGACGGGCGAGCCTGTCGACGTCGCCCGTCTCCCAACCGATCCGCCCCTCCATGCCGAGGGCGTCCGGATCGCGGCCGCCGTCGATCGCGGCCTGTTTGACGACCGCGCGCGCCTCGTCGAGCCTTTCGCCCGGCGGCACCTGCGGGAACCATCCGTCGCCCAGGCGCCCAATGCGTCTGAGAGCGCGCTCCGCCACGCCTCCGAACCACACGGGGATCGGGCGCTGCACCGGGAGTGGCGCCAGCCCGGCGCCCGTGACCGTCTCGTGGGCACCGTGGTGCGTGACGCTCCGTTCGGTCCACAGGCGCCGCATCAGCGGGACCTGCTCGTCGAGGCGCTCGCCGCGGTTCGAGAACTCCTTGCCGAGCGCTTCGTATTCGACCGGGTTCCACCCGAGCCCGACGCCGAGACGGAATCGACCTCCAGTGAGGAGATCGACCTCCGCCGCCTGCTTGGCGGTAAGCACCGTCTGGCGCTGCGGGAGGATGACGATGCCGGTCACGAGCTCGACCGACGTGATCGCGGCCAGGTACCCGAACAGCACGAACGGCTCGTGGAAGGTGGTCCGGACTTCGTAGGGGCCGGCCCAACCGCGGTGGACGTCCGGGTCGGCGCCGACGACATGGTCGTACGCAAGGACATGGCTGAAGCCGAGCGCTTCGACTCCCTCGCCGTACGCCCGGACGGCGCCGACATCCCCACCGAGCTCGGTCTGCGGGAACACGACACCGATTCGCACGCGCGACACGGTATCGAACGACGGATGCCTCAGTCACCGATTGGCCGGTCGACCAGGGCGACCAGCTTCTTCGGCGCGAGGACGCAGTAGCTCTCGATGACAAGCTCCGCGACTTCGCTCCAATTCACGCCGCCGTCGAGCACCATGCCGACGACGGTCGGCCGCCACCGAGGCTTGAAGAACGGGTGACTCGCCGCGCTCAGCGCCGCCAGCTCGGCGCCAGTCGACTCGAACGTCAGCACGGTCACCGGGCCATCGCTCTCCGCAGCACGCGCGTACGCGGGCGGCCATCCGGCGTCGATCGTCAGGACGTGGGCGAAGGTCCGCGTGCGGATCCGCCAACGCGTCCCAACCCACGCCGGCTCCTCGTAGGACTCGGGCAACGCCAAGCACACCGCCCGGAGCTCGGCAACGATCTGCCCCGGCACCTCGGCGCGCTGGGTCACTCCTTCACGCGAGCTAGGCCTGATCGGCTGCCGCTCGCACCGCGGCGAGGTCGATCTTCTTCATGCCGAGCATGGCCTTCATTGCCCGCTGGCCGCGCGCCTGGTCCGGGTCGTTCAGCACCTCGTTCATGGCGACCGGGACCACCTGCCACGACAGTCCGTACTTGTCCTTCAGCCAACCGCACGGACCCTCCTCGCCGCCCTCGGAGAGCTTG
>DASZGY010000125.1:0-4533 GCA_035938395.1 Acidimicrobiia bacterium
TCATCTCGGGGACGACGATCTTCCGGTAGCCGCTCAGCACCTCACCGAGGTTGGCGGGGAACGGGTTCATGTGCACGAGGTGCGCGTGGGCAACCTGCTTCCCGCCCGCGCGCACACGCCGAACCGCGGCCTGGATGGAGCCCCACGTGCTCCCCCACCCGAGAACGAGCAGGTCGGCGTCGTCGGGGTCGTCGACCTCGACCGGCGGGACGTCCGACGCGATGCGCGCCACCTTCTCGGCCCGGATGCGCACCATGTGCTCGTGGTTCTCCGGGTCGTAGTTGACGTTGCCGGTGCCGTCTTCCTTCTCGAGGCCGCCGATGCGGTGCATCAGGCCCGGCGTGCCCGGGATCGCCCAGGGCCGCGCCAGCGTCTCGGGGTCGCGCAGGTACGGCCAGTACTCGTCGTCGTGGTTCGGTGAATCCGCGAACGGCACGCCGATGTCGGGCAGCGCCTCGACGTCGGGGAGGAACCAGGGCTCCGAGCCGTTCGCCAGGTACCCGTCGGTGAGCAGGATGACGGGCGTCCGGTACTTCAGAGCGAGACGCGCCGCCTCGAACGCGGCCTCGAAGCAGTGGCTCGGCGAGCGCGGCGCGACGACGGGCATCGGCGCCTCGCCGTGGCGGCCGTACATGGCGAGCAGCAGGTCCGACTGCTCGGTCTTCGTGGGCAACCCCGTCGAGGGCCCGCCGCGTTGCACGTCGACGACGATGAGGGGGAGCTCGAGGCTGACCGCGAGCCCCATGCTCTCGGCCTTCAGGTCCATGCCCGGGCCGCTGGTCGCGGTCACGCCGAGGTGCCCGGCGAACGCGGCGCCGACGGCCACGCCGGCCGCGCCGATCTCGTCCTCGGCTTGCAGCGTGCGAACACCGAAGTTCTTGTGCCGCGAGAGCTCGTGGAGGATGTCCGACGCCGGCGTGATCGGGTACGACGCGTAGGCGATCGGGAGCTTGCTGCTCTGCGAAGCGGCGATGAGGCCGTAGGCCAAGGCGACGTTGCCGGTGATGTTGCGGTAGCGCCCCGGCGGCAGGTCGGCGGGCAGGACCTCCCACGGGTGGTCGAACAGCTCGGCGGTCTCGCCGAAGTGGTACCCGGCCTTGAACGCGGCCAGGTTGGCGTCGCGCACCGTCGGCTTCGAGCCGAACCGCTCGTTGATCCATTCGACAATGGGATCGATCGGGCGCGTGTACATCCACGACAGGAGCCCGAGCGCGAAGAAGTTCTTCGAGCGCTCCGCGTCCCGGGGCTTCACGCCGAGATCCTTCGTCGATTCCAGCGTGATCGACGTCATCGGCACCTGGACGATCCGGTACGCGGAGAGCGAGCCGTCCTCGATCGGGTTGGCCTGGTAGCCGGCCTTGTCGAGATTCCGTTGCTCGAACGCGTCCTCGTTCAGGAGCAGCGTCGAGCCCGGTGGCATGTCCTTGATGTTGGCCTTGAGCGCGGCCGGATTCATCGCCACCAGCACGTTGGGCGAGTCCCCGGGGGTGAGGATGTCGTGGTCGGAGATGTGGACCTGGAACGACGACACCCCGGCGATGGTGCCGGCGGGCGCCCGGATCTCGGCCGGGAAGTTCGGGAGCGTCGCCAGGTCGTTGCCGAAGGCGGCGCTGACGTCGGTGAAACGGTCGCCCGCAAGCTGCATGCCGTCGCCGGAGTCGCCGGCGAATCGGATGACCACCCGGTCCAGCGTCTCCGGGCGGCGGGTCGAGGTTGTCTCAGCCGTCACGTTTGGTCCGCTTCCGCCACTTCGTCGGGGCGGGGTCGGAATCTCCCCTCTCCTCCATCATACTTTCGGCCTGCGGATGGTCCGGAACGGGCGTCCGTCCGGCGCCGTCGGTCGCCCGTTCGTCGCTCGGTCACTCCGTCTCGTCGAGGTGTTCGAGCTCGCGATCGACCCGTCGGAGCAGCGCGGCGAGGCGGCGACGGTCCCGCGCCGGAGCCATGGACTCGGCTTCGACGCCGGTCCTCGCTCCGCTCCCACCGGTCGCGGTGCGGAAAAAGCGGCGCCGCACGCGTCCGACGACGAGCACGGCGTCGTCGGCTGCGAGCGTCTCGAGCCACGCGGGCGGGTCCCACACGGTGACGGGCACGGACGTGTTGCGACCGTCGCCGGCGCTGGTCCGGACGGCGAGCGTGGCGATGCGGCGACCGGACTCGAGCGCCCGGATCTCGGGCGGTCCCGAGATCGCGCCGCGCAGCACGCTGAGGTTGACGGCTTCCATCGTTCCCCCTTCGGGTCTGAACCGGGTGGGGGAAGCGCGGGAAGTCGACTGGCCGACGGTACCGCCGGGGTGTGACAGCTACGCCGGTGGCGTGTTTTGAGTTACCCGGTGAAGAGCGGCGTCCCGACGACGGCCGCGGCAGGCTGGACCGTCGGCTGGGCCGGCGGGTCGCAGTTGTTGGTGACCGTCACCGGGTACAGGATCGGCTGCCTCGCCTGCGTCACGACCGGGTCGATGGACGTGAGCGTGCACCCGGCCGGTGGCGCCTCGGTGACCGAGCAGTCGGCCGAGCGGGTGATGAACACGCTCTGCGTCCCGCCACCTTCGGGGAAGGTGAGGGTGGTCGTGAACGGCGGCGTCTGGCCCTGCGGCAGTTGCTGCGCGGCGGCTCCGCCGGTCTCCCGCAACATCTCCCGCACGGGTACGCAGTTCACCACGACGTCGAACGTCGTTCCCGGCGCCGGCCCCGGCGCCGGCGTGCCGGTCACGACCTTCGTGACCTCGAGCTGGGAGCAGGGTTGCCCCGGTTGTACCGGTTGCACCGCTGCGACCCCGTCTTGCGGGCCCTCGCAGCGGATCCCGTCGACGCCCGCACCGGCCGACACCGCACTGGCGGCGAAGCCGACGGTCGCCGCGCCGACCACGAACATGCCGGCGACGATTCCACGCACACCACGAACTCGACTCATGATCTCCCAACCTTCCGCCCGTCCGCCCCAAACCAGGACGGCGGCACGCTAGCCCCTCTCGGGGTCCGGCGCACGGGCGTCAGCGCAGGCCCGCCAGGCGCTCGGCGACGTCGGCGAAACCGGCGTCCTCACGACGGACCCGGTCGAAGAGCGCCCGGGCCCGGGGCACGTTGCCGGCCCGCTCCTCGAGGTCGGCCAGGGCATACCAGAGCCGCAGGTGGTACGGCTTGGGCTTGGCCACCTTCTTGTCGGCACGGGTGAGGAGCGAGATCGCCTCGTCGATGCGGCCGCGGTCGGCGAGCGCGCCGGCAGCCACGATCCTTCCCTCGGTGACGACGTCGGCTCCCGGCGAGGCGGCGGTCAGCTCACGCCAGCACGCGTCGACCTTCCGCCACCGCCGCTGAGCCCGGTAGCAGTCCATCAACACGGGGTGCTGCTCCACGGACGAGCTGAGCTCGACGAACGCCTCGAGCTCCTTGGTCGCGGCCGGGTAGTGCCCGAGGCGGTACTGGGCGAGGCCGATGAGCTCGCGCACGCTCGGGGACTCCGGCAGCGCGTCGCGCAACGGTCGCAGCAAACGGAGCGCGTCGCGTTCGTGATCGCGCGAGTACGCGTCGGCCGCCTTCATCAGCTGGTCGTAGTAGCGCGAGCCCTTCGAGCCGCCGAGCCTTGCGATCTCCTCGCGGACGTCGCCCACCCGCCCACGACGCCGCTGCCGCTGCCGGTTGCCGTCGGTCGAATGGGCCGTGCCGCGACGACCGCGGCGATCGCTGCGCCGGCGACGCTGCTTGCGGTCATCGGGTCGCGGCATGGCGGCGAGCGTACCGGCGCGCTCTTCGCGGTCCCCCGAACGCGACGAACGCCCCCGCGCACGCGTTGCCGGTGCGGCGGGGGCGCTCGTTACACAAATCCGGCGGCGACCTACTCTCCCGGGGAGTCTCCCCCCAAGTACCATCGGCGCTGGCGGTCTTCACTTCCGTGTTCGGAATGGGAACGGGTGTTTCCCCGCCGCTCTTACCACCGGAAATCTGGTGCGCACTTTGCGCGTTCGGATGTCAACCGCTGGTCGAGTGCTGCAGAGCGAACACGAACACCAAGGAGAAGAATCCCAAGCCCTCGGCCGATTAGTACCGGTCGGCTGAACACGTCGCCGTGCTTACACCTCCGGCCTATCTACCTGGTCGTCTTCCAGGGGCCTTACCCGGTTGTCCCGGTGGGAGACCTCATCTCGAGGACGGCTTCGCGCTTAGATGCTTTCAGCGCTTATCCATTCCGCAGGTCGCCAACCAGCCGTGCTCCTGGCGGAACAACTGGCACACGAGAGCTGCGTCCGTCCCGGTCCTCTCGTACTGGGGACAGCTCCTCTCAAGTCTCCTACGCCCGCAACGGATAGGGACCGAACTGTCTCGCGACGTTCTAAACCCAGCTCGCGTACCGCTTTAATGGGCGAACAGCCCAACCCTTGGGACCTTCTTCAGCCCCAGGATGCGACGAGCCGACATCGAGGTGCCAAACCTTGCCGTCGATGTGGACTCTTGGGCAAGATAAGCCTGTTATCCCCGGGGTACCTTTTATCCGTTGATCGACCGCGCTTCCACATGCCACGGCCGGGTCACTAA
>DASZGY010000126.1:0-44737 GCA_035938395.1 Acidimicrobiia bacterium
GAGCCGCTCGCGCCGGGGCGTCGCCAGGCGCGGTGTCGCCGAGATCGTGGATGCTCGCCTCGAGCTCGTCGACCACCTGGCCGAGCGAGACGATGTTCAGCACGCCCTGGCCCTGGCGCACGACGTCGACGAGGTCCTCGCCCGTCCGGACGAGCACCGAGTCCGTGCCGTTGAGCACGAGGCTCGCCGACGCCCAGTCGTCGCCCAGGTCGCCGCGGACGTACTCGATCGCCTTCCGGGCCGCCTGGAGCTTCACACCCGAGTCGAGGAGGTTCTTGATCAGCTTCAGGCGCACGAGGTCGCGATACGAGTACCGCCGCTGCGTGCCGCTCCCCCGCGCGTCCGCCAGCGACGGGCGCACGAGCTCGGTGCGGGCCCAGTAGTCGAGCTGCCGGTACGTGATGCCCACGATCTTGCACACCTGCGGTCCGCGGTAGCCGATCTCGTCGCCACCGCCACGGCCTTCCAAGGCCGCGTCGAGCGACCCCTGCTCGAGGCGCGGGACGCCGCCGTTCGAGCCCCCGCGGCCGGCCTTGCCCTCGGACGTCTCCCTGGCGACTCGCTGACTCATTGGACGCTCCGTCTCGGACGCGGGCGCCGGCTCGACCCGCGAAGTGACACGCCGGTAGTTACGCCCATGTGACGCTAGCCGTCGCCGGACGGCGGGTCAACGTTCTCGGCGGCCCTCCCCCGGGCCGGCCACCTACTGTGCGAAGTCCTCGGGGCGGACCTGGTCGAGGAACTCCCGGAACTGCTCGATCTGCTCTTCCTCTTCGTCGTTCTCGAAGAGCACTCCGGCCTCCTCGAGGACCGCCTCGTCGGCGAAGATCGGGACGGAGTCCTCGTACCGGACGGCGAGCGCGATGGCATCCGACGGCCGGGAGGAGATGCGGTGGGCGTTGCCGTTCCCGGCCAGCTCGATCTCGGCGTAGAAGGTGCCGTCGTGGAGCTCGGTGATCACGACCTGCTGCAGCCGCATCGACATGTCGTCGAGGACGGTCTTGAAGAGGTCGTGGGTCATGGGCCGCGGGGTCTCCATGCCCTGGAGGGCGTACACGATGGCGGTCGCCTCCGGAGGCCCGATGAAGATCGGCAGATACCGCTGCCCCTCGTCCTCGCGCAGCAGCACGATGGGCTGGTTCGTGGGGACCTCGACTCGAACGCCCACCAGCGACAGACGGATCACGCGCTGCCTCCGTAGATCCGGGGAAACCTCAACTTACCACTCACCTTCTCGAACGGAGTGACGGTGGATGGGGCCGGAGCGGCGCTGCGCCCGCCCCGTAGAGGGCGTCTACGTACGCCGCGGGCCGGTCGAGCACGACGCGCCGGTCCGCCTCGACGATGAACGGAAGGTTTCGATACAGGTCGGCCTGGTGGAGGCCGTAACCCAGCACGAACACGTCGTCGATCTGCGCTCCCACGTAGCGGACGGTGAGCGGGACGATGCGCCGTACCGGCCGGTCGAGCAACGTGCAGACATCGAGGGACCGGGGCGCGCGCTGCCGAACGTGTGACAGGAGGTAGGCCAGCGTGAGGCCGGTGTCGACCAGGTCCTCGACGAGGACGACGTCGCGTCCCTCGACGTCGACGTCGAGGTCCTTGAGGATCCGCACACGACCCGAGTCCGGCGCGTAACGGGAGATGGCGAGGAAGTCGACGGTGACGTCGATGTCGGTCATCGCGCGCACCAGGTCGGCGAGGAAGATCAGCGCCCCTTTCAGCACGCCGATGAGAACGACGCCGTCGGGGTGATCGCAGGTGAGCTGACCGGCGATGCGCTCGACGTGCGTGCCGATCGTCAGCTCGTCGACGAGGATGGCCGGCGACGGTTCTTCCCTGGTTTGCGCCGTCCCGGTCACTCGCCGAGCGAGTCGCGCACGGCCTTGACGAGCAAGGCCGAGCGCAACGCACGCCCCAACCGGGACAGCGACGCCAGCTCCTGTTGTGCCTTGGCGCGCGCCTCGGGGTTGCGCTGCCGGATGTACTGGAGCATCACCTGCTGGAACAGAGCGGCTTCCCGTTCCGCGAAGTGCTTGTACATGCGGAGGTGGCGGGCACTGATTCCGTGGGCGTAGAAGCCGGCCGCGGCCGACGCGACCGCCTGAGCTTCGTCGTCGAACAGGGCGTCGCCGCCGTTGTAGCCGGCGGGCTCGAGCAAGCCGAACGACTCGAGCTCGTTCAGCTGCCAGTCTTCGAGGCCGGCCGAGCGCGCGAGCTCCTGGCGCGTCAGGCCGTCTTTGCCGCCGCTCGGAGCGGCATCGTCGGGTGCTTCCCGTGGCGCGGCGGGAGGCGTCGGGCGCGCCTCCTCGGCTCGCGGCTGCGGGCGGTCGTCCTTCTCTCGCCGCGGGGCGTGCTCGTCCATGCGCGCCCGGTCTCCGTTCTTCGCGGTCGGGGCGAGCTCGTCGTGGCCTGGTGCCGTCGGCATCGGATCCCCGAGCGGGAGCTGCGGCGCGAGGTCCTGGGCGCGCCGCGCCTGGCGCGACGGCGCGCGTCGTGCGCGGGGCTTCGCCCGCGCGATCGATTGCACCGGCGCCGGTTGCTCCTCCC
Organism: Acidimicrobiia bacterium; assembly: GCA_035938395.1. GTDB lineage: Bacteria > Actinomycetota > Acidimicrobiia > IMCC26256 > JACDBD01 > JALZAA01. Next base: position 2,551 of record DASZGY010000126.1, read on the forward strand.
CCATGCGGTCGAGTCGCTCCTTGATCACCTTCAGCGGGAGGAAGTTCACTTTCTGCTGATGGAGGATCCAGCGAAGCCGTGAGACGTCCGACTCGTAGAACTTGCGGTACCCCGACGGGGTTCGTTCCGGGTCGATGAGCCCCTGGCTCTCGAGGAAGCGGATCTTCGAGATCGTGACGTCCGGGAACTCCTCGCGCAGGATGTTGAGGACCTCGCCGATCGACAGGTGCGACGGATCGTGGCTCAGGCTGCGGCTCGGGTTCACGCTCACGCGTGCTCCTCGACCCCGCCGAGCATGAACAGGAGGACGAACCGTCCCACCTGAAGCTCGTCGAGGTGCCGGAGGGGGGTCGTCTCGACTCGCTCGTGGTTCACGTAGGTGCCGTTGAGCGAGCCGGCGTCGCTCACCTCGTAGCCGTCGCGGTCGTGGCGGATGACGGCGTGCCGGCGCGAGACCGTGATGTCGTCGAGGAAGATGTCGGAGTCCGGGTGGCGGCCCACCGTCGTGGTCTCGCGCTCGAGCGAGAAGCGGCTCCCGGCGTTCGGGCCGCGGCGGACCACCACGACGCCCATACCGGTGGGGAGCTCGGCCAGCAAGGCCCCCAACTCGTCGTCGAGCTCGAGGCGCTCCTCGACGGCGAGGGTGACCGTGGTCTCGTCTTCCTCGGCGGTCGCCAACGGCGCGCCGCAGGACGAGCAGAAGTTCGCCCCCGCCTCGTTGTCGTGCCCGCACCGCGCGCAAATCACCCTCGAAAGGGTACTGCCGCCTGGCGTCTGCGTCCCGAGCGCGAATCGTGGTGTGGGCGGCTATTGCTCCTCGACGAGGCGGCGGTACGCGGCGGCATCGAGCAGGGTGTCGACCTGCGATGCGTCCGACATGTCGAGTACGAAGATCCACCCGGCGCCGTACGGGTCCTGGTTCAGCTGCTCGGGGGTCGATTCCAGCGCGGAATTGACCTCGACGACCGTCCCGGCGACCGGCGCGTAGATGTCCGAGACGGACTTCGTCGACTCCACCTCCGCGATGCCGCTCATCGCGCTCACGCTCGCGCCGACATCAGGGAGCTGGACGAACACGACGTCACCGAGCGCGTCCTGCGCGAAGTCCGTGATCCCCACCCGGGCGCGTCCGTCCTCCACCGCGACCCACTCGTGCTCCTTCGTGTACCGAAGTTGATCGGGGAGCTCCATATCCCGATGTCTACCTCAGAACCTGGCGGATCCGGCGGGCGTACTCCTGGGCGAGCTGACGTGCGGCCTGGTCGCTCTCGCCCTCCGCCCAGACGTGGGTCAGCGCTTCCTCGGGGTCGGGCAGCACGAGGGCCCAGCCATCGGGATGCAGCACCTTGACCCCGTCGACGAGCACGGCGTCTCGCGTGCCGGCGCGCTCGACCATCTCCCGCATGACCGCGCCCTTGCGCTCCCACGGCGTCGCCACCGTCTCGTGGGCGAAGTGCAGGCGCGGGAGGAGCTTGACGACCGACGAGATCGTCCGCTCGGTGGCGGCGAGCAGGTCCAGCAGCTTGACGAGCGTCGCGGTGGCGTCGAACGCAGGCATGAAGTCGGGCCAGATGAAGCCACCGTCCTGCGATGCGGCGAAGTCGATGCCACCCGCCGACGCCACCTCCATGAGACTCGGCGCCGAGAGCTTCGTCCAGGTGATCGTGGCGCCGCGTTCCGATGCGACGCGCTCGGCCTCTCGGGTCACGGACACCGGCAGGGCGACGCGGGCGTCCGGCTTCGCCTCCGTCACCAGAGTCAGGAGCACGAGCAGCGCCTGGTCGTTGTCGAGGGCGTGGCCTTCGTCGTCGATGATCGTGGCGGTCTCGCCGTCGGGATCCATGACGACGCCGAGCTGACTGCCGGACGCCCGTACCAGCTCGGACAAGCGGGACACACGCGCCGAGCGCTCTTCGAGCGCGGCGGTGGCCGAGGCGGTGCTGGCGTACGGGTTGATGGAGAGCACCTCGGCCCCCGTCTTGGCGAGGACGGTCGGCATCACGATCGACGCCGCGCCGAACGAGTAGTCGAGCACGACCTTGAACGCGCGCTCGAGCAGCCGCTCCTGGTCCACGGTGTCCATGAGGGCCGACGTGTAGAACTCGAGTGACCGGGGCGGGTACTCGATGTCGCCGATGTCGGCTGCGAAGGCGCGCCGGTAGTCCTCGCGGGAGAGGAGCCGTTCGATCTTGCGCTGCGTCGATTCGTCGATGTCGCGTCCGTCGGCGTCGAAGAAGCGGATCTCGACGGCGTCGGGGTCGCCGGGCGCGAGCCGCACGGTGATCCCACCGCGTGCCTTGCCGTTGCGGACCTGGAAGCGGGTGAGGGGCACCGTGGCGAGCTCGACGTCCTCGACGTTCACGCCCGCCAGGTTGACGCCGCCGATCACCGCCCGCTTCAGCGCCCGCGCGACCCGGCTCGTATCGCGGCTCGTGGTGACGGTGGCGCCCTTCTTGAGCGCCGTCCCGTACGCCGTCGCGACACGGATCGCGACTTCCGGCGTGACGTCGACGTTGGCAAGCCCGCGGATCCCGCGCCGGCCGAAGAGGGTGCGGGCGCCGCGGCTCTCCCACACGATCGACGAGTTGACGACGGCTCCGTTCTCGACCGTCTTGAACGGGTACACCTTGACGCCCGGGTTGATGACGGCCTGTTCGCCGATGAAGCACTCGTCCCCGACGACGACACCCTCCTCGATGCGGGCGTGGGCGCGCAGGTCGGTCGACCGGCCGATCACGCAGCCCCGCAGCCGCGCGCTCGGCCCGACGTAGACGTGGTCGTGACAGACGGCGCGCTCGACGAAGGCGTCGGCCTTCACCACGACGTCGGTGCCGAGCACGGTGTACTCCCGCAGGTGCGCGCCGCCTTCAATGCGGCAGTTGTCGCCGATCACGACGGGGCCCTCGATGCGGGCGGTCGGGTCGACGTCGGCGCCCTCCCCGAGCCAGATCCCCTCGCCGATGCGGAATCCGTCGATGTCGACGTGCACCCGCTGGTCGAGCACGTCCTGGTGGGCGCGGAGATACGCCTCGAGCGTCCCGACGTCCTCCCAGTAGCCGTCGACGACCGTGCCGATCAGCGGCAGCTTCTTCTCGAGCACCGCCGGGAAGACGTCACCGGCGAAGTCGACGACTTCGTCGCTGTGGATGAAGTCGAAGATGCCGGGCTCGAGCACGTAGATACCTGTGTTCGCGGTGTCGGAGAACACCTCGCCCCAGCTCGGCTTCTCGAGGAAGCGCTCGATGCTGCCGTCGGGACGGGTGATCACGATCGCGAACTCGAGCGGGTTCTCGACCCGCTTGAGCGCGATCGAGGCCAGCGCGCCGGCGTCCTGGTGTGCCTTGACGATCGCACCGAGGTCGATGTCGGTGAGTACGTCGCCGGAGATCACCAGGAACGTGTCGTCGAGCTCCTCGGACGCGTTGAGGACGGACCCGGCGGTGCCGAGCGGCGACTCCTCGGTGGCGTAGCGCATCCGCACGCCGAAGTCGGACCCGTCGCCGAAGTAGTCGCGGATCTGGTTGGCGAGGAACGCGACGGTGACGACGATGTCGTCGAAGCCGTGGGTCGCGAGGAGCCGCACGACGTGCTCCATCATCGGCCGGTTCGCCAGGGGCATCATCGGCTTGGGCTGGTTGCTCGTGAGCGGCCGCAACCTCGTGCCCTCTCCCCCGGCCAGGATCACCGCTTTCACGCCACCATCCTCTCGTCGTGCGACGCCCTCCCCTCGCGCAGCGCCGCCCGGGCCTGCGGGATGTACGCCACGGCGGCGTAGTAGCTGAGGACAAGACCGCCGATCGTGAACACCCAGGTCACGACCAGCAACGGCACCCGGATCTCCGACACGGCGTCGGCGAGCAGGAATCCGGGCAGAGCGAACATGAGCGCCAGTGTTCCCGCCTTCCCGGCCCACCGCACGTCCATGCGCCGGGCGCCCGCCGCCGCCAGCACGAGCACCGCCACGGAGATCACGGCCTCACGGGCGAGCACGACGACGCCGACCCACAACGGCAGGCTGCCGTCCGCGATCAGGGCGAGGCCGGCGGCCAGGAGGAGGATCCGGTCGGCAGTCGGGTCGAGGACCTTGCCGACCTCGCTCGCCTGGTCGAAGTGGCGCGCGATCCACCCGTCCACCCAGTCGGTCGCGCCCAGCACCGCGAGCAGGACCGTGGCCGCGACCTGGTCCTCACGGGCCAGCAACAGCCAGAGGAACAGCGGAACGCACGCCAGCCGGCCGATCGAGATCAGGTTCGGCAGCGTCAGGATGCCGCGATCGGTGGCTGGATGCGCGCCCTTCGCGCTCGCCGCGGTGGCGCTCACAGCAACCCAGCGTACGCGCCGCCGTCGACGGGGATCGCGGCGCCGGTGAGGAAGCGGGCGTGCTCCGAGCACAGGAATGCGGCGACCGTCCCGAAGTCCTCGGGTCGACCGAGCATTCCGGCCGGGATTCCGTCGGCGCCGGCGTGACCGAGCTGGCGAACGCGTTCGGTGTCGTGCATGCCCGGTTGGAGGGAGTTGACGGTGACGCCGTCGCCGGCAACCTCGCGCGCCAGGGTCTTCAGGAACCCGGTCGCGCCGGCGCGGGCGGTGTTCGACAGGATCAGCTGCGGGATCGGCTGGCGCACGGCGATCGACGTGATCGCCACCACTCTCCCCCACCGTTGTTCGCGCATCGCCGGGACTGCGCCGTCGCACATCGCGATCACCGACAGGCAGTTCAGCTCGAGCGCGGCGAGATACTGGTCGACCCGGGTCGACGAGAAGTCCCCGGGAGGCGGTCCGCCGGCGTTCGTCACCAGGATGTCGATGCCGCCGAGCGCGTCGCGGGCGGCGTCGACGAAGCCGCGCGCACCGTTCGCGGTGGAGACGTCGGCGGTGAGGGGAACGGCGTCGTGCCCGATGCTGCTCGCGGCGGCCGCGATCGCGTCCGCGTCGCGGCTGCACAGCGCCACGTGGACGCCTTCGCCGGCCAACGCGGCGGCGGCCGCGTAACCGAGTCCGCGGCTGCCGGCGGCGACCGCGGCGCGACGACCCGAGATGCCGAGGTCCATCGTGACTCCCTCCTCGTCGGGTTGGCGGCTCGTCCGGTTGGTGGCCGATCAGGCGTGAATGGGACCGTCGGCGTCCCGCAGCGAACGCGCCTTCCGCCCCGTGCGCAGGGCGATGATCTCGGCGCAGATCGACACGGCGGTCTCCTCCGGTGTGCGCGCGCCCAGATCGAGGCCGATCGGCGCCATGACCCGATCGAGCGCGGCGTCGTCGACGCCTTCCTCCCTGAGCCGCCGGACGCGGTCGGTGTGTGTGCGGCGCGACCCCATCGCCCCGATGTAGCCCACTTCCGTCTCGAGGGCGGCGGTGATCGCGGGGACGTCGAACTTGTGGTCGTGGGTCAGGACGCAGACGGCATCGCGTGGCCCCAGCTCCTCCCCCACCTTGACGAGATACCGGTGGGGCCAGTCGTTCACGACCTCGTCGGCCATCGGGAATCGCTGCGGTGTCGCGAACACCGCGCGCGCGTCGCACACCGTGACCCGGTACCCGAGCAGCTTGGACGCCCGTGCGAGCGCGGCGGTGAAGTCGACCGCGCCGAAGATGATCATCCGAGGCGGCGGCGCGAAGGACTCGATGAACACCTCCACCGCGTGCTCGCGAGCCTCGCCGTGCGGGCCGTAGTGTCGCGTGCCCGTCAGGCCGGCCTGGAGCTGGGCGCGGGCGTCACGCCCCACGACGCGGTCGAGGCCGGGATCACCCAGCTCTCCCAGCGACTCGCCCTCCGGTCGCACGAGCAGCTTGGCGCCGGGCTGCGGTCCGTTGACGACGGTCGCGAGCGCGACCGGCTCCTCCGCCCGCAGCAGGTCACGCAGCTGTTCGTAGATCGTCGCGCTCACCAGTCGAGCGGCTCGACGAAGAGATGGATCGTCCCGCCGCATGTCAGGCCGACGGCAAACGCCTCGTCGTCCGAGTAGCCGAAGGTGATCACCCCGCGATCACGCGTGCCGTCGAGCACGCGGAGCGCCTGGGTGACGACGGCGCCCTCGACGCAGCCTCCCGACACCGATCCCGCGACCTCACCGGCGTCGTTGACCGCCATCGTCGCCCCTGCCTCGCGCGGGCCGGAGCCTTCGGTGCCGACGACGCGTGCTACCGCGATGCGGTGCCCGTCGGCTCGCCACCGGTCGATGTCGTCGAGGACGTCCTTCATCGCGCGATCACAGGTCCAGGGTAATGCCGCTGGTCAGAGGCCTAGTGCGGCGCCCTCGGCGCGAGGATCGGTCGCAACGGCATACCCACCGGCCGTGCGCTGAATGGCGTGCGCGTGTCCCATGCCGGCGTCGACGCGGGGCGCGCGCTGGGGGTCGTGGCCGCGCGCCCGCAGCGCGTCGAACCACTCCGGGCCGAAACCACGCTCGGCGCGCAGCGTCCAGTTCGAGGGCTCGACGCACCAGCGCGGTGCGTCGAGCGCGTCTTGGGGGTCGGCGCCGTCGTCGACCAGGCGTGCGACCAGCTGCACTTGGATCTGCGCCTGCGAGTCGCCGCCCATGGAGCCGAATGCGCACCGAGGTTCACTGTCGTGCATCGCCATCGCGGGGATGAGCGTGTGCATCGGGAGCTTTGCCGGTGCGAGGGCGTTGACCGCCGTGGCGTCGAACGTGAAGGAGGAGCCGCGGTTGTTGAGGTTGATCCCCCAGTCCGCTACGTGCACGCCGGAGCCGAACGACAGGAAGTTGGACTGGATGAGGCTGACGAGCATCCCGTCCGCGTCTGCGGCGCACAGGTACGCGGTGCCGCCGACGTGGGCGGCGCCCGGCCGTGGCATCGACGCGCGCTGCGGGTCGATGAGCGACCGGCGGTTGGCGATCCAATCCTCGGCCAGCATCTCCGAAGGTGTCACCCGCATCGCGTCGGGGTCGGAGACGTACTCATCGCGATCCTGCAGGGCCAGCTTGGTTGCCTCGATCAGGAGGTGGTGGCGGTCGGGCCCGTCGGCGGGCAGCGGGAAGCCGTCCAGGATGCGGAGAGCCTCGAGCGCGGTGACCCCTTGGGTCGGTGGCGGCAGCTCGGCGATCTCGACGTCGCGGTAGCGGGCGCGGAGCGGCTCGACCCATTGGCCCTCGTGCCCGGCGAGATCCTCGGTGGTGAGCATGCCGCCGTCGGCCTGGTGCGTGTCCGCGATGGCGTTCGCGATCGGTCCGCGGTAGTACGCGTCCGGCCCGTCGGTCGCGAGCGTCTCGATGGTGCGGGCGAGCCCGGGCTGGCGGAGCACGTCACCGGCTTCGACGCCTTCGTACGTCGAACGCAGTGCCGCAGAGCCTTCGTACATGGCTAGGGAACCGCCGAGATACATCGCGCCCGTCGGCGTGAGCTCGAAGCCCTCACGCGCGTACGCCAGCGCGGGCTCAGCAAGCTCGCCGAAGGACCTCGTCCCCCACCGCTCGAGGAGGTCGAACCATCCCGCGACCCCGCCCGGGACCGTGACCGAGTGGGGTCCGAGGACCGGCATCGTCTCCGATTCCGCGCGATCGCGGACAGCTTCGATGCTCGCCGCGGCGGGTGATCGACCGGAGCCGAGATAGCCGTGGAGCTGCCGGTCCCACACGACGGCGAACACGTCGCCGCCGTAGCCGCACAGGTAGGGCGCGACGACACCGAGCGCGAGGTTGGCGGCGATCACCGCGTCGATCGCGTTCCCGCCCCGTGCCAACGTCACCAGTCCGGCCGTGGATGCGAGGTAATGCGGCGCCGCGACACCACCGCGGGGGAATCGCCTCGCCGCCATGGCGGCAGGCTACCGGAGCTGTCGGGCGCGACCGTTGGTCAGCGTGCCGGGTTACGCCTCTGTGAAGAGGTGCAGCAGCTCGAGCTCCACCCGCTTCGGCGTGTCCGAGAGCATCGACGCGACGGCGTCGTTGAACGCCGCGAACTCCGGGTCGCTGTTGACCCTGTCCGCCGCCGGTCGATCGGTGAACACGCCGATCCCGCGTACGACACCGCTCGCCTCGTCACCGAGGATCATGACGGTCTCGAGCGCCGGATGATCGGAGAGGAACTCAGCCGCGAACGCGGAGTAGAGCGCGGCCACCTCCGCGTAGTGGCCCGGCTTGGCGTGCAGCGTGAACTCGGCGACGTACATGGGGGTCCTTTCGAGACAGGTCCAGCAGGTTGGTCGGGCTGGCGGGACTCGAACCCGCGACCTTCGGTCCCCCAGACCGACGCGCTAACCAAGCTGCGCCACAGCCCGTAGACGGGCGAGTCTACGCCCGGGCCGAAATCAGAGCTGATGGATGACCCACTCGATGCCCTGCCACGCGCGGAAGCTGAGGTACACCGCGAGCGCGCCGGCCAGGAGCCACAGGTGCCACGGCAGCGAAGATGCGCGTCGCGGTTTGGTCGCATCTTCCGTCGCCGCAGCGGCATGGGCGTGTCCGCCGTCCACGGTGTGCCCGCACGTGGGGCACGTCCCGTCGGCTCGTACCGACGGCGGCGACAGGAACCGGTCGCAGGTTGCGCACCAGGGCACGACACCAGTGTCGCGCCCGGCGATCACACGGGCGGAACGCCGTGGTGGCGCTGGAACTCCTCGCGGCGGCGGGTGCGGGCGAGGGAGAGGCGCGTGACGAGCTCGCCTCGGAGGTCGTCGGGCTCGACGACGGCGTCCACGACGAGCTCGGCGGCGAGGTGCACGAGATCGACGTCGGCTTCGTACTCGCTCCGCCGCTCGGCGATGTACGCGGCGCGCTCCTCGGCATCCTCGATCGCCTGGATCTTGTTGTAGAAGACCGCGTTCACGGCCGGCTCGGGGCCCATGACCGCGATCTGCGCCGTCGGGAGCGCAAGGCACGCGTCGGGGTCGAACGCCGGTCCGCACATGGCGTACAGCCCGGCGCCGTACGCCTTGCGCACGATCACCGAGAACTTGGGCACCGACGCCTCGGTCACGGCCGTGATCATCTTGGCGCCGTGGCGGATGATCCCCTCCCGCTCGACCGCGGTCCCGATCATGAACCCGGGGACGTCGGCGAGGAAGACGAGCGGCACGTTGAAGGCGTCGCACAGCCAGATGAACCGGGCGGCCTTGTCGGCCGAGTCCACGAACAGCACGCCGCCGAGGTGCATCGGGTTGTTGGCGACGATCCCGACGGTCTCTCCCGCAAGGCGACCGAACCCGATGATCAGCTCCTTGGCGAACAGCGGCTTGAGCTCGAAGAAGGAGCCTTCGTCGACGAGCGCGTCGACGACCCGGTGCATGTCGTACGCGCGTCGCTCCTCAGCCGGGACGATGTCGCCGAAGCCCTTCGAACCGGCGCGTGGCTCGACGGCCTCGACCGCCGGCGGCCGCTCGCGCCAGCTCGTCGGGAGATACGACAGCCACCGCTTCGCGGCGTCGAGCGCGGCGGTGTCGTCGGCGACGAGGTTGTCGCCGGAGCCGCTGGTCGTCGCGTGCATGCGGGCGCCGCCCATCTCCTCGAGCGTCGCGTGCTCGCCGATGACCTCTTCGGCCATGCGCGGCGAGCCGAGGTACATCGACGCGTTGCCCTCGACCATGAAGACGACGTCACAGAAGGCGGGAATGTACGCCCCGCCGGCCGCCGACGGCCCGAACAGGCAGCACACCTGGGGTACTCGACCCGAGAGGCGCACCTCGTTGGCGAAGATGCGTCCCGCTCCCCGTCGCGCCGGGAAGAGCTCGACCTGGTCCGTGATGCGCGCCCCCGCCGAGTCGACGAGGTACACGACCGGAGCTTCGTGACGGAGCGCGGTCTCGGTCAGCCGGAGAATCTTCTCGACCGTGCGCGCGCCCCACGATCCCGCCTTGACCGTCGGATCGTTCGCCATGACGCAGACCGGGCGCCCGTCGATCCGTCCCATGCCCGTGACGACCCCGTCGGCGGGCAGCGAATCGGCGAGCGCGTTCGCCAGGAGCCCGTCCTCCGCGAACGAGCCGGGATCGAGCAGACGGTCCAGGCGGTCGCGCACGAACATCTTGCTCTGGCGCGCGAGCTTGTCGCGCTCCTTCTCGAGGTTGCCCTGCAGCGCGCGTTCGACGTGCTTGTGGACCCGGTCGTCGCTCATCGAGAGAGGCTACCGACCGCGCAGCCGGACTCGGATCTTGACCGGGGTCGGTCCGAGGTCGAACGCGTCACGGATGCGGTGCTCGAGGTAGCGCAGGTACGTCGCCGGCAGCTCGTGTGTCGCGAAGAACGTGAACGTCGGCGGGTCGGCTGCACCTTGGGTGGCGTAGAGCACGCGTGGCCGGCGCTTGCGCACCACGGGCGGGGGCTGCCGTTGTTGCGCATCGGTGATGACGCGGTTCAGCGCCGCGGTCGGGACGCGGCGGTGGTAGGCCTGCTCCGCTTCCCGGAGCGCGGGCAGCACGTGGCGAAGGTTGCGACCGGTCAGCGCCGAGACCTTCACGACGGGCGCGTAGCCGAGGAACGACAGCCGGTCCGCCGCCTGCTCCAGGACGTCCCGGCGCTGGTCGGCGTCCGTGAGGTCCCACTTGTTGAGGACGACGATCGCGGCCGTCCCGGCGGCGTCGACCCGTTCGGCCAGCCGCTGGTCCTGATGAGTGACGCCTTCGGTCGCGTCGATGACGAAGAGGGCGGCGTCGGCGCGGTCGACCGACTCGAGCGCGCGCACGAGGCTGTAGTACTCGGTCGGCTCGTCGACGCGGCTGCGGCGCCGCATGCCGGCGGTGTCGACGAACCGGAGGGGCCCGTCCTCGGTCTCGATCACGGTGTCGATCGAGTCGCGTGTGGTGCCGGGCTCGTCGTGGACGACGGCGCGCTCGTCGCCGACGAGGCGGTTGAACAGTGTGGATTTCCCGACGTTGGGACGGCCGACGATCGCGATCGAGAACGGACCTGCGTCCGCCTCCGGCTGGGCCTCGGTCGCCACCGGCGACGGCAGCGCCGCCACCACCGCGTCGAGCAGGTCGCCGCTCCCCCGTCCGTGCAGCGCCGACACCACGTGAGGATCGCCCAGACCGAGCTGCGTGAACTCCCAGGCGTCGCTCTCGCGGGAGCCGTCGTCGACCTTGTTGACGACGACGACTGCCGCCGGACCGGCGCGGCGCAGGAGCGACGCGACGCGCGCATCCTCCTCGGTGATGCCGACTGTCACGTCGACGACGAGGACGATCACGTCCGCCTGGGCGACTGCTCGTTCCGCCTGCCGGCTCACCTCCTGATCGAGGTCGCCGCCGCCGGCGAGCCAGCCGCCGGTGTCGACCACGCGGAAATGACGGCCCGCCCATTCGGCGACGAGCTCCTTGCGGTCGCGGGTGACGCCCGGCTGCGCCTCGACGATGGCCTGCCGTCCGCCGACGATGCGGTTCACGAGCGTCGACTTGCCCACGTTCGGTCGGCCGACGATCGCGACCACCGGCAGCTCCCCGGTCATCGCAGGGCAGCGACGAGCGATGCGCCGTCGGTCGGGACGACCTCGACCGGACGCGGAAGGTCGGCGACGGCCATGCCGTCGAGGAAGCGATCGCGCGACAGCACCACGTCGGGCAGGAGATAGCGCTCACCCTGGGGCTCGGACGCGAGGGCGTCGCACACATCGCGTCCGGTGAGCAACCCGGTCACGGCGATGTTGCCGCCGAAGAACGCGTTGCGGACCGGCACGAGCCGAACCGGCGCCTCGGTTGCGGTGCGGAGCAACGGCAGCAGCGGCGAGAGCACCTGCTTTCCGTACTGACCGGTGACGATCGCGACGCGTCCTGTCTCTGAATGTGCGGCACCCGGCGGCCGCGCTGCCTCGTCGGCCCTCGGCGCCCGATACCCGTCGGCAGGTGCTCCGTCGACCCAGGCGAAGAAGCCGGCGCGGGGGCCAACGCCGGCGCCTGGCTCACCGGCCAGCGCTGCTCGCACGTCGGCTTCGAAGGCGCGCGCCATGCCGATGCCGTTCTCGTGCTGGGGGAAGCTCTCGTAGTCGTCGGCGTCGGGGAACGGTCGCCCGGCGAGGACGTAGTACTCGTCGGCTGCGAACGCGAGCCGGCGTCCGAGCGCGTCGCGGAACCGGGACTGCCAACGACCGACGGTGTCGAGCACTGCCCCGGCCCCAACGGCCGTGTGCTCGTGCATGTCGGGCTCGGTCGTGTACGCGCTCACGCCCAGTGGCACGATCCCGACCGTCGCCAGCCGCGGGAACCGGTCGAGGATGCCGAGCAGCGTGTCGTCGAGCACCGCGCCGTCGTTGATGCCGGGGCACACGACGACCTGACCGTGCACTTCGACCTCGGCGTCGAGGAGTGCACCGAGCCAGCGCAGGCTGGTGGCGCCGCGGCGGTTCCGCAGAAGACGCGTCCGCACGTCCGGATCGGTCGCGTGAATGCTCACGTAGAGCGGGCCGAGCTTCTCGGTGACGACGCGCTCGAGATCGGCCTCGGTGAAGCGTGTGAGCGTTGTGAAGTTCCCGTACAGGAACGACAGCCGGTAGTCGTCGTCCTTCAGGTACAGGCTCCGCCGCATGCCCTTGGGCAGCTGGTGGATGAAGCAGAACGGGCAGTGGTTGTCGCAGGTCTGGACGCGGTCGAAGACCGGGCTGTCGAGCTCGAGCCCGAGCGGCGCGCCCGCAGGCTTCTCGACCACGGCGAGCTGCTCGAGACCGCCGCGGCGGACCTCCAGCTCGACGACGGGCTCGTCGGCCTGGAGCTGGTAGCGGATGACGTCGCGGACCGCTTCGCCGTTGAGGGCGAGGACCTCGTCGCCGGGCTGGATCCCGGTCGAGGCTGCCGGCGAGCCGGGCGCCACCGCCACGACACGCGCGGGGGGCATGCAGGCATCCTACGGGACGCCCGGATCACGAGCCCTTGTCGGGAGCGAACCAGTCGGGCGGTACCCTCAGCGCGTGCCGGTCGAACGAGTGCTTCTCGCGCAACCCCGCGGCTACTGCGCGGGGGTCGAGATGGCGATCAAGGCCCTGGCGTGGATGGTCCGGGTGTTCGAGCCCCCCGTGTACTGCTACCACGAGATCGTCCACAACCGGCTCGTCGTCGACCGGTTCCGCGATCTGGGGGTCGTGTTCGTCGACGACGTCGACGAGGTGCCAGACGACGCTCCGCTCATGCTCTCCGCCCACGGCTCCGCTCCGGACGTCGTCGCCCACGCCCGCAGCCGCAACCGGTTCGTGGTGAACGCGGTGTGCCCGCTCGTCACCAAGGTCCACCACGAGGCCAAGGTGCGGGCCGAGAAGGGGTTCACCGTTCTCTACGTCGGCCACGCCGGCCACGACGAGGCGACCGGCACGCTCGCGGTCGCGCCCGACGCGATGCAGCTCGTCGAGCACGAAGAGGACCTCGATGACGTGCTCCCGGAGGTGCAGGACCCCTCGAAGGTCGCCTTGTTGGCGCAGACGACCCTCTCGCTGCACGACTGGGAGGGCATCATGGACCGCACCCGCGAGCAGTTCCCCGAGCTGTGGACGGCGACGCGCAACGACCTCTGCTTCGCGACGACCAACCGTCAAGCCGCGCTCACGGCCATCGCCACGCGCGCCGACGCCGTCGTCGTGATCGGCAGCGCCAACTCGTCCAACACCATCGCGCTCACGAAGGTGGCTCGTAGCGCCGGATGTCCCGTCGTGGTGCGCGTCGACGGGCCCGACGAGCTGGAAGTCGACGAGCTGGCAGGTGTCCAAGTCGTCGGTGTGACGGCCGGCGCCAGCGCCCCCGAGGACCTGGTCCAGGCCGTGATCGCCAAGCTCGACCCCAGGGACGGCGTGGAGCCCGTGTACGTGACCGACGAGGACGAGTACTTCCCGCCGCCTCGAGAGTTGCGCGAGCTCGTGCCTGCGCTCGACGGGCTGGCCGCGCTCATGGTGGGTGGTGACCCGGTGGATGCCCGCCGCCGCGGCGGGCCGTTCAGCGACGACCGCGGAATGGACGCGTCACTGGTGCTGGCCGAGCTCGCCCGCTGAGGGCGGCGCGGGCGGGTCGTACGGTACGCCGGCGAGCGCGAGCGCCTCGTCGAAGCACGCCTGGAGCTCCACGCGGACCTTCTCCGTGATGTTGGTGACTTCCTGACGCCGGACGCGTCCGGCGCCGTGGTCGGGCGGCTGGATCGGATCACCGACGACGATCGCCACCTTGTGCGGCCGCGGCAGAGACTTGCCGGAGGCGAGGATCTGCTCGCTCCCCCCGATCCCGACGGGCACGATCGGGACGCCGAGCCGGGTCGCGACGTAGGCGCCGCCGTCGAAGAGGTCGACGATCTCGCGACCGTGCCGCCGCGTGCCCTCCGGGAAGATCGCGACCGGCTCCCCGCCTTCGAGCGCTTCCTGGGCGGCGCGCAACGCGGCGCGGTCGGCGCTCCCCCGCTCGACCGAGAAGCCTCCCAGCGCGGTGAACAACCAGGCGAGGAACGGCTTCTCGAACAGCTCCTGCTTCGCCATGAACCGGATGCGCCGCCGCGTGATGTACGCGGTGAAGAAGATGTCCATGAGGGAGCGGTGCGACGGTGCCACCACGAATGCCCCCTTGCGCGGCACCTTCTCGCGTCCGCGGACGCGCACCCAGAAGATCGCCTTGAAGGGCGTGAGAACGAGAGCGTGGGCGACGCGGTAGAAGATCCGCTTGCCGAGATCGCCCCGGCGGGCGGCGGTCACCGCTCTGGCTCCACGGGCTGGACCGTGGACTCGTAGCGCTCGACGATCTCCTTGACGACGTCGCCGACGTCACGACCGGTGGTGTCGATCACCACCGCGTCCCGAGCAGGCGCGAGCGGCGTCGTCCGGTTGTCGAGCGTGTCGCGGCGGTCGACCGCGTCGCGCACGGACTCCAGGTCGGCGGGTCGGGCGGCGGCTTCCTCGTCGCGATGGCGCCGGCGCGCCCGCTCGTCCTCGTCGGCGGTGAGGAAGACCTTCACCGGCGCGTCGGTGAACACGACAGTCCCGATGTCGCGACCCTCGACGACCCCCCCACCCCGTTGCTCGGCCCATTCCCGCTGCCGGGCACGCAAGAGCGATCGCACGGCCGGATGCGACGACACCTCCGACACCCCCGCCGACACGTCCGGGCCGCGGATCTCGGCACTGACGTCGCCGCCGTCGAGCCGGACGCTTCCGGGCGGATCACCGAGCTCGAGGACGGCTTGCTCGGCTGCGCGTGCGATCGCCTCCCCGTCGCCGAGGTCGAGGCCGCGCTCGATCGCGAGCAGTGTCACGGCCCGGTACATCGCGCCCGTGTCGAGCACCTCGAGGCCGAGGGCCGAGGCCACGCCGCGCGCGACGGTCGACTTGCCCGATCCCGCCGGGCCGTCGATCGCCACGACATGGATCACGACCCGTGCCCGCCCGTCAGCGCGCCGAGGTCGTCGGCGAAACGCGGGTACGACACGGCGACCGAGTGCCAGCCGCGCACGGTGGACTCGCCCGGCATCGCGTTGGCCGCAACCGCCGCCGCCAGCGCGATCCGGTGGTCGCCGTGGCTCTTGAACGTCGCCGGACTGGGCTTGCCGCCGCGAATCGTCAGCGCATCGTGTTTCGTCTCGACGCCGACGCCCATCTGCGTCAGCTCCTGCTCGATCGTGTTGACGCGGTCGCTCTCCTTCACGCGCAGCTCGGCGACGCCCTCGATCTCGGTGACGCCGTCCGCGAACGCGGCCGCCACCGCGAGGACGGGGATCTCGTCGATCATCCCCTCGTCGGGCCGGATCGTGGTCGCGACGAGGGGCGAGGCCTCGACGGCCAGGCGTCCGACCGGCTCGCCGAGCCGCTCACCCGTCGGCTCGGCCTCGACGCGGGCGCCCATGGTCCGCAGCACGTCGACGAAGCCCAAGCGGCGCGCGTTGAGGCACACGTCCTCGATCACGATCGACGAGCCGGGTGTGATGCACGCGGCCACCGCGAACAGCGCCGCCGATGAAGGATCGCCGGGCACGTCGAGATCGAACGAAGTGGGAGCGCCCGCTTCGAC
The DNA here is from genome assembly GCA_035938395.1 of Acidimicrobiia bacterium. GTDB lineage: Bacteria > Actinomycetota > Acidimicrobiia > IMCC26256 > JACDBD01 > JALZAA01. Next base: position 18,467 of record DASZGY010000126.1, read on the forward strand.
CCGGGTGGTGCGGTCGTCGAGTCGTGTGACGGGCGCCCCGAGCGCCTCCAGCATCCGCTCGGTGTGGTCTCGGCTGGGGGCCGGCTCGACCACCTCGGTCGTCCCCTCGGCCTGGAGGCCGGCGAGGATCACCGCCGTCTTGACCTGCGCGCTCACGACGTCGAGGTCGATCCGGCGACCGGTGAGACCACCGCCCCGGATCACGAGGGGCGCGAGCTCGCCGCCGGCGCGCCCGTCGACACGGGCTCCCAACGCGCGCAACGGACGGGCGACGCGTCCCATCGGCCGCGCCTGGAGCGAGCTGTCGCCGCCGAGCACGCTCAGGAACGGCCGCCCCGCGAGCAGGCCGACGAGCATGCGCATGGTCGTGCCCGAGTTGCCGCAGTCGATCACTGCGTCCGGCTCGCGCAGTCCGGCGGCGCCGGTGCCGAGAACCGCCACCGTCGACGACTCGGAGTTCTTCACCCGCACCCCGAGCTGCTCGAGCGCGGCGCGAGTGCGCTGCACGTCGTCCCCGTCGGCGAGGCCCCGGATGGTGCTGCGACCGGATGCGAGCGCGGCCGACAGCAGAGCGCGGTGCGAGATTCCCTTGTCCCCCGGGACGCGCACGGTGCCCCGAAGCGGGCGCGGTCCCGCGATCGTGATCTCGGCTCCGATCATCGGGGGGCGCCTCTCGTTCTCGACGTGTCTCGACCGCGACGCCGCACGCGACTACTCCGGCAGGTCGTCACGGAGCGTTCGGGCACCCTCGAGGTACACGTGGTGCAGCTCGTCGCGGGCGAGCTCCGTGTAGCAGTGGACGAGGAGCCGGATGCACATGGGCTTCCCGCCGTCGATGGCGAGCTCGCGGGCGCACAGCAACGGGATGTCACCCAGCCCGACCCCGCGCGCGGCTGCGGCCGGGAACTCCGCCGTCAGGTCGTCGGTGGCGGTGAAGACGACGCTCACGATGTCGTCGTGTTCGAGCTCGTTGCGAGCGAGGAGCTCCTTGACCAGGCGCTGGGTCTTCTCCTCGATCTCCTGCTTGGTGTTCTCGTCGCACGTGATCGCGCCGCGCAGCGCTCGAACCCTCACACGATCTGACATTAGTCGGGGTTCGATTCGTCGCTCCGGGACGTTGCGGGTTCGGTCGCGGCGGCGTACAGGGCCCGGACCTCACGCGGGCGCAGTGCACGCCACGATCCTGGGGCGAGACGACGGTCGGCGATCGGGCCGACGCGCGTCCGGACGAGCCGGCGAACCGGATGGCCGACGGCTTCGCACATGCGCCGCACGATCCGGTTACGGCCTTCGTGGACGACGATCTCGAGCGCGGCGTTGTCGCCCTGGTCTTGCACGAGCCGGACGCGCGCCGGTGCAGTCCGTCCGTCGTCCAGCGCGACGCCCTCGCGGAGCGCCCGGATCGCGGCGCGGCTCGGTACGCCGGAGACCTCGGCGAGGTACGCCTTCTCGATGCCGTGGCGCGGGTGCGTGACGAGTTGCGCGAGGTCGCCGTCGTTGGTGAGCACGAGGAGACCCTCGGTGTCGTAGTCGAGGCGACCGACCGGGAAGACGCGAGGCTCCGTCGGGACGAGATCGACGGCCGTCGGTCGACCTTCGGGGTCGCGGGCCGTCGTGACGACCCGGCGCGGCTTGTTCAGCAGGTAGTACACGACGCCTTCGCGCACCGTGACCGGCACTCCGTCCACCTCGACGCGCGCGTGCTGCGCGTCGACGCGCTGGCCGAGCCTGGCCACCGCACCGTCGACGGTCACCCGTCCGTCGGCGATCAGGAGCTCGGCGGCGCGCCGCGACCCGAAACCGGCGCGGGCGAGGATCTTCTGGAGCCGCTCACCCTCCGCGCTGCTGCCGGGTTGCCCGGACGGCGTCCGGGTCGCCATCTACTGGTTGGGCGCGGGGTCGTCGGACACGCGCAGACCACGTTCGAGCGCGTCGACGACGTCGGGCGCGGGAACGAAGTCGCCGAGCGGCGGCAAGTCGGCGAGCGAGTCGAGGCCGAGCCGCTCGAGGAACTCGCGCGTCGTCCCGTACATCACGGCTTGTCCCGGCCCCGGGTCGCGGCCGACTTCCTCGATGTAGCCGCGCCGCAGGAGCGTGCTCAGGACCGACTCGACGTCGACGCCGCGGATGGCGGAGATCTGCGCACGCGAGATCGGCTGCTTGTAGGCGATGATCGCGAGCGTCTCGAACGCGGGCGCGGACAACCGCGCGTGCTGCCCTTCGAGGACGAAGCGCTCGACGTACGGCGCCAGGTCGGGGTGGGTCTGATAGCGGTAGCCACCCGCCACCTTCACCAGCATGAAGCCCCGCCCGTCAGTCTCGTACTCGGCGGCGAGCGCGCCGCACAGCTCTTCGATGCTCGCGACCGGCAGCTCCAGGAGCTGGGCGAGGAAGCCGGGCTCAACCGGGTCGGTCGCGGCCATGACGACCGCCTCGACGACGCGGCGCGCCTCGTGCGCTCGCAGGCCTTGGGTGGCTTCGTCGAGCGGGTCGTCGTACACAGCTATTCGGGCTCCGAGCCCACCGTCTCGCGCCCGCTCTCGGGTGCGCTTTCGGGCTCGTCCCACTCGGCCAGGCTGGCCGCATCGAGCGCGGTCTCGCCTTCGCGCAACCGCCGGATGCGCAGGTCGCCGAACGTGTCGAACTGCTCGAGGTCGACCACGCCCTGCTTGTAGAGCTCGAGGATCGCGAGGAAGCGCACGATCGCCTCGATCTGCGTCGGCGCGCCGGCGACCAGCTGCCGGAAGCTGAGCGGCTCACGCTCGGGCAGCACGGAGAGGACGAGGTCGACCGCCTCGCGCACGCTGGCTCGGATCGGAGCGATGTGCTCGACCGGGATCGCGAGGGCCGGCTTCGGTGCCAAGCCCCGCAGCGCCGCGGCCAGCAGCGTCGAAGGCGCCACCCGGTCGAGCGCGTCGGGCTTCAGCGACGCGAACGGCTCCTCGACGCCGGCGCGTCGCGCCAGGCTGCGGTCGGCCCGCCGGACGAGCGTCTCCATGGCGCGGGCCGCGTCCTTGAACGTCTTGCACTCGAGGAGCCGGGCGAGCAGGAGGTCGCGTTCCTCGAAGCGGAGGAGCTCCTCGTCGAGCTCGACCTCCTCCAGCGACGGGAGCAGCCGCCGCGCCTTCAGGTCGACGAGCGTGGCCGCGATGAGCAGGAACTCGGTCGTCACCTCGAGATCGAAGCTCTCCATGCGCTCGAGCTCTCCGAGGTACTCGTCGACGATCCGCGAGAGCGAGATCTCCCACAGATCGACCTCCTGCTTCAGGATCAGGTGCAGGAGCAGGTCGAACGGGCCCTCGAAGACGGACGTCGACACCTCGTACGACATTGCGGCCAGAGTACCGCCGGCCTTCCGCGAGACCGTGCAATCCCCGAAGGGTTTCGTGCGAGGCCGCAGGTAGCCTCAGCCGATGCCACGCGTGTTCTCCGGGATCCAGCCCACGGGTGAGATGCACCTCGGCAACTACCTCGGCGCGGTGCGCCGCTGGGTGGCCGACCAGGATCGCCAGGACGCGATCTACTGCGTCGTCGACCTCCACGCGATGACGGTGCCGTACTCCCCCGCCGAGCTCACCGCGCGCACCCGCCAGACCGCGGTGCTCTTGATGGCGGCGGGGCTCGACCCGGCGCGGTGCGTGCTGTTCGTACAGAGCCACGTGGCGGCGCACACCGAGCTGACCTGGCTCCTCAACTGCGTGGCGACGTTCGGTGAGCTGCGCCGCATGACCCAGTTCAAGGACAAGAGCGAAGGCCAGGAGTCCGTCACCGCCGGTCTCTTCGACTACCCGGTGCTCATGGTGGCCGACATCCTCCTGTACGACACCGACGAGGTGCCGATCGGCGACGACCAGCGGCAGCATCTCGAGCTCGCCCGCGACGTCGCGATCCGGTTCAACAACCGCTTCGGCGACACGTTCGCGGTCCCGACCGCCACGTTCCCGGCCGTGGGCGCGCGCATCATGGACCTGCAGAATCCGACGGCCAAGATGTCGAAGTCGGTCGACTCGCCCCAGGGTACGGTGCCGCTGCTCGACTCGCCCGCGGCCGTGGCCAAGAAGATCAAGTCGGCGGTCACCGACTCCGGCACCGAGGTCCGGTACGACCCCGCGAACAAGCCCGGGGTCTCGAACCTGCTCGAGATCCACGCCGCCGTCACCGGCCGCAGCGTCCCCGACGTGGAGCGCGAGTTCGCCGAATCGGGCTACGGCGCGTTCAAATCCGCCGTCGCCGACGCCGTGGTCGAGGCGTTGCGTCCGCTCCAGGAGGCGTACACGAAGCTCGAAGCCGATCCGGGTGAGGTCGACCGCCAGCTCGCCCTCGGCGCCGACAAGGCCCGCACTCTCGCCGAGCCCGTGCTCGCCCGGGCCCGCGACGCGGCCGGCCTCCTGCCGCCACCCCGTTAGGGGCCGCGCTACGCGTTGTCGGCGGCCTCCAGGGCCTCGGCGACCGTGATCGGCACGCCGCTCTCGGGCCAGCGCGTCCGGTGATGATGGGCCGACGCCCAACGCGCGGCGTCCTCGCGCCCGCCGGCGGCCCGGATCCGATCGGCGCCCCGGTCGTCATGGTGGAGGTACCACGCCGCTCGCCGGCGGAAGCCAGAAGTCTCCGCCCACCGGTCGACGCGGGTAGGTCCGGCGACCGCGCCCATGACGGTCGCGACGCTGCGCCCGACCACGCCGAGACCGGCGTCGAGCTTGCCGACGTCGTGGAGCAGCGCGGCGGCGAGCCAGCGCGGCTGTCCGGCGTACTCCGTGCCGGCGAGGCGCGCCTCGACGTCCTTGGCGACCCGGATCGTGTACCGCCGGTCGTGGTTCGGGAGCGAGCGCCACAACCCGAGCTCGGCGGGCTCGAGGATGCCGGACACCCACGCCACGTCCCGGTCACGCGGTGGCCGTGGCGAGAGGGCGCGGACAAAACGGCGTCCGAGGTGGAGAGCTCTCGTCATCGCACGATGAAGTTGAACAGCCCGTCGATGAACGGCGAAAACAGGCGGCCGAACAGGTTGGTCGACAAGCCGACGATGAGCAGCACGAGAATCCCGTACGGACGGAAGCGGTACCAGCCCGGCAGCCAGTTGCGTGGCAAGACGCGCTCGATGAGCGACGAGCCGTCGAGCGGCGGGATCGGCAGCAGGTTGAAGAGGCCGAGGATGAGGTTCGCGAGCGCGAAGAACAGCAGCACCTGGATGACGAGCGGCAAGTCCGCGATCCGGAACGCGTTGCCGGTGTAGGCGCCGAAGGCGGCGCGCGCCGCCAGCGCCGCGACCACCATCAACGCGAAGTTCGACAGGGGGCCGGCGAGACCGACGAAGAGCATCTGCCGGCGGGGGTTCCTCAGCTTTCCCGGGTCCACCGGGACCGGCTTCGCCCATCCGAACGCGCCGAACCCGCTGATCGTGAGCAACGCGGGCAGGATGATCGAGCCGAACGGATCGATGTGCGGGATCGGGTTCAGGGTGAGGCGGCCGGCGCGTTTGGCGGTGTCGTCACCGAAGAACAGCGCGACGACTCCGTGGCTGATCTCGTGCAGGATGATTGCCAGGAACAGGCAGCCGAAGAAGACGAGGCGCTCTTCGACCTCCGCGCTCAAATCGCGACGGTCGAGCTCAGCGGCCGCGCGACGCGCAGTTGATGCACAGCGGCGCTGCCGGCATGGCCTCGAGGCGCGCCTCGGCGATCTGGTTCCCGCACGACTCGCACCGGCCGTAGGTACCGGCGTCGAACTTGCTCAGCGCGTCCTCGATCTCCCGGAGCGTGTCGAGCAGAGTGCCGCCCAGCGCCTCGACCTCGCCGCGCTCCGCAGTGACCTGTCCCGAGTCGGCGAAGCCGTCGTCGAAGTCGAGCCTGCCGCCCGGGCCGACGCCCATCTGGCGCAGCTGGTCGTGCAGGCGATCGCGCTCCTCTTGCAGGCGGTCGCGCAACGCCGGATTGAGCGTCTCGGCCATGGGCCAAAAGCCTACTGCCCGTCCCGGGAGGCCTCCTCGGCGAATCGCGCCCGGGGATGGGCCGCCTCGTAGACCGCCCGGAGCCGCTCGGGTGAGACCTTCGTGTACACCTGGGTCGTCGAGAGGCTGGCGTGGCCGAGCAGCTCCTGCACCACCCGGATGTCGGCGCCCCGCTCGAGCATGTGCGTCGCGCACGAGTGGCGCAGCACGTGGGGCGACAGGCGCCCGCCCAGGCCGGCTCGCTCCCCCGCCGTGCGCACGATCTTCCAGCAACTCTGGCGGCTCAGCCGGCCACCGCGCGCGTTCAGGATCACGGCTTCGCCGTCGCCGCGAGCCGCGCGCCCCGGACGTACGAGCTGCGGGCGGCCGTCGTCGAGGTACGCGGTCAGCGCCTCGCGGGCCGACCGTCCGACGGGGACGATGCGCTCCTTGCTGCCCTTGCCGAGCACTCGTACCAGTCCGTCGTCGAGGTCGAGGTCGCGCCGGTCGAGGCCGACGAGCTCGCTGATGCGCGCGCCGGTGGCGTAGAGGGTCTCGACGATGGCGCGGTCGCGGAGCGAACGTGGCGTGTCGCCGATGACGGCGCCGAGCAGCGCCTCGACCTCGTCCTCGGTGAGCGCCTTGGGAATGCCCAGCGGCACCCGCGGCGCGCCGACCTCCTCGCTCGGGTCGACGGCGAGGAACCCCTCCTCGAGGCAGAAGCGATGGAAGGAGCGCACTGCCACCAGTGCCCGGGCGATCGACGACGGGGCGTACTGCGGGCGCCCGTCGTCGTCGCGCGCCGACTTCAGCTCCTCGACGTAGGCGAGGACCGTCTCCTCCCGGACCGCGCTCGGGTCGCGTTCGCCCCGCTCGCGGAGGAACTCCGCGTAGCGGCGGAGGTCGCGGCGGTAGGCGACGAGCGAGTTGACGGCGAGGCCGCGCTCGACGGTCAGCCACGTGTCGTGCTCGACGAGGAGCCGGTCCAGCAGGTCGTCCGGCGGCGCGTCGGCGGCGCGGACGGTCCCGGTCATGTCCCCATGATGGCGACGGCCGGCTCCTCAGGCGCGGAACCCGTCGAACTCCCCACCCAGATAGCGCCGCGTGAGCAGGAGGCCGACGATGCTCTTGGCGTCGACGATGCGACCGCCGGCGACGAGGTCGTCGACCTCGTCGAGGTGGACCCGCTCGACGGTCATCGCCCGTTCCTCGGCGTTGACGGCGGCTGGTGCGTCGAGCTTCTCGACGTCGAGCGCGGCGTAGAGGTGGGTGTACTCGTCGGAGAAGCCGGGCGAGTTGAAGAACTCGCACAGCTTCACGAGCCGGCCCGGGCGACGGCCGATCTCCTCGTGCATCTCGCGGGACGCGGTCGTCTCGGGCGGTTCGCCCTCGACGTCGCGCTTGCCCGCCACCACCTCGAGCAGCTCGCGGTCGGCGGCGGCCCGGTACTGGCGCACCAGCAGGACATGCTCGCGGTCGGGCTCCACGGGCACGGCCACGACCGCGCCCGGATGGTGGACCACGAGGCGCGTGAACCGCTCACCTTCGCCTTCGACGTCGAGCTCGGCGAGCCGGATGAAGCTGGTGTCGACGACCGTCTTGGAGCCCAGGATCCGGAACGGGCTCAAGACGCGGCCGCCGGGCGCGCCGGCTCGGCCTCGATGGGCAGCCGTGGCGCGCGTCCCTCGGCTCGGTCACGCGCCGCGGCCACGAACGCGGCGAACAGCGGGTGCGGACGGTCGGGACGACTCTTGAACTCGGGGTGCGCTTGGGTGGCGACGAAGAACGGGTGCAGGGCGGTTTGCAGCTCGATGAACTCGACGAGACGGTTGTCGGGAGACGTCCCGGAGAAGACCATGCCGGCGTCCTCGAGGGGGCGGCGGTACTTGTTGTTGAGCTCGTAGCGGTGCCGGTGGCGCTCGTACACGACCTCTTGGCCGTAGGCGCGCTGGACGAGCGTGCCGTCGTGCAGCTGGGCGGGGTACGCGCCGAGGCGCATGGTGCCGCCGAGATCGACGACCTCACGCTGCTCGTCCATGAGGTCGATGACGGGATGGGGAGAGTGTGGGTCGAACTCGCTCGAGTTGGCGCCGGACAAGCCGCAGACGTCGCGCGCGAACTCGATGACCGCGCAGTGGAGGCCGAGACACAGGCCGAGGAACGGGAGGCGGTGCTCCCGGGCGAAGCGGGCGGCGGCGATCTTGCCTTCGATGCCCCGGAAGCCGAAGCCACCCGGGATCACGATCCCGTCGAGGTCCTTGAGCCGCCCTTCGGCGAGCAGGCCCTCGGCGTCGTCCGAGGCGATCCAGTCGATCAGCACGCGCCCCGAGCACGCGTAGCCACCGTGGCGGAGCGCCTCGGCCACGGACAGGTAGGCGTCGGGAAGGTTCACGTACTTGCCGACCAGGCCAATGCGCACCTCCTGGTCGGCAGTGCCGACGCGGTGCACGAGGTCGCGCCACTCGCCGAGGACCGGTGCCTCGCGCTCGAGATGCAGCACCTGGCAGACGTAGTCGTCGAGGCCTTCGTCGTGGAGCACCAACGGGATCTCGTAGAGGCTCTCGGCGTCGACCGCGGAGACGATGCCCGCCTCGGGCACGTCGCACAGCTGCGAGATCTTCTCCTTGAGCCGCGTGGGGATGGGTCGGTCCGACCGGCACACGATGGCGTCGGGCTGGATGCCGCGACTGCGCAGCTCGGTGACCGAGTGCTGCGTCGGCTTCGTCTTCTGCTCACCCGACGGGCCGATGAACGGCACCAGCGTCACGTGCACGTAGAAGACGTTCTCGCGGCCCACGTCCTTGCGGAACTGGCGGACCGCCTCGAGGAACGGGAGGATCTCGATGTCGCCGACGGTCCCGCCGATCTCGGTGATCACGACGTCGACCTCGTCGTCGGCGAGGCGGACGATCCGTTCCTTGATCTCGTCGGTGATGTGCGGGATGACCTGGACCGTCTGGCCGAGGTACGCGCCTCGGCGCTCCTTGGCCAGGACCTCCTGGTAGATCGAGCCGGTGGTGGCGTTCGACTTCTTGGTGAGCGGGACGTCCACGAAGCGCTCGTAGTGCCCGAGGTCGAGGTCGGTCTCCCCGCCGTCGTCGGTGACGAAGACCTCCCCGTGCTGGAACGGGTTCATAGTGCCGGGGTCGACGTTGATGTACGGGTCGAGCTTCTGCATCGTGACCCGCAGCCCCCGGCTCTTCAGCAGCCGCCCGAGCGACGAGGCGGTCAGCCCCTTCCCGAGGCTCGACGCCACGCCGCCGGTCACGAAGATGTGCTTGGCCACGACCACCCCCACCTCATGAGACCCGATTCCCGGCGCGCGTCACCCACAGGACAAGTCTGTCGGAGGGCATCCGGGGACACCGCCGAACTTACCACCTCGCGGCGCGGAAAAACGCGGATGGCGCGGTAACTTCCGCTCGTGGCGAGACCGGTGGCGGCGGAGCGTGCGCGCGCCGCCACCGACCGGCGGGCGTGGTGGATCGACGCCGCTGTCCTCGCCGCCATCGCCGTCCTGTTGCGCATCCCGGCCTTCGTCGCGAGCCGACACCTCACCTACGACGACGGCTTCTTCGGCTTGTCGGCGATCGAGATGCGCGACGGCGTCGTCCCGTTCCGCGATCTGTTCTCGCCCCAGGGTCCCCTGCACCTGCCGCTGCTGTACCTCGCCGACCTCGTCGGGCTCCGGACCGCGAACGCGCCCCGCGTGCTGCCACTCGTCGCCGGCGCCGCCGTCACCGTGGTGACGTACGCCGCCGGGCGACGGATCACGTCCCGGTACGGGGCGATCGTCGCCGCCCTGCTCGTGACGACCAGCGGATCGATCCTCTGGACCACGGCAGGGATCGCGTCGGACGGGCCCGCCCTCGCGTTCGCGATCGGCGCCGTCGCCGTCTCGTTCGGCTACACCCAGACGCCATCGAGCTCGCGCGCCGTCGCCGCCGGAGCGCTGTTCGGCGCCGGCCTCGTCGCCAAGGCCCTGGCGGGACCGGCGGGACTGGCGGTCGCCCTGCTGCTTCTCTCCCGCCGGCGTCCTCGCGATCTCGCCTACGCTGCCGGCGCGGCCGTCGTCGTCGCGCTCGGCGCCGCCCTTCCCTGGGGTCTCGGGCGCGTCTGGGACCAGTCCGTCGTGTACAACCGCGATGCATCACGGGTGGCGTCGTACCCGGGCGCGGCGACGAAGGCCCTGCACACTCTCGTCGACCGCGACCCGATCCTCCTCGTCGCCGCCGGCCTCGCCGTGGTGATGCTCGTGCTTGCCCGCGTCGGATGGGTGCGCGCCGCCGCCTCCGACTCCCCTGCCGGCGGACCGTTGCTGTTCCGTCCTGCTTCCGTGCTCGTGCTCTGGTTGGCGGGGCAGTTCGCGCTGCTCGTCTACGAGCCGGCGTTCTGGCGCCCGCACGTGGCGTTCCTCATCGCGCCGCTGGCGTTGCTCGTCGCGCTGCGACCGCCGCCCGTGATCGCTCTCCTGATCGGCGCGGCCGCCGTCATGCCCTGGTACCTGAGCAACCTGCAACCCATGCTGTGGCCGGACCCGTACAGCCGTGCCGAGCAAGCCGCCGTCGACGCGCTGCACGCTCTTCCCGCCCGCAGCCTCGCCATCAGCGACGAGCCGGGACTCTTGTGGCGGGCCGATCGGCTCACCGTCCCGTACTTCGACGACTCGTCCGCCAAGCGGATCGAGGAGGGCCAGATCACGGCGGTGAAGCTCCAGAACGCGGCGGCGAAACCGAATGCGTGCGGCGTGCTCGTGTGGACGTCCCGCTATGGAAACCTCGATCTCGGCCCGCGTCTCGCCCAACTCGGTTACGAGGTCAGAGCCCGCTACGGCGGCCCCCGGGTCCTGTACGAGAAACCCGCCTGCCGTCCGTGACGCCGGCTCGCGTCACGCGTGGCGACGCTCGGGCCGCTGCCCGAGGCGGTCGAAGGCGCGCAGCGGAGGTACGCGCTCGATCAGGCGGCTGAACGACACGACCTCGGCGAGCACGTTCAGCACGATCAAGACGACAAGGACGCTGGTCCGCGCTTCCCTCCCGAGGCCGAGGACGACACCGAGACCGAGCACGGCGCCGATGACGTTGGCTCCGGTGTCGCCGAGCATGAGGCGCTCCCTGAGGTCGTCGGGGAGGAGCGCGAGGGCGGCGCCCATGACAGGCGCGATGGCGACGCCGATCGCGTCGGTGCCGAGCGCGACCGCGAGCGGGATGTACAGGACCCAGGACACCTTGATGAGGCGTCCGGGGGCGAGGTCGAGGAGGTTGGCGAAGTTCGCCGCCAGCGCGATCAGGACCGCGTCGGTGAGGAGTCTCCGCCCGCTCGCGAAGCCCGGCGTCGCGACGAGGACGACCGCGACGCCCGCCCCACCGAACAACTTGATGAAGCCGGTCGTGAGGCGACCCTCGGCCAGAGCTCGCACGTGGCCGCGGAAGCCCCGGTCCCCGGGGACGCCGAGAAGGTCGTCCACGAATCCGAGGAAGCCGAACCCGAACGCGGCGAACAGGACGAGGCTGCGGGACAACGTGAGGCCGGGCTCGTCCCCCAGGCCGGCCGCGCCTGCGATCGCGCGCCCCGCTTCGATGACGAGCACGGTGAGCACGATGACGATCCCGCCGGCGGTCGGGAGCGGAATGCCGCGGTAGTTGGTCCGCTCGAGCGCCGGGAGCTGCAGCATGTCGCGGCCCGCGATGCGCAGGAACCACGCCGTGACGACGCCGACGACGATGCCGACGAGAACGCTCACGCGCGCGTGACCGCCGCCGGAGCCGGTTCGGCTTCCGGCGGGACGGGTTCACTCGGCGGGACGCGCCGGTGCGCGAGGACCATGAGGACGACGATGACGGGAGTGAAGACGCTGAGCATCATGCCCGGGATTGCGATTCCCGAGTCGTTGGCGGCGAACCCGAGGGTGGCGACGATCGCGAAACCGACGTACGAGGCGCGCAGCTCCGGCACCCAATCGACGATCGCCTGCAGCCGGTCACGCCGTTTCGAGTAGACGTAGGCAAGGAAACCGAGCACCGCCAACACGACGAGCAGCCACGTGGAGCCGAGGAGTACCGAGAGATTCGCGTAGATCTTGCGCTGGATCACCGTCGAGAAGCCGGACCAGCCACGCGATTGTGAGGTCTCGAACAAGCGGCCGAGATGCGTCTGCTTGTCGGACGGACGAGTGAGGTCGAACGCGCCGAAAGCCACGAGCGCGATGACCGCGGCGAGCAGGCCGACCAGCGCGGTGCGGAGGCGGATCCGCCTGCCGAGGAGGAGATACGCGGTCGCCGCGTAGGCGGGGAGGATCGACAGGATGCCGCCGACGTCCGAGCCCCACATCGGCGCGCCGTCGACGACGAACACCACTGCGAGCACGGCGATCGCCGTCCAAACGCCGCGCCGGCCACCGATCCGGTGCGCCAGCAGCCCGGCCAGGAGCACAGCCGCCGAGGCGAGCGCGGAGTATGCGATGTTCCCGTACCCGCTGAACCGCGCCGCGAGGAGGGGCGAGTACCCGAGCGGATTGCTGAGCTGCAGCGGAGCACCGAAGAGCACGTCGACGACGAGGACGGCGACGATGACTCCCAACGCGACGATCAGCGACGCGAGAGCGTCGCGCCGGGCCGCGAACCGGTAGAGCAGGGCGAGCCCGAGCGATGCCGCCGCGAGCGCGCCCCAATACGCGAGGTTTCCGTAATCGTGGAAGGGCACGAGCTGGGCGAGCAGCACCGCCGCGATGAACCCGAGGGCGGCGAGGCCCGAGAAATGCAGCGCCGTTCCGAGACGTCGCAGGTTGGGACGGGCGAGCCACACCAGCGCGCCGAGTACCAGCGCGATCTGGATGACCACGAACACGATCGCCACGACGCTGACGACCTCGTCGCGGAACGTGGCGGTCGCGTTGGCGTCGACGATCCCGGCGCGCCGCTGGGCCGCCGATCCGCCCTCGTCGCGGATCTCGAACGGGCGACCCTCCATCGAGTCCGGCGCCGTGAGCCCGATCCGGTCGAGGATCGTGGGCGCGATGTCGACGATCTGCACGAAGCCGGGGCGGCGCGTCGTCCCCGTTCGGAGCAGGCCGGGTTGCACGCCCGGGGCCCGCAACGCGGCGACGGTGAGCTGCACCTTGCGGGCGGGATGGACCGGTCCGACGACCATCACGGCGTCATGTTGGGGGTCCACCTCGCGGAGCAGTCCGCCGACGAGGTCGTCCGTGCGCCGAAGGGCCTGGTCCAGCAGCCGGGCGCGCTGGCTCGACGTGGCGAACGGGCGGTACGCGTCCTCGCGAACGAGGTCGGACGCCTCGACGAGCGCGACCGTGTGCGGCTTCCAGACGTCGCGAAACGCACTGAGCACGGCGTTGTTGTCGTACCGCAGGCCGAACGGCGCCCTGGCGTCCGGGACGAGGAGCTCGGGACCGACCGCCCCCGCGGGCACCTCTCCGTGAGAGCCCATGAGGCCCGAGACCGCCTGGCGCCGGTAGTACCCGCCGACGAGCTGCTCGGTGTCCTCGCCGTCTCCGTTCGCGATGACCGCTCTCGACCAGTCCGAGCTCGCGAGCTTGTCGCCGAGCGCTCCGATCTCGGCGTCGAAGAGCTGCGACTTGTTCTTGTCGACGATGCCGCCAATGCCCAGATTGACGAGGCCGCTGGCAACCGTCCTCCCGGTCCGGCGCTCGAACACCCGGCCGGCGGTGGCGCCGGCGAAGGGCTCGCCGACCTCGAAGCCTTCGCCGTCGGTCTCCAACTCCGTTCCGACCGAGCGCGTCCCCGCGCCCAGCGTCACGTACCCGTCGGCGAGCGTCGTATGCCGGTCGATCGTCCGGGTCGTGAGACCGCCGATGGCGGAGCTGTCGAGCAGCCGCTCGAGGTTCGGCAGCTCATGCACGCGGTCCTGGATGTCCTGCCACGTCACGGCGGGGAGAGAGATGACGAGCAGCTGGCGCGCCTTCGGCTTCGCGCTCTCCGCCGCCGCGCTCCCCGACGTCGCGGCGACGAGGAGCGGCACCGACAGCGCGGCGACAACTGCCGCGGCTGCGGCGCGCTTCACGCCTCGACCTCGGCGCTATCAGGCTCGAGATCGGGCACGTCCGGTTCCTCGATCCGGCGGCGCTCCACGCGCCCTCCGGTCAATCGGACGCCGAGGAGGTACAGCACTCCGCCGGCGGCCACGATCCCCGTGCACATCAGCGCGTTGGCGACGCGGCCGGAGGGATCGAGGACGGATGCGACCCACCATCCCGCTCCGCCGATCACCGCCGACAACGCCACGGCACGCGGGAGGGCACGCGGCACGATCGCATGGCCGGTTCGGCGAGAGAGACCGACGCCCAGCGCCAGGGCGCCGGCGGTGTACGCGATCGTGTGGCCGATTCCGAGGGCCGCGACCCGCGCCGGGCCTTCGGTCAGCAGCACCCCGACACCCATCGCGACGACGCCACCGATCCCGGTGATCAGGGCGACGACGGCCGGTGTCCGGCTGTCACCGAACGCGTAGTACGCGCGGGCGAGCGTGAGAAACACGCTGTACGCGAACAGCCCGATCGCGAGGGACGCGACCCCGGCTGCCAGCAGCGCGACACCGTTCTCGGCGGCCTCGCCGAACGCGAAGACCCTCATGCCGGGACGGGCGAGCACGATCATCGCCGCCGACACGGGCACGATGAGCATCGCCATCGCGTCGAGCGCCCACCGCAGGGAGCGCGCGAATGCGTCGTAATCGTTCCGCGCCGCGTCGAGCGACAGCTCGTTGTGGATCGCGGTATGGATGGGCTGGGCGATCACGCCGTACGGCGCGAGGAAGAACACCCACGCGACCTGGTACGCCACCGTCCCGCCCGCGACCGAGTTGCCGAGCACGATCGCGGCGCCCAACAACAGGCCGATCTGGGCGTGCTGGAGGATCGCCCATCCCGACAGCCGCAGCAGCCGGTTCACCGCCGGATCGCGACGTCCCAGGCGCGGTCGCAACCGAAAGCCAGTCCGGTGCAACGCGATGCTGGGCACCGCGACGAAGGCGGCGACGCCGAGCGTTCCGCTCAGGGCCAGAGTGAGCTTCTCGGCCAGCGTGAGGTCGAGGCTCGTATCGTCGCCGGTCAGGACGCGGAACATCACGAGACCGGCCACGATGAGGACCGTGTTCCCGATGGGTGCGAGCGCGGTGACGACGAACCGACGCTTGGCGTACAGGACGGCGATGGCGACAGTGCCGATCGCGTAGAGCACCACCTGCGGCACGAAGAACCGCAGGAGGAACGTGGCCAGGCTCTCCTGCTGCGCCGCGATCGAAGGGTCGCTGACACCGCTGGCGAGGAGGTGGGCAAGCCAGGGCGCGGCGACGACGCCCACGACCGTCACCGCGCCGAGGACGATCAGCGCGATTCCCAGCACGCTGCCGGCGAGGCGTTCGGCTTCTGGTTCCTCGGAACGATCGAGCAGATCGACGAGCGTGGGCACGAGGACCGCCGACAGCGCGCCCGCGGCGAGCAGCTCGAACAGCACGTTCGACACGTAGTTCGAGGACGTGAACGTGTTGCCGAGGTACGTGGTGCCGAGGATCGCCGCGATAGCGAGGACGCGGGCGAAACCGATCACTCTCGAGGCCCCGGCGGCCACCCCCATGCCCGCGGCCGATCGCGAGACCGACCGCGCGCCCGCTACTGGTTCGGCCATTCCGGCGCGCTCTTCGACGCCCCCGTCCCGTACCCGTACTGCCCGACCACATTGCGGTTCATGTCGGCAAGTGCGAGCACGGAGGCGACGCGTCCTTCCACGAGGTCGAGGTCGTCGACGGTGGACACTGCCTGCTTGAGGGCGTCGTCCCCACGAATGGGTGCCAGCATCGCACCGCGCTTCGGACCTTTGTCCTTCTGGGCGAAGACGTCGCCGACGACGAGCCGCAGCCGGTTCGCGACGAGCGCGTTGCCGAGCGGCGCGAGGACCTCGTTGCCGTTGACTTGCCCGTTCGTCCCGTCGATCAGAAGCACCCGGACATCGCCGCCCGTGAACGAGGTCGCCGAGAAGCCGTCACCTTGGTTCCCAACGGGCTCGAAGCTGATGAATCCGGCGTCGGCCAGCGCGGCGAGCAGATCCCGGCCGTTCGTGGCCGCGCCCCCGCCTGTCGCCACGCGGCTCGCGATTGCGTTCCATGCCTCGTCGCGCGTCGCCTTGGCGTTCTGCCCCGTCTTCCCGAGCAGCTCTCCGAGTTGCCGCACCGTGTCGGCGTCGGACAGCGCGAGCTTCCCCTCGAGCCAGATGATCCCCGGCGCCCGTGCGCCGGCCTGCTGCGCGAGCGTGACGGTCTGCTTGACTGCGTCGGCGTCGACGCCGCGCGTCGCGATCGCGGCGAGCGTGGTTCCGTCGAGGCGCCCGGCGACCGCGTAGTCCTTCGTGCCGTCGATGTAGCCGTTGAGCTGACCGACCTGACCGCGCAGCTGGTCGCTCTCCGTCTTGCGGGCGTTGGCGTTCTTCTCGACCGTGTCGATCCGGCTGTTCAGCCGGTCGACGATCGCCCGGTTCACGACCGTGGCGCCCATCACGACGCCGAGCGCGAGCGCGAGAAAGACCGCGATGAGCGACACGATGTGAAATCGGAAGTTGATCATGCGATCAGAACGTGTCGGAGATCGAGAACCAGAAGTCGCGCAGGGTCAGCTCGAGCCCCCGCAGGAAAACATGAATGGGCTCCGACACGATGCTGACCACGACGATGGCAACGATCGCAGATGCGACGAGTAGCGCGATGTCGCGACGCCTCACGCGCCCCTCGTACAGGCGGCTCACACCCTTGGCATCGACGAGCGCGGGGCCGAGGCGGAGCCGGGTGAGAAACGTCGACGACATGCCTCTTCGGCCCTTGTCGAGGAATTCCACCATCGAGGCGTGCGTGCCGACGGCGACGATGAGCTGCGCGCCCGCTTCGTACGCCAACAGCATGGCGACGTCCTCGCTGGTGCCGTCGACGACGAACTCGTGATAGGGGACGCCCCAGGTCTGCAACGCCTCTCGACCCGGCGCTCGCCCGTCGACATGCACGTGGTGGATGAGCTCGGCGCCGGTGCCCAGCGCCTTTTCCGACACCGAGTCGAAGTCGCCGATGATGATGTCGGGCTTCAGCCGCATCTCGAGCAGCGCGTCCGCGCCGCCGTCGACCCCGATCAGCACCGGCTGGTATTCGCGGATGTACGGGCGGAGGGCAGCGAGGTCGGTTCGGTAGTCGTGGCCGCGCACGACGACGAGCGCGTGGCGGCCAGGGAACTGCGTCTTGAGCGGCGGCAGGTCGACGGGCTCGAACGTCAGCTTCGCTTCGCGCTGGATGTACTCGAGGGTGTTCACCGCGAACCGCTCGAGCTCGCCGCCGATCGCGGCGCGCGCCGCGTCCATGGCGCCTTGGATCTCCGTGGCCGAGAGCGGGTCGCCCGTGGCGATCAACTCGTCGCCGCGCCAGACCTCGGCGCCGTCGACGCGGACCTGCTCGCCCTCGTGCAGGCGGTCGAGCACGTCCTCACCGGCTCTGTCCACGAGCGGGATGCCGGCCTGCACCACCCGGATCGGACCGCCGTTCGGGTACCGGCCCGAGATCGATTCACCCGCGTTCACGACCGCGGCCACCCTCGCCTCGACGAGCCCGTCGGCGGCGACGCGGTCGAGATCCCGGTGGTTGATCACGGCGACGTCGCCGGGTTGAAGACGCTTGATGAGGTCTTTCGTCCGGCGGTCGATTTTTGCCGCGCCGATGACGGTCGCCGTCGAGCGTGTACTACGCCGGGCCATGGGCCCTCGCCCGCTTGAAGCTCTCGCCCGCGTCGAGCAGCTCGGCGGCATGGCTGCGGGCGTGCGCGGACTCACCGACCCCCGCGAGCATCCGCGACAGCTCCCCGATCCGCTCCTCGCCGACCACTGTCTCGGCGCTCGCCACCGTGCGCTTCCCCTGCTCGCGCTTCTCGACTACGACCTGCGCGTCCGCGTAGGCCGCCACCTGCGCCAGGTGCGTCACGACCAGCACCTGGTGGGCACCGGCGAGGTCGGCGAGCAGACGGCCCACCGCGGCTCCCGCCTCACCCCCGATGCCGGCGTCGACCTCGTCGAACACCAGCGTGGGCGGCGCTTCCGAGAGCACCACGCGCGCTGCCAGCATCGCGCGTGAGAGCTCTCCACCCGACGCGACCTTGCCGAGGGGCCGGGGCGGCTCGCCCGGATTGGCGGAGATGAGGAACGTGACCCGGTCGGCGCCGTCGTCGGACGGCTCCCCCGCTTCGACGACGACCTCGAAGGTCGCGGCCGGCATCGCGAGCTCGCGCAGGTGCGGTGTGACCGCCTCGGCGAGGGACCCCGCGCCCGCCTGCCGGGCCCGGGACAACGCGGTGGCAGCCTCCACCGCCTGCGCCCGCGTCGCGTCACGAGCCTGCTCGAGCTCGGCGGCGCGGGCCTCATAGCTCTCGAGCTCCGCCAGCCGCCGGCGGGCCTCACCCGCATAGACGCGCACGTCTGCCAGCGTCTCGCCGTACTTCCGCGTGAGCTCGCGGAGCAGCTTCCGCCGCGCCCGGACCTCCTCCAGTCGCTGGGGATCGTCCTCCACGGTGTCGCGCGCGACGCGTAGCTCGCGTCCGAGCTCGGCGAGCTCGGCCTGCGTCGCGCGGAGCCGCTCGGCCAGCTCCGCGAACGGGCCCCGGCCCGCCAGCGCGGCCGCGGCCGCGCCGACCGTGTCGAGCGCAGGTCCCTCGACGGCGCCGTAGGCGGCGGCGAGCGCTTCCCGATGCGACAGAGCGTCGGCGAGGAGCGCCTCCTCCGCCTCGAGCGCGACGTCCTCCGTGGCGTCGTCGAGGCCGGCGGCGTCGATCTCGCTGATCTGGAAGCGCAACAGGTCGAGCTCGCGAGCGCGGGCCCGGTCGTCGCCGCCGAGCCCGGCGAGCTCGGCGTCGATGCGTCGCATCTCGGCGCGGGCGGCGCGATGCGCGGCGAGCGGGTCAGTTGCCGGCGGGCCGGCGAACCGATCGAGCGCGGCGCGCTGTATCGCCGGCGCCAGGAGGGATTGATGCGCGTGCTGGCCGTGGAGGTCGACGAGACGTGCG
Source organism: Acidimicrobiia bacterium (assembly GCA_035938395.1). Taxonomy (GTDB): domain Bacteria; phylum Actinomycetota; class Acidimicrobiia; order IMCC26256; family JACDBD01; genus JALZAA01. Next base: position 37,453 of record DASZGY010000126.1, read on the forward strand.
CCCACCTCGACGAGCTCGCCGACGGTTGCGAGCCGCCCGTCGACGTAGGCACGGCTGCGCCCGTCCAAAGGCACCACGCGCGCCAGGACGACCTCGTCGCCGGTTTCCGCATCCACGAATCGACCCTCGACGCGCGCTTCGGACGCGCCGTCGCGCACGAGCGTCGTGTCGGCTCGGCCGCCGACGAGGAGCTCGACCGCCTCGACGAGCAGCGTCTTGCCGGCGCCGGTCTCGCCGGTGATCGCGGTGAGGCCGGGACCGACCACGAGAGTGAGGTCGGCGACGATCCCGAGGTCGGCGACGTGCAGCTCGGTCAGCACCGCGGGAACGCTCCTACCGATCGGCGAGGCCGAACTTGGCCTTCAGGATCTGGTGGAAGTCGCGCGGGTTGAACGTCACGATGCGCGCCGGTCGCGCGCCGCCCGTGCACGTGACCGCGTCGCCCGGCTCGAGCGTCCCGAGCACGCGTCCGTCGAGGGTGAGGACCGCCCTCCGCTCGTCGATGACGACGAAGCGGAGCTCTTCGTCGGCGCCGAGAACGAGCGCCCGGTCGAACAGCATGTGCGGAGACACGGGAGTCAAGAGCAGGCAACGGTGGCTGGGCGACACGATCGGCCCACGGGCGGAGAACGAGTACGCGGTCGACCCCGTCGGCGTCGACACGATCACGCCGTCGGCGGCGTAGGGAGTGAAGACCGTGCCGTTGATGAGCACGTCGAGCCGGACCAAGCGACCGCTCTGCACCTTCTCCAGGACAGCTTCGTTCAGCGCCCACCAGCGTCCCGCCGCCGGACCACCGGTCTCGACGTCGACCTGGAGCACCGTGCGTTCGGCGACGTCGTAGTCACCGGCAAGCAGTCTCTCGAGCGCGCGCTCGATTGCTTCGGGGTCGGGATCGACCTCGGTGAGGTAGCCGAGGTCGCCGACATTGACTCCGAGTACGGGGACCCCGGCTTCGTAGACCATGTCGACCGTGCGCAGCATGGTGCCGTCGCCGCCGAGCGAGAGGACGACGTCGAGCCCCTTGGCGAACTCGGACTGGGGGCACGCGAGGTGTTCGAGGCCGCACGGACCGGCGTCGTCCTCCGGCACGCGTACGGACACGCCGTGATCCGCGAGCCATTTCGCCGCTTGCCCCGCCAGTTCGTGCGCGCGTGCGCGCTCGCGGTGCGGGACCAAACCGACGGTACGGATGGCGCTCGTCACGAGCGCGCTCCCGTGTGCGCACGGTCGACCGCGGCGTCGAGCGCAGCATCACCGATGATCGAGGGGCCGTCCGTACGGGCGTGGAAGAAGAATTCGACGTTGCCGTCGGCGCCCCGCAGCGGTGACGGCATGGCGGAGACCGCGTCGATGCCCGCGGCAGCGAGGCCGTCGCGCACATGGCGGAGCACCGAACGATGCACCGACGCGTCCCGGACCACGCCCCCCTTCCCGACGTCGCGGCGACCGGCTTCGAACTGCGGCTTCACGAGCAGGAGGAGGTCGGCGTGGGCCGTCGTGCATCGGGCCAACGCGGGCGCGCACACGGTCAGCGAGATAAACGAAAGATCGGCCGTGGACAAGTCGACCCGCCCGCCGATGTCGTCCGGCGTGAGGTGGCGGACGTTCGTCCGCTCGAGGACGGTCACGCGCGGATCCGTGCGCAGCGACCACGCCAATTGACCGCGGCCGACGTCAACCGCCACGACGTGCGCCGCTCCGGCTTGCAACAGGCAATCGGTGAACCCGCCCGTCGACGCGCCGGCGTCGAGGGCACTCCGGTCGGTGACGTCCACATCGAAGTGGTCCAGCGCGGCCGCGAGCTTCTCGCCGCCGCGCGACACGAATCTCGGGCCGTCACCGCTGACGCTGATCGACTCGTCGGCGGTGACACGCCGCGCCGCGGATCGCGCCGGCAGGCCGCCGACGAGCACACGTCCCGCACCGATCTCCTCGAGCGCTCGCTGCCGGCTTGCGGTGAGACCGCGTCGCACCAGTTCGGCATCGAGTCGGCGGCGCACAGCGCGCGCAGATTACCCGCCGTGGGGCTTTCGCGGAGGACCGGTATCGTGCGATCCCCATGGTCATCCCGTTGCACGACGACAATCCCACCGAGCGGTTTCCGTTCGTCACGGTGGCGATCATCGCTCTGAACGTCCTCGTGTACCTGTTCATCCAGCCGCACAGTGGGGTCGACTCGCGCCTCTGCACCTCGCGCGACACCGCGTTCACGCTCGAGCACGCCGCGATCCCGTGCGAGCTCCGCCAGGGACAGCCGGCCACGGTGCGGGAGCTCAACACCGGCAGCTGCAACGCGGCACAGCGAGTCGCCTCACCGGAGGTCTTCCCGGGCAAGAACGTCTGGTTTGCCGTCTTCGCGTCCATGTTCCTGCACGGCTCCATCCTGCACATCGCCGGCAACATGCTGTTCCTGTGGATCTTCGGCAACAACGTCGAGGACCATCTCGGTCACATCGGCTTCACCGTCTTCTACTTCGTCGTAGGTGTGGCCGCGATTGCCGCGCACTACCTCGCCGATCCGGGCTCGACGCAGCCCGTGATCGGAGCGTCCGGGGCGATCGCGGGTGTGATGGGGGCGTACCTGGTGTTCTGGCCGCGCGCGCGCGTGTTGACGGTCATCGCCCTGCTGTTCTTCTTGCCCGTCTATCTCCCGGCCGCGGTCCTGCTCGCGATCTGGTTCGGGTCGCAGTTCCTGACCGGCTTCAACCCCAACTCGGGCGTGGCGTGGGTGGCGCATGTCGGCGGGTTCGTCGCCGGCGCCGGTATCGCCCTTGCGCTGCGGGGATTGCTCGGACCGCCGCGCCAGCGCGTGCGACCAGCCGGGCCGCCGCAGTGGGGATGGGGCCGCTGACCCGCGGTCGCGCGGTGCGGCTCAGGCGGTGTTCGTCGCGTCCACCAGTTGAGGCACGAGCGCGGCGAGGTCGTCGGCGACGAACGGCGGCGGCGGTTCGGGAATCGACTCGCCGCCGGGCGGCGCGTCGCGCTGGGTCACGCCCGACAGCACCAGCGCGAACGGCCACCCGAGCGCATCGGCAAGCGCGCCATCGGTCGACGGCCGGTCTCCCACCACCAGCCCTCGGGAACCAAACCGCGCTCGGATCAAGTCGACCATCGGGCGTTCGGGCTTCCCGGCGACCTCCGGAGCGCGCCCCGAGGCGGTGGCGACAGCGGCCGCGATCGCTCCCGACCCGGGGATCATGCCGCCGGGGACGGGGTACGTCGCGTCGAGATTGGTGGCGACGAATCGGGCTCCACCGCGCACGGCTGCCGACGCACGCGCGAGCTCGTCGTAGTCGAACTCGCGATGGAAGCCGACGACCACGGCGAGCGCCGGTTCGCGCTCGACGGGGCGCAGGCCGGCGGCCTCGAGCGCCTCCACGACCCCGGGCCCCGCGCATGCGAGCACGGGCGAGCCCGGCTCCAACGCCGATGCCAGCAGCGTCGCGGCCGAGACCGCGCTCGTGATCACGTCGTCTGACGATGTCCGCACCCCGGCGGCGGCGAGCTTTGACGCGACCTCGCCGACGGGCTGACTCGAGTTGTTGGAGACGAACGTCACCCGGAAACCGGCCTCGCACAGCCCCGAGATGGCGGCGGCGGCGCCCGGGATGGGCTCGTCGCCGCGCCACACCACGCCGTCGAGGTCGCAGCAGACGACCGGGCGCTCAGCCGTCACTCGGCGGCAGAGAGCGCGTCTCGGTAGGCGTCCATCTCGGGTCGCATTGCGACCGCGAGCTTGAGCGGGCGGCGCGCCCCATTGCGGTCACCGACGCGCAGCAGTGACAACCCGAGCGCGAACAGCGCGTAGTCGTTGACGGGATCGATGTCGACGGCCCGCGAGAACTCCGCCCGCGCCTCCCCGAACCGCCCGGTGCGGAAATAGGCCCGGCCCAGGGTCTCGCGAATCGAGCCCTTGTCGGGCTCGAGGTCCCGCGCCCGCTCGAGGGCCACGACGGCGGCGTGCGGGCTCTCGTTGGCGAGGAGGCGGCAGCCTTCCTGGAATGAGTCGTACGCAGTCGGTTCCATGTCTCTCGATGTCTCTCGTCGTCTCTCGGTCTCTCGCTCGTCGGTGTCTTCGTCCGGCCGTCGCCCGCGATCGGTATGAGACAATCAGGGCGAGCGGCCTGCCCACGTCACGAAAGCGAACCGCCCGGTGCCCGAGTTCCTTCCCTTCCGCGGGATCCGCTACGCGCTGAACGAAGAGAGCTCTCCTGCGGACGTCGGATCGGTCGCCGCGCCACCTTACGACGTGATCGACGACGACAGCCGGGCGGCGCTCGAGTCCGCAGACCCGCGCAACTCCGTCCGCCTGATCCTCCCCCGCGACGGCGATGACGGACGCGACCGCTACCAGGTCGCGGCCGACTGCTTCGAGGAGTGGCACCGCACCGGCGCGCTCGTCGTCGACGACGAGGCGCGCTTCTACCTCTACGAGATGCTGTTCGAGGACGAGCACGGGCGATTCCGGCGTACCCATGGGGTCATCGGCGCTCTCGGGCTCCCACCGCGCGGCGCCGACCCGGGCGCGGTCGGCATCCTCCCCCACGAGCGGACGATGAAGACGGCGAAGAGCGACCGTCTGTCGCTCCTCCGTGCCACGCGGGCGAACCTCGATCCGATCTGGGTGCTCTCGCTCACCGAGGGACTCTCGACCCTGCTGGTCCCGCACCGACTGCCGCTGATCGCCTACTGCGAAGACGGCGAGGGCGTCACGCACCGGCTCTTCCCCTTGACGGCGCCGCAGGACATCGCGGCGGTGTCCGACGCCGTCGCCGCCGCCCCGGTGGTGCTCGCCGACGGCCACCACCGTTTCGAGACCGCGTGTGCGTACCGCGACGAGCGCGTCGCGGCGGGGATCGACGACCCGGGCGCAGAGCGCATCATGGCGTTCACCGGGGAGCTCGCCGACGACGAGCTCTCGGTGCGCCCGATTCACCGCCTGCTGCTCGGGCTCGACGGGGTCGACGTGCGGAGCACCCTCACCGGCGCGTTCACGGTTCTCGACGCCGGCGCCAACACGCCCGAAGGAGTCGTCGAGCTCCGGGCCCGGATGCAGGACGAGAACGCACTCGGGCTGATCGATCGATCCGGCCTCGCGTTGCTCCACCCGACGCACGAGGTCACCGACACCACGGAAGTACTGCGCGACGTCGACTCGGTCCGCTTCGACGCGTCCGTGCGACCGGCGCTGCCCGATGCGACGGTCACGTTCCGGAGCGACGCCGCCGCGGTGGCGGCGTTGGTGGAGAAGGGCGCGGCCGACGCGGCCGTCTTATTGCGCCCGGTGACCGTGGCGCAGATCCGTGCGGCCGCGTTCGCCGGGGTGCGCATGCCCGAGAAGACGACGTTCTTCTCCCCGAAGCCGCGCACGGGGATGGTGTTCCGCAGCTTGGACGAGGCGGCCGGAGCTCCGGCCTAGCCGCCGACCTCCCACGTGGCGCCGGACCCGATCAAGGCCTCGAGGTCGCCGGGGCCGCGCTGTTCTTGGGCGCCGACCAGCTGCCGCTGCACTTCGCCCTCGTAGATCGGACGCTCGACGTCACGGAAGACCCCGACCGGCGTCGGCACCGTCGGCGTGTCGGCCAGACGAGAGAGCGCGAACGCGAGCGACGGGTCGTCACGGTGCTCGTCGTGCACGAGGAGGCGATCCTCGCCGACGTCGGCGACATCGACGACCTCGGTCTCGCCCCGGGGATTGAGCACGACGCCGTGCTGCCCTTCGGCGCCGAAGCGGATCGGCTCGCCGTGCTTCAGGTCGATCAGCATGTTGGGCCGGGCTTCCTTGGCGGTCACCGCCGCGAAAGCGCCGTCGTTGAAGACGTTGCAGTTCTGGTACACCTCGACGAACGACGAGCCTCGGTGCGCGTGGGCCCGTCGGAACGTCTCGGTCATGTGCTTCCGGTCCATGTCGTGCGTCCGGGCGACGAACGTCGCCTCCGCGCCCAGCGCCAGCGACACCGGGTTGAAGGGATGATCGATCGAGCCGAACGGCGTCGACTTCGTGACCTTGCCCACCTCGCTCGTCGGCGAGTACTGGCCCTTCGTGAGCCCGTAGATCTGGTTGTTGAACAGCAACATCGTGAAGTTCACATTGCGGCGCAGCGAATGGATCAGGTGGTTTCCGCCGATCGACAGCGCGTCGCCGTCTCCGGTGATCACCCAGACGTCGAGATCGGGCCGGGAGAGCGCGATACCGGTCGCGATCGCGGGCGCGCGGCCGTGGATGCCGTGCAGCCCGTACACGTTCATGTAGTAGGGGAATCGCGCCGCGCACCCGATGCCCGACACGAAGACGAGGTTCTCGGGCTTCACGTCGAGCTCCGGCAGCAGCAGCTGCACGGCGGTGAGGATCGAGTAGTCACCGCATCCCGGGCACCAGCGGACCTCCTGGTCCGACTGAAAGTCCTTGCGGCTGAGCTTCACGGCTTCGTCAGGCATCGAGCATCTCCAGGATCCTGGCTTCGATCTCGGTCGCCGAGAACGGGACGCCTTGGACCTTGCTCAGCGTCCGCGCGTCGACCAGGTACTCGGCGCGCACGAGGCGCGACAGCTGCCCGAGGTTCATCTCGGGGACGACGATCTTCCGGTAGCCGCTCAGCACCTCACCGAGGTTGGCGGGGAACGGGTTCATGTGCACGAGGTGCGCGTGGGCAACCTGCTTCCCGCCGGCGCGCACACGCCGAACCGCGGCCTGGATGGAGCCCCACGTGCTCCCCCACCCGAGAACGAGCAGGTCGGCGTCGTCGGGGTCGTCGACCTCGACCGGCGGGATGTCCGAGGCGATGCGCGCCACCTTTTCGGCCCGGATGCGCACCATGTGCTCGTGGTTCTCCGGGTCGTAGTTGACGTTGCCGGTGCCGTCTTCCTTCTCGAGGCCGCCGATGCGGTGCATGAGGCCCGGGGTGCCGGGGATCGCCCACGGTCGAGCGAGCGTCTCCGGGTCCCGGAGGTAGGGCCAGAACTCGCCGTCGTGGTTGGGCTCAGTCGCAAACGGCACCGAGATGTCCGGCAGCGCGTTCACATCCGGCAGCTTCCAAGGTTCGGCACCGTTGGCGAGATACCCGTCGGTGAGCAGGATGACCGGCGTCCGGTACTTCACTGCGATGCGCGCCGCCTCGAACGCGGCGTCGAAGCAGTGACTCGGCGAGCGCGCGGCCACGATCGGCAGCGGCGCCTCGCCATGCCTTCCGAACATCGCCAGCAGCAGGTCGGACTGCTCGGTCTTCGTCGGCAGCCCGGTCGACGGACCGCCCCGCTGCACGTCCACGATGACGAGCGGGAG
>DASZGY010000127.1:0-1871 GCA_035938395.1 Acidimicrobiia bacterium
GGAGCCGGTGATGCCGCGCAGCCGTGCCGCCGGCCAGCCGATCGCGTCGCTGAGTGGACGCGCGACCACAGGTCCCAACACGAACACGCCGATGAACACGATCAACGCGCCGAGCCCTACGAGTTGGATGCCGGCCCCTGCGAACAGCCCCGCGAACAGCGAGAGGACACCAAGGGCGAGGATGCCGAACCCGATCAGGACGCGGCGGGCGGACTGCGGCCGCTCCTCGATCGCCACGTCGCGCATGGCCGCGATCGGAGGTACCCGTGAGGCCTTTCGGGCGGGCACGACCGCGGAGAGGATCGTCACGCCCGTGCCGACGACGAGCGCGACGATCACCGTCTGCGCGCTGATGACGGTGCCGCCGGCCGGGATGTCGAGCCCGAACGCGTCGAGCAGCGCCTTCAGCGCGCTGGACAATGCGATGCCGGCACCGAGGCCGATCACGGACGCGAACAGGCCGACGAGAACCGCTTCCGTGAGGACGGACCCCATGACCTGTCGACCGCTGGCGCCGAGCGCGCGTAACAGCGCCAACTCGCGGAGCCGTTGGGCCACGACGATCGAGAACGTGTTGAAGATGATGAACGTGGCGACGAACAACGCCACGAGCGCGAAGACGACCAGCGCGACGTTGAAGAACTGGAGGGCGTTCTTGATGTCGCTCTGGTTCTCCTTCGTGATCTGCGCACCGGTGAGGACTTGGTAGGTCTTGCTGTCGAGCGTGGCGGCGATCCGGCTCTTGAGCGCCTGCTGTGACACTCCGGGTTGCGCGACCACGGAGATCGAGTCGAACTGGTCGATGGCCCCCGTGATCGCCTGCGCGGCGGGGGTGTCGAACAGCGCGGCCGACGCGCCGGCCGCGCTGTCGGCGTTCCCGAACTTGGCGATCCCGACGATCTGGTACTTCGCCGGCGGCCCCTGCGTGAGGATCGTCACCTGGTCGCCGACCACGAAGTGGGCACTCTTGGCGGACCCGGCGTCGATCACGACCTGATCCGGCCCGACGGGTGCATGCCCTCCGGGCTCGAGCCGGTACGGGTTGAGCGCCTTCACCGTGCCCCAGTTGAAGCCGAAGGTGGGCGCCCCCCGCTGCGGGTTCCCGACGGTTTTGCCCTTCTTGTCGACGAGCTGCGCGTAGAACTGGAGGTTCCCCTGGGCGGCAGCGGCGCCGGGAACGGCCTCGATCTGGGGCACCAGCGACGCGGGCACGCGGGCGCGCTGCCGGCGGACGGGACCGCCGAAGCCGCTCGACAACGATTGGGCGCTCCGCACGTAGGCGTCGGTGCCGCGGTTCACGTCCGCGAACAGGTTGTCGAAGGTTCGGGAGATGGTGTCGGTGAGGATCATCGTCCCGGACATGAACGCGACGCCGAGCATCACCGCCAGGGCGGTGAGAGCGAACCGGAGCTTGTGGGCAAGCAGTCCTTTGATCGTGACGCGGCGCACGGTGCTACTCGCCGATGTCTTTCACGTGGTCGATGACGGTCTCGGCCGTCGGATTCCGGAGCTCGTCCACGATCTTCCCGTCGGCGAGGAAGACGACGCGATCGGAGTAGCCGGCGGCGATGGGGTCGTGCGTGACCATCACGATCGTCTGGCCCAGATCGGTGACGGCCTGGCGCATGAACTCGAGGATCTCGGCGCTCGCCTTGGAGTCGAGGTTCCCGGTCGGCTCGTCGGCGAAGATGACCTCCGGACGGCTCGCGAGTGCCCGTGCGACGGCGACGCGCTGTTGCTGTCCACCCGACAGCTCGGACGGCCGGTGCTTGAGCCGGTCGGCGAGGCCGACCGTTTTGATGACGCGGTCGAGCCACTGCTTGTCGGGCTTCCTCCCGGCGAGTGCGAGCGGGAGTGTGATGTTCTCGATT